>PAQG01000025.1 GCA_002709645.1 Acidimicrobiaceae bacterium
TATTGCCCATCAACCCACCTTGTGAATCCATTCCCGATAAAAGGAGCATTTACATCTTCAAAGAAAGCTTTTTGCTCTCCAGCATCTTCAGCTATAAGGCTTACTACAAATTGAGGTGAAAACTCATTGAAAAGCCTAACTGCTTCATTCACATCCTTTACCACCACGAGCGTCACTTCAGGCGAGTTCTCCCACTCCCACTCCCTACCAATGTCCTCCAACTGAATGATTTCAGTCTGTTTTTCTGGCACTGGACCTTCTGCTCGCTCAATTAAAGTCTCAGCAAACCAGTTATCAGGAATGTACTCGACTGCACTTTCAGTGACATGCAATTTTGGATTCGCATTCCGAAGGTCACTTGCTTCTTTCATGGCGTTTAGGAATTCCGGAACCAACTGAGGTGCTAGTTCCGAGATTATGCAGCAAGTATTAAGAGTGTTGCAAACTTTTCTATCAAGCGAGTTGGAAACAGCGCTTGAGAATTTCTTTGGTTCGGCACTATTCCCAGCAATAATCCATGCCCCACCTGTTCCGTGAAGACTAACAGGTATCCCCGCTTGTCTCGCTACAGAGCCTAATTGGGCTACCGCTGGGCCCGACCCTCGGGCAACAGCTAAGGCTAATCGTTCATCAGAGAACATGGCATAACCCGCCGACCGTTCGGAGCTATTGACAAGGCTTACCGCTCCTTCTGGTAAACCTGATTCAGTAATAGCTGGGTTCAGAGCATATTCAACAATGGCATTCGCAGTTCGTAACGCATCGGAACCAATCCTAAAAACTACAGTGTTTCCAGACCGGAGAACTCCAGTCGCATCAGCGAAAACATTTGGCCTGCCTTCAAAAATAAAACCAACGACTCCTAGCCCAGCAGAAATTAGATCAACGCTCCACCCTTCATGCTCAATTTTTTCTATGCTTTTACCTCTTTGCGGGGGCACATTCTCCCAGAGTTGCAAGCCAGCAATCATGTCTTCGCGCATTTTCTCCGAAAGAACTAGCCGCGTGGTAGAACGTCCTTTGGATTTTGCTAGTTCAACATCCTCTGCATTCGCCTTAGCTATTTCGTTGAACGAGTCATCGCTCGTAAGGTGATTTGAGAAAATAGAGTAGAAATTAGAAATAGTTTCATCGGAGATCGCCCCCATTTTAAGAAATGCGGAATATGCGTCTCCAACGGCCTGGGAAGATAAATCCCACACATGCGATGGAATGTGGAGAAGGTCACCGGTTGTTTGCACCACTATAAGGTGATCGCCTTTCTGAAAAGCCGAAGCGATCTCATCAGTAACTACCGCAACTTTGTTACCGCCATAGGGAATTTTCGTTCCAGCGATGAGAGAATCAAGTTCATTGCCCATCTGGGCATGCTATCTAGGCAGAACGCACGTCACAAATACGCAACTGCAGCAAAATCGCTTGAATCGTCCATCAGTCAGCTACTGGGCTTTTGTATGTTGATTTCAACTAGATTCTCTAAAGTGGAAACCGATTGGAAATCAATACTTAAAAACGAGTCAAAGAAAGACTACTGGAGCGATCTTCAAAGATTTCTATATCAGGAAAGAGCTAGCTACGATGTGTACCCACCAAAATTACAAGTATTTGCAGCATTTGATTTAACCTCATACAGAAACGTGAAAGTATTAATACTTGGGCAAGATCCGTATCATGGCCATGGGCAAGCAAACGGTCTTTGTTTCTCGGTAGAGGCAGGAACACCTTCTCCGCCTTCCCTAAGAAATATCTTCAAAGAATTGGAAGGAGACCTTGGGGTTCCTCATCCGAAAGACGGTGATCTTACGCCATGGGCAAAAGAAGGCGTTCTATTGCTGAATGCCACCTTGACGGTTCGGCAGAATGAAGCTGGTTCCCATCAGGGGAAAGGATGGGAGATCTTTACTGATCAAATTATTAGGGAGGTTAACAAGAAAAGCGAAAGAGTTGTCTTTATTCTTTGGGGAGCTTCCGCTCGCAGAAAGAAGCAATTGATAGATCTGCAAAAACATGTCGTTATTGAATCTGCCCATCCCTCACCACTAAGTGCCCATAGAGGTTTCTTGGGTAGTCGCCCTTTCAGTAAGAGCAATGAAGCGTTAGGTAAAGCTGGTGTAGAACCTATTAACTGGAATCTTTAACAAGAAGATTCCTCCTGTCTACTTGTAGAAGTGCTCTTACTTTGTGCGACACTTAAGCGATCTAATTAAAGGAACACATGGGCGACTATTTCCAAAATGGAGTCATCACTACATTCCATGACCTATCAGGCCACCCTCCGACGTATTTAGAGGAGGATCTGACTGCGTGGTCAAATGATCAACCAATATCATTGGTCATCCCTGCGTTGTATAGCGAATTTGAAGGCCCAGCAATGCCGATGATCATCTCTGAGTTAGAGAAAATAAGCTATCTCAATGAGGTGATTATTGGTTTAGATAATGCTGATGCAGAACAATTTAATCTTGTTAGAAAACATTGCAGGAACCTTGAGCCACATTGTCGAATTGTTTGGAATGATGGGCCAGGGATGACCGAAATCCGTAAAGACCTCATGACGCAGGGCTTAGCCCCAGTGGAGCGAGGCAAGGGAAGTAACATCTGGTTTGCGATGGGGTACTTCCTTGCTTCAAAGAGAGGTCAAATTCTCGCTTTGCATGATGCTGACATCCTCAGTTACCGAGGAGAAATGCTTACCAGGCTGCTTTACCCAGTGGCTAATCCCAATTTTAATTACGAGTTTTGTAAAGGCTATTATTTCAGAGCTGATTCAAGTGGTTTTTATGGAAGGGTATCGCGTTTACTTGTCGCTCCATTACTTAAAGCGTTACGACAAGAAATGGGCGCTAATGAATTTGTTGATTACCTAGAAAGTTTCCGGTTTCCACTAGCAGGAGAGTTCGCACTCCATAAAGGAATTGTCCAAAATTTACAAATCCCATCTGATTGGGGGCTAGAAATAGGCGTATTGGCAGACGTATTTGAAGCGCTTTCTCCGAATCAGGTGTGCCAGGTTGATATCGCGAATTCTTACAATCACAAGCATCAGGATGTCTCCGAAAATGATCCGTCTAAGGGTTTGCATAGGATGGCAACTGATATCTCAAAGCTTATTTTCGCGAAGTTGTCTGCTGAGACTGGTCAAATGCAACCAGTGTTCTTTAATAATCTAACTGAAACTTACAAAGGGGTAGCTGCTGACCTTGTTGAGAGTTACTCCCATAATGCGGAGATGAATGGTTACCCTATTGACAATCAACAAGAGATGGCGCTTGTGGACCTTTTCTCAAGGGTCATCATTAAAGAAGGAGAGGTCCAAGTGTCAAAGTTGAAAGAGCCTTCTCTGATCCCTTCATGGTCGGTGATAAACAAAACTATTCCAGAAATTTCAGAACGTTTGAGAGAAACTGTCGACGCAGAGAATCTCGACTAATTAGCAGACCGTATTATGGCTGGGATGCTTTCTGCGGAGATGAAATCATTTTTTGCTAGCCATCTTAACGTGTCACTGAAACTATCTGATAATGGTCGCCACTCTATGGATAGAGCCTTTCTCGTCTCACGATCGTCACCAGGTACCAATGTTGTCATGAACTCAGCGGTTGATAGATCAAGAGGGAAATTAATATTGAAATTCCCCAGAAAATCTCCCAAACGGCCAAGAACCCGGAAGGCTGCATCTGGGAAGCGAATTGTTTTCAATTTCCTGCCAGTAATTTCGTTGAGAAATCTTGCAGTCTCAGACCAATCTAAATAGTGCCCAAAAACCCCGAACTTCCTAGGCCCTAAACCTGGTTCAAGGCATAGGCAAAGTACCTTAGATAGATCTCTTACGTCATGCATAAGTATCCCTCCATTCTGTGGCAATGGAAGGACAGGGCTTTTCAAAAGGCGTGATATCCCGTTCGCTGCAACATTAAGGCCAACATCATCTGGACCGATAATGCCCGAAGGCCATACAATTACGACAGGCGAACCTTGTTCCTGAAGGCTTCTAGCAAGTACTTCTCCTTCGGCCTTTGATTCGGCGTATGCACCTAGAGGGTTATCGCTTATAGGGCAGTTATTCGTGTAAATACCTCTAGGTGGGGGGTGAAGCGTACTTTGCGATGACACATAAACAATGGGATCTAATTTCGCTTCTGATGAAAGTTCAAGAACATGCTTTGACCCAAGAGCGTTAGTTTCCTTAATTAAAGGAATTGATTTTTTGCTAGTAGCTGCCACAGCCGCAGTATGGATGATCGCATCACAACCATCGATTAAGTTTTTGATAGATCTCCGGTCAGTTATGTCTCCGGTCACGGACTCAATCTTAGGTAGCCCGTGAAGGTTTCGTGTTCTCTCCAATTTCTCTTCGCTGCGGATCAGTGCTACAGGTTCATGACCAGCTCTTAAGAGTTCACGAAGAGTATGCCCGCCTGTGAATCCAGTAGCCCCTGTGATGGCAACGCGCATAATCCCAACTTACAGTATTTTGTATCTGGGTGGCACTCGTTTCAGGTTTAGAGACCTATTCTTTGTGCAAGGAGTTCCCTATGGTAGGTCGGATCACCGAAGAGCAATTCCGAACTTTTCGCACGTTTGAAATATAAATGAGCGGGGTGTTCCCAAGTAAAACCAATTCCGCCGTGTATCTGAATGTTTTCAGCAGCAGCATGGAAATAAGCCTCTGAACAATATGCCTTAGCAAGACTCGCTGTTGAAGGTAGTTCGTCATTCATTTCTGCTGCGCACCACCCAGCATAATATGCTGCTGATTTTGCTGATTCTACTTCAAGTAGCATGTCAGCACATTTGTGCTTGATGGCTTGAAACGATCCAATTGGTCGTCCAAATTGAACTCGGACTTTGGCGTATTCAACAGACATATCTAAACACATTTGGGCTCCGCCTACCTGCTCTGCGGCTAATGCCACAGCGGCAAGGTCAAGAACAGTGGAAAGTACTTCCCAGCCATTTCCTTCACTTCCGATCAATGTTGCCGGCGTACCTGAGAAATCAAGTCTGGACTGTTTACGTGTCTGATCCATTGTTGCAAGAGATGTTCTTGTTAGTCCTTCCGCTCCCGCATCAACGTGGAAAAGGCTCACGCCATTATCTGTTCTCGCTGCAACAAGAATAATGTTGGCGCTGTTTCCATCAAGGACATACATTTTTGTTCCATCGAGCGTGTACCCATCACCTGAAGCCGAAGCTTGCATGGTTACTCCGGATTCATCCCACTTCCCGTTCTCTTCTGTAATGGCAAGTGTGGCTATCGTCCCACTTGCGATTTGTGGAAGTAGATCAGACTTTGCTTTATCGTCCCCGGAATGGATGAGCGTGTTTGCTGCGAGTACCACACTTGAGAAATAGGGGGCACAGAGAAGTGATCGACCCATTTCCTCCAGAACAACAATTAACTCAACATAGCCGTACCCTTGGCCTCCGTATTCTTCTGGGATTATGAGTGCTGGTAAGGCAAGCTGTTCACACATTTGTTCCCAGACATCTGCATCAAAGCCGTTTTCTGTTTCCATCTGTTCTCGGACAGCTGCCTCATCAGATTTTTCCTCAAGGAAACTCCTGACGAATTCACGTAATTGTTCTTGTTCATCTGAAAATGCGAAGTTCATTTAAATCTCCATAGTTTGTTTAATTACTCATGATATGGGGAAATAAAACTTCTGTCATATCTTGATTTGTACAAGTATGTACATAAATAATATGATTGCTTTCATGGATGGGGCCAACAAAGTCTCTATGAGCGTTCTACGCAAGGAACTCGCAGGGTTCTTGCGTCGAGCAAAAAATGGGGAACGGGTGATAATAACCGTTGATGGGAAACCTATTGCCCAAATAGGACCGCTTGAACCCAATGGTTCACTAGACATGGACCAACTCGTAGCATCTGGTTTGGTTAACGAACCAACATCAGTTTCTTCAACAAATAAACCAGCACAAATGTCATTTCCAATCGATGTAACCATTGAGACAATTCTTCTGGAGATGCGAGGATGAAGGAACGAATTGCTTTGGATTCAACAGCGGTTCTGCAAAGATACCTTCCGGGAAAGTATAGAGATTTAGTACTATCCGAAATGGGAGAAAGTAATTATTGGATCGCTACTGAACTTGTAAAAACAGAAATCCTATTAACTCTCCATCAAGCAGCAGTCTCACCCACCCACTATGAAGAACTTTCAAGAATATTTCGAAACGACTGGGATTTTTTCCATGTCATTCCGATTGATAGCCGATGCCTCAACCACGCTTCTCAGATTGGTGCACAATTTGGTCTCAAACTTGTAGACGCATTACACCTAGCGGCATTAGATAGGATTCCACGTCCTTTGAAATACTTGACATTTGACCATAGGCAAATACCAGCAGCCGTAGAACTTGGAATGGAAGTAATCACCCCAGCTGCAGATAATTAACTATCTGTTCTGATAGCAGGTTGTATTGGAGATAAGGTTATATCTCGTTTTCAGGTCTTCCAGTACCGCCACTTGGGATGCCACCCATATTCGCGTTAAGGGTCGCTTTAGACATCAATTCCGCCATAAGTGGCCCCAAATCTTGAGGGTCATCGGGTTGTGTACCAGTTGGCCCTAAAACCCAACCTTCAGAGATCCCTATTTGGTCTCCACGAACATCAAATAATCTCCCAGTTACGTTGCTGGCTTCATCGCTGCAAAGCCAAGCAGCGGTTACGGCCTGCCAACGAGGAGACATAGCTTCTTTCTGTTCATCTGTTAGGTTGTCCATTCCAATAAGTCCCGCAGTCATCCTTGACAATGCGGCAGGAACCAGGGCATTAACTGTCACATTGTATTTTGCAAGCTCCATAGCAGTAATAACAGTAAAAGCCGCTATCCCTGCTTTAGCAGCTCCGTAATTGCTCTGACCGATATTCCCATATATGCCAGAAGGTGATGAAGTATTGATAACTCGTCCTGAAGTTTCCTCGCCTGCTTTGGCTTTGTTTCTCCAATAAACCGATGCGTGATGAGTAGGGCTAAAGGTCCCCTTTAAATGCACATTCATAATCGCATCCCAGTCATCTTCAGACATAGAGAAAAGCATTCTGTCACGAAGAATACCGGCATTGTTTATTAAAATATTTAGATCACCATAGGTATCAATAGCTTGGTCAACCATCGCTTTAGCATCATTGAAATTAGCGACATTGCCACCATTAACGACTGCTTCTCCACCCATTTCCTGAATCTCTTCTACAACTTTCTGAGCCTGAGTTAGGTCTTCACCTTGACCAGACACGTCACCACCAAGATCATTCACAACAACTTTGGCTCCGTGTGATGCAAGCATTAGGGCATGTTCACGACCAATACCGCCTGCAGCTCCTGTGATTAGCGCTACTTTACCTTCAACAAGTTTGCTCATTATCCTCTTCTTCCAAATTCGGGTTTCTCTCATGAGGTTACCCAAGTCATAGATGATGTGCGACTCGTGGCAGCCTTTAACCCCGTTTGATTATCTTCAAACTTTGTTGCTGTAGGATTTTTTTTTCTCTACTGTTACAAAATCAGCTGAATCTTTGAAGGGAATAATATGAGTGCACTAAATGGAATACGAGTCGTTGATGTTGGCCTACTGGTTCAGGGACCGCAAGCTGGGCAGACATTGGCAGACCTTGGGGCCGAAGTAATAAAAGTAGAACTCCCGTTAATGGGAGATATGGCTAGATGGATTCCGTTATCAATGGAAGATTTACGAACTCCGTATTTCGAAGCATGTAATCGAGGCAAAAGAAGCATCACAATTGACCTCCGAGTTAAAGAAGGCGCAGAAATCTTCCACAAACTTGTTGATACTGCTGATGTGCTTGTAGCCAATTTCAAACCTGGGACTCTTGAAGAATGGGGTTTGAGTTACGAAGTGCTAAGTGAAAGTAACCCAGGATTGATCTATGCAATGGGGTCAACATTTGGCCCAGAAGGAGAAGGTGCAAATCGCGAGGGAGCTGATCTAGCTGGACAAGCAGCAGGAGGACTCATTAGTACCACCGGTTCTGACGGGGGGCCTGTCACGCCAGTAGGGGCAACGATCGCTGATCATATCGGGAGCATGAATATGACAGTTGGGATTCTTGCAGCACTATTTTCCCGTCAGGAAACTGGGAAAGGGCAAAGAATTGATGTTTCCCTTCTTGGAGGGCAAATCTATGCTCAAGCATCGGAATACACTGCGTACCTCATGACAGGAGAAGTGCCTGGTCGTTCCAATGCCGGACACCCACTATTACCAATGGCTTATGGGATTCTCGAAACTGCTGATGGCCATATAGCTCTTGTAGGAGTTTTACCAGATAAGAGAGAAGAATTTTATAAGGCAGTAGGAGTACCAGAACTAATTAACGATGAGCGCTTTGCTCCAATAATTTACACAACTGAGATCAGGCTGGAATTATTCAAAATTCTCGCCGATGGTTTCAAAACCAAAACCACGGGAGAATGGGCGCGGATATTGGACGATATGGAAGTTCGCTACGCCCCTGTTAATGATTATGAGCAAGCAGCTAATGACCCTCTTGTACTAGAAAACAATTATTTAGTTGACCTTGAAGACATAAACGGAGAAATTAAACGTGTAGTCGGCTCGCCAATTAAAATGTCTGCAACACCAGCGAAACCTTCTGTTCAAGCCCCTGAACTAGGGCAACACACCGAAGAAATTCTTTTAGAAATTGGTCTTGACTGGGATGCCATTGGGCAACTCCGAGAAAAGAACGCAATCTGATGCTGGACTGACGTCTACCTGAAGATTAACTTCGCTAGCATGCATTCGATGAGAACCCTTTCTCGGTGTCTAGTAGCACTCTTGCTTATGGCCCCTTTATACGCTTGCTCAGCAGAGCAGGAAGTAATAGAGGAGGTCTCCGCAGAAACAACTACTAAGGACATTGAAAATGCAACAGTGTTTCAAGACACTAACGAAATCAGTGTTGAACGAATCAAGGAGGAAGACACCATAGTCGTGGGTGTCATCATTGATGAAGAGAATTTGATGTCGCCACATGACCGGCAAGCAGGTGTTTCATTTGTAGGTGAAATAAACAAACTCAATGAATCGGGCGGAATTTTGGGTAAGCAGGTAACCGTTATCCGCGTCAATAGTGAATCAAGGTTATCAGTAGTAGATGCCGCAGCTAAAAAACTTATTGAAGCCGGAGTACAGCTTCTTGTACTGACGTGTGAGTTAGATTATGCAGCGCCAGCTGTCCGTAGGGCCAAAGAAGCAGAAGTTCTAGTGATCTCTCCATGCGCCACTGAAACAGAATGGGCTACAGGGGCGGTCGACAAATTAGCTTTTTCCATGACAACGCAAGCCCAAAAATATGGTGTTGAACTAGCGAATATTTTGTGGGATGAAGGAAATAGAACCGTAGGCGTATTATGGGACAATTCTGCACCTGAAACTATTCAAGAGTGCAGTGCGTTTAAAAGTAGATGGAGAACTCTAGGGGGAAGGACAACCATAGACAAAGCAATCAATATGGTTACAGCTACTGACATTATTAATGCTGGGGATCGCGCAAGAACTCTGGATGCTGATTCAATCGTTTTATGTGCTTTCAACCGTGTAGGAACGCTAGCACTTCAGAGAATTCGAGGGGCAGGCTGGCTCACTCCAGTTATAGCCGGCTTAACAATGGATAGTGCAGCATTCCGACCTTTAGATATTTCAGGGATAGGGGATTTCCGACTGCTTAGTTTCGCCTCTACTTCAAATGATGACCCATTCCCCGAGGTTCGCGACGCAGCAGTTAATTTCGTTTCTGTTGATGGGGTCCCCCCAGCCAGTGGACGGTTTGTTCTAGGAGCAGATCTAGCGAAACTCTGGATTTATGCTGTGAATTCCGCTGGTACTGCAAACAGTGTTGCAGTTGCTGAAGAAATAAAATCTTTAGATTCTTTTGATGCTGTCTCTGGCTTAATTAGTTTCGATGGCACACAGTCTGTATTACGACGAGTTCTTCGTGTGCTTGAACAAGATAATGGTGAAATGATATTTCAAAAAACTTGGGAATACTGATCAGTAACCAGCCCCAATATCAATACAACCCAATAAATCCTCACCGGCGATATACCTAGCTACATTTTCCTCAATGCGTTGGGCGAGGAGAGCAATTCCCATCTCTGGAGTATTGCCAATATGGGGTGTTATCAAACAATTTGAGAACCCCCACAAATCATGACCGGCAGGCAGAGGTTCTGGGTCTGTCACATCAAGCCCAGCCCCAGCAATATCCTTACTCTTTAAAGCATTAACTAAATCAGTTGTGATTATATGCTTGCCACGTGCAACATTTATGACTATTGCATGTGAGGGAAGGAGGCCTAAACGTTCTCTGTTGATGATTCCTTCAGTTTCGCTAGTAAGTGCTAAAGCTACGACGACGACATCAGTTTCGGGTAATACAACGTCAAGGTCATCTAAGTAAAGCACTTGATCGCATCCAGAAATGGGAAGAAGCGATTTCCTAATAACTGTGATCGAGCAACCGAATGGATTTAGCATTGAGATTAATTCCTCGGCTATGCCACCACCTCCGAGAATAAGGACCCGAGAGTTCAGTAAGTTGCTACCAAAAGGTTTCTCCCAGTTCTCGCTCTTCGAATAGCTTACCAGGCCTCGTTTTAACGAAAGGATCATCGCTAATGCATGTTCAGCGACTGCAGAAGCGTATACACCCTTTCCGCAGCTCCACACTCTTCGCTCATCTAGCATGGCTAGGAATGGTTCTATTCCAGCGAAGGGTAACTGAACCCAGTCATGTTGTTCTCTGACAAAGTTAGGTAATAATTCGGGATTTTCTGGGGCGGACCAAATAAGCGCTGTTGCCTCGTCTGCTGAACAAACTGTTCCTCCAGCTTTTTCTGTAGCTAAAATCAGGGCTTCTTTGCGCCAATTATCAGGTTCAATAGCTATAAGTCCTTCTCTGGAACCCAGAGGAGTTACTTTTTGCAATGTTTTATTTTCTGTCAAAATCTCCCTAACGTGTGGTGCAGACTTTCTTGACCACTATGGTCATTTACATGGATATAGCAAATTCAGTTCTTGAACTCATTGGACGAACCCCAATGGTTCGTCTCGTCCGTGTCACAGAGGGTATTGCATGTCCAGTCGTAGCAAAAGTTGAAACCACAAATCCTGGTGGAAGCGTTAAAGATAGGCCAGCTTTGGAAATGATTAAAGCAGCCGAACGAGAGGGGCTTCTGAAACCTGGGTCAACAATAATCGAACCCACTTCAGGGAATACTGGAGTTGGATTAGCAATTGTTGCAGCACAAAGAGGATACGACTGCATTTTCGTGATGACAGATAAAGTTAGCCCAGAAAAAGTTGACTTATTGAGAGCATATGGAGCCGAAGTTATAGTTTGCCCTGTAGATGTTGAACCCGATGACCCTCGATCGTATTATTCAACCGCTGAGCGTCTCGCTAATGAAACACCGAATGCTTTCAGACCAAATCAATACGCGAATCCGGTAAACCCAAACTCGCACTATTCAACAACTGGTCCAGAAATCTGGGAACAAACAGGGGGGAAGGTAACCCATTTTGTAGCTGGGGCTGGAACAGGTGGGACTCTATGTGGAGTAGGAAAATACTTGAAAGAAAAGAATCCAGATATTCAAGTCATTGCTGCTGACCCTAAAGGATCGGTATATAGCGGCGGTGATGGAAGACCATACTTAGTTGAGGGGGTAGGAGAAGATTTTTGGCCAGAAACTTACGATCCATCAATAATTGACCGAGTAATTCCTGTAACGGATGCAGAGTCATTCCATAGAGCGAGAGAGGTATCACAAAAAGAAGGCTTGCTTATCGGAGGTTCTTGTGGAACAGCCGTTGAAGCAGCCATAACGGTTGCTTCAGAACTGACAGAAGACGAAATGGTGGTTGTTTTGCTTCCCGATTCAGGAAGAGGGTACCTTTCAAAGATCTTCAATGATGATTGGATGACAAACTACGGTTTCCTCACCAAAGAAGCCCCGACTGTTGGAGAAGTCCTAGCAACGAAGCCAACTAATACTTCGCCGCTTGTGCACTTGCAACCAGAAGATACCGTTGAAAGAGCTATTGCAGTCATGGAAGAGCATTCAATTTCCCAAGTAATAATCGCCCAAGGCGAACTTCCTTTGTCAGCAGCAGAAGTCAAAGGAGTAGTAAATAGATCTGATCTTAAAGGACTAGATAATTCCTTAGATCAGGAATGCGCACAACTGATGAGGTTGCCGCTGCAAATCACCGGAGTAGGGGAGTCAATCGCGAAAGTGAAAAATATTCTTGAAGAAGGTCACAAACTTCTAGTGTTTGAAGATGGGAGACCAGTGGGAATTATTTCACATTTAGACATTATCGCCTATCTTGATCAGGTAGGGGGCAAGTAGAGATGAAACGAAATGCAAATGATCCTGAATGGGGGATAGAGACACTAGCCATCCATGCTGGGCAGGAACCTGACCCGCATACAGGTGCGGTAACAGTTCCTGTATACCAGACAAGCACCTATGAACAAGATGCAGTAGGTCAGGACAGGGGATATGAATATTCCCGAACTGGTAACCCAACTCGAGATGCATTAGAGACAAGCATTGCATCTCTCGAGGGCGGAGATTTCGGCAGAGCTTTCGCTAGCGGTATGGCAGCGGAAGACACAATTCTAAGGCTTTTGAATCCTGGCGATCATGTTGTTATGGGCAATGATGCCTACGGCGGCACATTTCGGCTTATTTCAAAAGTACTAACCCGCTTTAATATTGAATGGACTGCGGTCAATCTCGCTAATCCCACTGAAATTGAAGCCGCGATCAGGGACAACACGCGAATACTTTGGACTGAAACCCCTTCAAATCCTCTTCTATCTGTTGTTGACATAGAAATGCTTGCTTCGGTAGCTCACGCAAATAATGCATGGTGTGTAGTTGATAACACATTCGCTACTCCGTACTTACAACAACCACTCTCACTTGGCGCTGACTTTGTAGTTCATTCAGCAACGAAATATCTCGGAGGTCACTCAGACGTCGTTGGCGGTTTCATAGCGATGAATTCTGCTGAATTAGATGAGAAGATAGGGTTCCTGCAGAATGCGATCGGAGCCGTTCCTGCTCCTTGGGATTGTTATCTTCTTCTGCGGGGAATAAAAACACTTCCTGTGAGGATGGATAGGCATTGCGAAAACGCAGAAAAAATAGTTGATTTTCTAAAGACTCATGAGAAAGTGATTGAAGTTCTTTATCCGGGTTTGGAATCACATCAGACTCATAAGATCGCTGAAAAACAAATGAAAAAATATGGAGGAATGGTTTCCTTTACTGTTAAAGGTGGGGAAAAGGAAGCAAGAAGAATCGTTAGTCAAACGAAAGTATTCACTCTTGCTGAATCACTAGGGGCAGTGGAATCACTCATTGAAGTTCCCGCTGCGATGACACACTTATCTGCAGAAGGCTCCCCCCTTGAAGTTGATGATTCATTAATCCGGCTATCAGTTGGAATAGAGACAGCAGAAGATCTGCTAAACGATCTAAGTCAGGCTTTAGGGCATTAGAGAATCTAACTCTGCAGGTGAAGGGTATTCACAGCAAGTGATTCAAGTTCAATTACCCAATCTTTCGGCTCAACGTAAGGCACTAAGATAAATTTAGTAGCACCAGCATCAATGAATTCTCTTATACGTGGTTCTATTCCAGCTTGTCCTTGGACAACGATGTCTGTCGCTTTCAGGTCAGGGCGACGTGCCTGTACTGCTTTCACAATCGGCTCAGGCATGCTTCCGTCTGATGTATAAATAATCAGAGCTCCGAAATGTTCTCGATCAATTGCTGGTCGACCAGCTTCCTTGGAATGAGCGTCAATTACAGGGATTCCTTCAGCGATATCTTCAGCTGTGCAGAAACTCGGTAACCATCCATCTCCTAACCTTCCAACTCTCCGGAGTTCACTAGGGGCGAGACCACCCAACCAAATATCAAGTGGTTTCTGGATGGGTTTTGGTAGGACCCGTACTTGCTCTATGGAAAATCGGCCTCCATGATGAGTTACTCTATCTTCTTCCCAGAGACGCCTCATCAGCGGAAGTGCTTCATTGAACCATGGTGAGCGATCCGCTCTGTTAACTCCGAAAGCTTGATGCTCTCCAAGGTTTACAGCACCTAAACCAAATGCTGGAAGGACGCGCCCATCAGAAACAACATCAAGACTTGCCAAAGATTTTGCTAAGAGTACAGGGTTTCTTCCTGGAAGAACCATAACGGATGGGCCGAACTTAAGCTTCTCTGTTCTAGCAGCAATCCAACTCATTACAACAAGTGGATCTAAGGCTGAACCAGAGACTCGCTCTGAAAACCACAGTGAATCGAACCGTAATCGTTCTAGATTCTCAACAAGTTCACCCAAACTTTTAGAATCCGTAGTTTTTGGGTTCGTTCCTAAACCTAATCCAATTCTGATTTTCAATTCTGTACCCACATTCGTTTTGTTACTTCCCCCACTGAACAACATTAAATAAGCGAGATCAAATAAACGATTAAATCTATAAATGCTATGCTCTTGGGTTATGGAAGCGAGCGAAGATCAATACGACCCAAGAAAGAGTTTTCTTGACCCGGCGATACAGGATGACCCCTTTGAAACTTATAACGACCTTAGGCAAAATTGCCCAGTGTACAAACTCCCAGAAACCGGTCTCTTTATGGTCACACGGTATGAAGATGTTCGTGAAGTTCTAACTACACCATCAATCTTTTCTAGCAGGCCAGGAGCAGGAGCTGGAGGAGCAAATGAAGCATCAAAAGCCCATGCCGCAGTATTCGCTGAAAAAGGTTGGGTGAAGGCAAGAACTCTCCAAAGAACAGATCCTCCTGAGCATACGCATTATCGAAAGCTACTCGGTCGAGTGTTCACTAACAGGACAGTAGAGAGAATGCGTCCAAGAATTGAAGAAATCACACATGAATTGGTAGATAATTTCATTGATCGTGGTTCTTGCGAATTTGTTTCCGAATTTGCTCTACCTCTCCCAGGGATATTCATATGTGAGCAACTCGGTCTTCCAGCTCATGAATACGAAACATTCAAGAAATGGGCTGACGCAATGTTGGCTATGTCTCAAAGACCTTTAACGCCTGAAGAGGCAATAATTGAAGCTGAATTAGAAGTAGAAGCTCAGCATCACTTAGCAAGAGAATTTGAGAAACGGAGGGAAGATCCATCTGACGATTTAATTTCTTTGATTGTGCATGCTCATCAAGATGATGAGGCATTCACTATGGAAGAACTACAGGATTTAATGCATCAACTCGTCACAGGAGGGTTTGAAACTACAACCGCAGCGATCTCAAAATCAATGTGGCTACTTCTGCGCTATCCAGATCAGATGGAAAAATTGCGAGCCGATCCCTCGCTACTTAAGAACTTTATTGAAGAAAGCTTACGTTTCGATAGCCCAGTTGCTGGACTGTGGAGAGCAACAGCTTGCCCAGTTGATATCGGTGGGGCGTCAATACCGGAAGGATCACCTGTAATGCCAAGATTTGCATCTGCTAACAGAGACCCGGAAGTGTTTGAATCGCCAGACGAATTTGATATTGAGAGAGAAAACGTTAATCAACACGTAGCCTTTGGGCTCGGGAACCATTTCTGTCTAGGAGCGTCACTTGCAAGGGCAGAATTATTGGCTGCGTTTTCTATAATCCTTGAAAGGATGGATAATATTCATCTGATTGGTGAAATGGATGAACAAGTTCATAATTTCAGTTTCTTTTTACGGCCGATGAAAAAACTTGAAATAGGTTTCTCAAAGAAATAATCATTTTAAATTCTTAAAGTATTTTATTGTTGTTGGCACTTCTCAAAAAGGCCAGCGCGGCAGGCTGAGCACTTTCCGCATCCTGAGAAAGAACCAGCAATGATCTCGCTCCCATCATTATTTGTTAAAGGACTACCGGCATACGGCGTTGGGTCTCCAACTTCAGGGATAGCGGGCTTGGACCAGTGCATTTGATCTGCAACACCAGAAACGACTTCACGCCACTCGCTCGGATTCCACCCTTGAGCGAAGGAAATGAGTTTAGGTGCCTGATTTATATGAACTATCCCTGGTGCTTCAGTAAAGCCAAGATCTTGAATGAAGATTGCATCAGGATCCGTGAAAGTCAATAGATCATCGCACCATGGGCCTAAGAAACTTTTCGTTTGATCTTCTGTCCCTGCGACTACCCATCCGACTCGGCAATCAGCGCCAGCAAAATTATTTAGAACTCTTCCAGCAGTTTTTACAATCCATGAACTTTCATGGGTGAACGGATCAAGCACGACAAGAAGAAGGTGGAACGAAGTCACCCAACTTTTTAAAGGCAAGGACTGCCCACTCAAAGAAGTTAGAATTGAGTTCGGATTAGGTGATTCGTGCACAGATAAAAACTAGCGCATTGTCATTTGAATAGGGAATTTAAACAGCAATAGCTGCAAATCTATGTTCAGTGACGGTTATCTGATAAGAGAGAATTAGTAGCCGCTAAGTTTTCCCAAGTGATTTGCGACCTTGGCGTCTGACGCTAAGAATCGCAATAATCGGAAATAAGATTAAAAGGCCTAAAAGAGTTAGTTGAAGAGCCCCGCCTCTATCTGTAGCACTTGAAGGGGGAGTCCCAGAACCTGGTTTCGGAATAATACTGTTTCCATCATCGCTTTGAAAAACTTTTATCCCGTCTGAACCGGTATCTTCCTCAGCAAAAACAGGGTTATTTCCAAGTAAGAACAACTGTGAACAGAGTCCCAAAAGAACCGCAATAATAACTAATCCAGAACGTGATCCAAATTTTGATATGGTTTTCTGGGCTTGCAAGTATGTCATAGGGCAATCTTAGGGCTACGTTCTTGGTTGATGCACAGCAAAACACGAGACCGAGTATTTAATTGGTGGGAGTTAGAGCAAAGAGATTTCCCTTGGCGACGGACTCGCGACCCATGGGCAATCCTCGTTAGTGAATTTATGCTTCAACAAACACAAGCCCAAAGAGTGGTTTCGAAATATGAAATGTTTTTGCACCGTTATCCTGATGTTCATGCTTGTAGCCAAAGTACGCTCGGCGAAGTAATTGAATTATGGAGTGGGCTTGGTTATAACCGGCGGGCAAAAAATTTGCACACCACAGCTCAACTGGTAGTAGATAGGTATGGTGGAGCAATCCCAGATTCACTTATGGAACTTCGCTCACTTCCTGGGATCGGGGAATATACCGCTCGCGCTGTTCTTTCTTTCGCTTTTGACATGAATGTAGCGGTAGTTGATGTAAACGTTAGGCGAGTTCTATGTCGGCAAGCAGGAGAATATCTATCTAACGAAGAGTGCCAAAACATTGCAGATGAAAATCTTCCTTTGAATGATGGGTGGAGATGGAATCAGGCAATGATTGAGTTGGGGGCGACGATCTGCACCTCTCGAAAAGTGAACTGTGATACATGCCCGTTGCAGAAAACATGCGCATGGTCAAAAAATCTTCAAGCCAAGGACCCATCCTTTAACCCAAAAGGGGCATCCAAGAAACCACAACCTTTCCAAGGATCAGACCGGCAAGGAAGAGGAAGGCTTGTTGAGAAACTCCGAGAAAGAAACGTTATTTCAAATGAGGTCGGGAAAATCATGGGTTGGCCTGATGATCTAACTCGTTGCGAGAAAGTCTTAAAGGGTCTTATAGATGAAGGGTTGGTCGCCGAAAAGAATAAAGGGGAATTCTCTCTTCCGAAATAAGTGATAGTTTCCAGCGATGGACTCCTTGTCATTATCAGAAGCAAGAAGGTTGGCTTTACACGCACAAGGTTTCGGAAAGCAGTCAACAAGATCAAAAATAAACCTTCATCAGATAAAAACGGCGATGGATACAATGAAGGTTGTTCAATTAGATGCGGTACCGATCGTTATTAGAAGTCAATACATTCCGTTCTACTCAAGATTAGGGAATTACGATGTTGATCTTTTTGAAAGGATTGCTTATCAAAAAGATGAATGGTTTGAATTGTGGGCCCATGAAGCAAGTATCGCCCCTGTTCAGATGGAACCGTATTTCCGCTTTCTGAAATCCCGAGCAAAACGCGGTGAGACATGGAAGGGCTTATATCGAGTAGCGATGGAACATCCTGAGTATGTAAAACAGGTTCTACGAGAAGTTAAACTTCGCGGCCCTCTTGAAGCTAAGGATCTAACAGATCCGAGACCAAGAGAGAGCACTGGTTGGGGGAGTCGCTCAATGGGGCAACTCGCATTAAATTGGCTATATCGTATCGGAGCAGTAGGGATCCGAAGAGGGAAAAATTTTGAAAAAAAATACGACCTATTGACTCGAATAGTTCCTGAAAAAATTCTTACACTTCCTACACCTCACGAGGAAACTGCAATAAAGAAACTATTCGTTACTGCAATAGCAGCTTTGGGTGTGGGGACAGCAGGTGACGTATCTGATTATTTTCGGATTCGCCACAACGATACAAAACGTTTTCTAAATGAACTTGTTGAATCAGGGAAGATCCGAGAAATTGCAGTTGAAAGCTGGGGAGGAAAGGGTTATGCACCCCATACGTTTAAAATTCCAAAAGAAATAAAAGCATCAACCGTGCTAACACCATTTGATCCGATCGTTTGGAATCGGAGACGGCTGGAACGGCTCTTCAATTTTAATTACAAACTTGAAATCTACAAACCCAAAACAAAAAGACAATACGGATACTATGTGATGCCGTACCTTCTTGGCGACAAGATAGTTGCAAGGTTTGATTTAGCCAACAAACGTGAGACTCAATCGTTGCATGTCATTGGAGCATTTTCAGAGAAAGGGTCAGAGGTCGGAAGGGTCGGGAAATCTGCACATAAAGAACTCTTAGCCTTCGCTGCGTTTCTTGGTAGCTCAAAGCTAGAAATTGAAAGACACGGAGACCTATCCAAATATCTGAAGAGCTAATTTAAAGCTACTTCGTTAGGGCATCAAGGAGCTGATCAAAAACTTTCTGAGCGATTATTACCATCTCTTCGTCAGTTCTGTCCTGAATAGGGTGTTCAGTGAAAACGCATTCTGGAGATGACCGTAGAGCCTTCGATTGCCCTTCAGCAGCAGAGATAAACTCTTCAGTCGCGACGATAACCCCAGGGATTCCTCTCTTTTCAATATCGGTAATGTCATGCACACTGCATGTCGTGCAACTACCTCAATCAGCTAACGCCTCAATCACTGCATCGCATTGGGTTGCTATCTGATGCCTAAGGTCAACAGGGGCAGGTTTAGTGAAAGTGGGCTTTATGTATCGCTTGGGGATAGCTCCCTTTTCTGATAGGAGAGATTCCAAAGTATCAAGAAAAACATCACCTCTTGGTTTACTTATATCAAGTAAACCAATAGTCGCACCTTCAAGGGAAGTAAGTCGATCTGGACTCTCTACGATGGAAGTAAATTGTTCTGAAGTCGGATCAAAAACTTTCGTGCTCATGAAGTAATCTCCCTTGTAGTATATTGGCTGCCCTTTGGTCCAGAAAGCCAGCCACCGATGCTGGTTGAAAATAAACCTGCACCTCCACCACCATACACAATCAGCAAACCCCCATCAGGTCTCAGCTTGGGTAACTGTAGACCAGCGAAACCTTGAGGTAATCCTTCTGCAACTCCATCAACATCACGAAGAAGTAAATCAGCTTCGCGAATTGTATGGGTGATAATCGCCTCATTAACTTCTTGTTTAGACCAGCCAGCTTCAGCAAATCGAGAGGCATGCTCAGGCCCGATTACTAAAATCGCATCAAAGCCCAAAACTAATTTCGGGTGCATGTTTCCTAGAAGCCCCATCGCTAAACTTCGTGCAAGTTCCTCAGCTGATCTTGACAATTGGTCCACAATCGCTCTTGGTCCTTCACCGGGAAAGACAGTAACTGTGTTCTGATCAGCGTTAAATCCTAAATCTTGCGAAAATGAAGGCCAAGGTGAACCTTCCTCATCTTCAGCAAAACATAAACCTATTTTTGCTGGACTACCATGCGTCGCTCTGTCGATTTCACCGGGCCTACCTCCCCCCACATTACGGATAGTTAATTGAAGGGCCCGACCGATTGTACTATTTGCCCGATTTCCTTGTCCTAGTAGATTCATACCAGAATTCATCCCTATTTCATTTCGGATTGGCCCATTTATAAACAGCACAGGTCCAACCGGCATAGTAGTAGCGAGCAAGCCATGCATGTTGAATTCATCAGTGCAAGCTGCTTCCAAGGCAGTAATAACAATAGGCAAATACTCTGGTTTACATCCAGCCATTACAGCATTGATTGCTATTTTCTCAACGGTTAAGTTGTCAAGATTCGGTGGTACAAGAGTCACTATTTCATCTCCGGATCGAGAAGTCCCTTCAAGCATCTTTAGGACACGCTTTTCGGTAGGGGGAACTATAGGTAACCCATCCGACCATCCAAGTTCATACATGGCTTCAAATTCATCCTCACTTGAGGCAAATTCAACAAGTTTACTTCCAAGACCCGACCCAAATCTTTTCTGTAACATTGGTTGGAGGTCAGGATCAATACTTCGTGAACCACAGCCCGGGCTGAATTCACTGATTCCATCTACTCCTAGGTCTTTGATTTCGCAGAAATCTTCCCATTCTTGCTTAAGCCAACCTACAATTCTGCTAGTTTCTTCACCATTGCTTACTTTGAGAAGAGTTGGAACAGTTTCAATTTTGAGCTTAAAACTTAGCTCTAGCTCTGAATCATCTTTAGTTATCACCAACGAAGGAAAATCCGGATTGTCTTGGGAATACACCGTCTTGAGAATCCCTATTTCTGCCAGTTGTGATAGAACGGGTTCAATCAGAGTACATGTCGGGCAATCTTGTTTGACGAATGCTACGTATCCGTCTTCTAAAGAAAGTGACCCCATCCCCATTCGTAAAGACTAACATTTCATTTGTTCTTCTTGAAATTCGCAAAGGGGAAGTAAAGTCGGTAAGGGATACTGAAGAGTGCATGAGTAGAGGAGCATAGATAGGTGCTACTTCAGGATCTCTGAGGTAACGTCTAAGAGTTGGCAGCGAAGATATGAAAGGGAAACACAGCCATGGGAAATCCCAACATTGATGGAACAGAGTTTAGAAATGTACTCGGCAAATACCCAACGGGGGTGACGTTAGTAAGTGCACAAGATAGCGATGGCCCGTTTGCCATGGTAATAGGCTCCTTTGGGTCAGTGTCTCTTGACCCACCGCTAGTTCAATTTATGCCAGCTAAAAATTCTAAAACCTGGGAAAGAATCGCCGCTAGCGGGAATTATTGTGTGAATGTTCTTAACGAAAAACAACTCGCAATTAGTAACAGTTTTTTTGATAAAGAAAAGGATCCATTTGATGCTATTGAATGGAGAGAAGGTATTACTGGATCACCAATTATCAAAGACTGCACAGCATGGATTGATTGCGTAATCGGCGATATTTATGACGGAGGGGATCATGTCATCGTCATTGGAATAGTGCAGGAATTAGGCTCTGAAAATCAAACTGACGGACCGCTGCTTTTCCTAGGGGGAAGCTATGGTTCATTCACAGAACTCGCAGAAAGCTAATTTCTATGCCTGTATATGCATTAGGTGACCTCGAACCGACTATCTCGTCAACAGCGTATATTCACCCAGAAGCAGTTGTTATCGGAAACGTTACCATTGGCTCTGAATCTTCCGTTTGGGCCTGCGCAGTTCTTCGCGGAGATGATGGCAAGATTTCCATTGGGGATAGAACCAACATTCAAGACGGAGCAGTTATTCACACAACACCTATTTACGAAACTGTCGTGGGTAACAATTGCACTATCGGGCATCTAGCACACTTAGAAGGATGCACAATTGAAGACGGGTCTTTAGTTGGCACTGCGTCAGTTGTTCTTCACAACGCGGTGGTTCAAGAGGGAGCACTCGTCGGCGCTAACGCTGTTGTTACCGGAGGAACAATCGTACCGTCAGGGGCACTTGCTCTTGGAATCCCAGCGAAAATACGTGAAGGGGTTGCGAATCAAGAAGAAATCACCCTGGGAGTAGAATCCTACGTAGCGAGAGCGAAATGGTT
This sequence comes from Acidimicrobiaceae bacterium, assembly GCA_002709645.1. GTDB lineage: Bacteria > Actinomycetota > Acidimicrobiia > Acidimicrobiales > UBA8592 > UBA8592. Next base: position 22,108 of record PAQG01000025.1, read on the forward strand.
CCGGAAAGACCTTCGAAGAATAGATTAGAAATAAGAAAAGAAATTAGGAATTTAACGAAGAACTCTATACTGATAAAGGTAGATTTGTTACTATCTACATAGGAGAAACTCCACTTAAGGCAGTTTATGGCAGAGGCAAATACTGAAATTGATCTAAGTAAATACCAACTTGGTTGGAGCGATAACGAGGATTATGTTTTTAAACCCACAAAAGGGCTTGATGAGGATCTAGTTAGAGAAATTTCCTGGATGAAGGGTGAGCCCAATTGGATGAGGGACTTCCGGGTGAAATCACTTGAACGATTCGAGAAACGACCCATGCCAAATTGGGGTGGGGATATGTCAGAAATATATTTCGATGACATTTATTACTACATAAAGCCAAGCGAATCTGTTGTTGACGAATGGGACGATGTCCCCGAATCAATCAAAGATACTTATGAAAAACTGGGAATTCCTGAAGCTGAACGAAAATACCTAGCTGGAGTAACGGCTCAATATGAATCAGAGGTCGTTTATCATAAGAACCGGGAAGACCTAGAACAGCAAGGTGTGATCTTCTGTGATATGGATACTGCATTGCGCGAATACCCAGAAATAGTAAGGGCTTATTTCGGGAAAGTTATTCCACCAAATGATAATAAGTTCTCAGCTTTGAATTCTGCTGTTTGGTCAGGTGGTTCGTTTATTTATGTCCCCGAAGGAGTTGAGGTCGAAATGCCTCTTCAAGCATATTTCCGCATTAACGCTGAGAATATGGGGCAATTTGAAAGAACCTTAATTATCGCTGACAAAGGATCAAAGGTGCATTACATAGAAGGATGCTCAGCCCCCGTGTATAGCACGGACTCCTTACATTCTGCAGTAGTTGAAATTATCGTGAAAGAATCAGCCCGAGTGACTTACACAACCATTCAGAATTGGTCTAGTAACGTTTTTAACCTTGTAACAAAGAGAGCCATCGTAGAGGCTGAAGGCCATATGGAATGGATAGACGGGAATATCGGTAGTCGTCTTACCATGAAATACCCCGCAGTAGTTATGGTGGGTCCCAAAGCTTCAGGTGAAGTTCTTTCCGTTGCATATGCTGGAGCAGGGCAACACCAAGATGCGGGCGCAAAGATGACACACGCTGCGCCAGAAACAACCTCAAAAATCGTATCTAAATCAATTTCCAAAAATGGAGGGAGATCTAGTTACCGTGGCCTCGTCCGCGTTGAGGATGAAGCGTATGGTTGCAAGAGTCACGTCCAATGCGATGCCCTCATTCTTGACGAAGACTCCATAAGTGATACTTACCCATACATGGAGATAGGTTCAAAAGACGCTGTTGTCGGCCATGAAGCCACAGTTTCAAAGGTTGCCGATGAGCAACTCTTCTACCTTACAAGTCGAGGTCTCACTGAAGAGCAAGCAACTGGAATGATTGTTAACGGATTTATTGAACCTGTAACTAGAACATTACCTATGGAATATGCAGTTGAGTGGAGCAGGCTCATCGAACTACAGATGGAGGGGTCGGTCGGCTAAAGCTAGGGTTCAAAGATCCCAAGACAACTTAATAGCATCACAAAGGCCATCGTCTTCAACAGAGCCAACGATATATTTTCCAACCGAAATAACTTCAGCGTGCCCATTTCCCATAGCCACGGGATGGCCAACTACGTTCAATGCATCTAGATCATTTAGGCCATCACCGACCATCATGACGCTAGAAAGGCCAAAGCCTAATAGTGAAGCAAGATAGGAGATAGCAGAGCCCTTGTCCACACCCTCATCAGTAATGGATATAAATGCAACATCGGGCAATGCGGGAGAAGTTGCGGCAGTAAGTTTTCCAAAGCCAGACATAGCTTCTTGAACCTCGTTTGCAGATGATTTTCCAACAACGAATTGCACTCGAACAATTCCATCAGAAAGGTCTGAAGGGATACCAGATACATGTTCTACTCCCAGCATTTCTGAATGGGCGACAGCTAGCTTCGGATGCATAGTGGGGTGCTGAATGTGAGTCGTGAAAAGCGGGGCAACTCTATAATCTCTTGCGGTGTAGAACTCAAGAGCCCAATTGTTCTCTTGGCTGACTTTAAGAGCTAAGTCCACTATTCCTTGAGGGAGAGCATGTTCAACGACTTCACCTGAACCAGTATGAAGAAGAGCCCCGCCAGAATGAAAAATATGCCAGCCATTGGGATTTAGCATCTCTGCGTACCTATAAGTTGGCCCCATCGCCCCTCGCGCTGTTGAAAGACATAACTGTTGCCCACGCGATAATGCACGGTTAATGGTTTCAATAACATTTAACGAAGGAACCCCGGACGAACCTATGAGAGTTCCATCAACATCAATACAAACTAAAGGAAGCACCTGAATATAGTAACTCTTAATGAAGGTAAGACTTCATCAAAAAGAGAACTGAGAAACATCCCCTTGAAAGAGTCACTAGCAGTCACGGATTTGCACTATCACGATAGGATTTAAACACCAGCCACTTCGACTGCTGGAACAGTGAACTTAGCGAGGAAAAATTGTACGCACTTGAACTAATAGATTCTCTTGAAGGGGAAAACTGGCTTAAAGAGATTAGAAAAGAAGCAATCTCAACTGCTCAAGAAGTTAAGTTCCCGACAGGCCAGCAAGAAAAATGGAGATATAGCCCAATTCATAAGCTCAAACTTGAAGACTATGAACTACTAAATCACAAACCAGAAAGCCTTCCTATAAGAAGCAGTGAGAATACCTTACCCTCTTCGAATTTTGTTGAGATAAACGATGGCTACCTCACCTCAAAATCTAACACAGAAGAATACGATATTTTCCACATCTCTCAGATGAGGAGCCCATTCGAATTCAAAGCTGGAACTGATTTTTTCTCCCAACTCAACCTAGCTCTCTCACCAGACCCAATCGTTATAAAGGTAGCGCGTAACACGATTGTTCAAGAGCCAATATTTATCCATAACAACCTGACTGTTGAACAAGCTATGACATTTCCCAAGCTGCATTTTGAAATAGAAAATGGAGCTAATGTCTCAATAGTTGAAATCTTCCATAGTGACAATTTGAGATACCTCTCTATCCCTGAAACGAAGATCTCTATCGGAGACGGCGCAAACGTTAAATACCAACAAGTTCAGAACACCGGCCCAAATGTTTGGCAAATAGGTAATCTTGATGTGTCAGTTGGTCAGCAGGCAACATTTAATGGCGCAACTGTAGGCATAGGCGGAGGATATGCGCGTCTGGAATCCCATTGCCGGTTAATTGGGAGAGGGGCAACTGGAAATCTTTCAGCCATATACCACGGGACCGGAGAACAAGTACTTGACTACCGGACCTACCAAGAACATGTCGGACGAGATACACAAAGCAACCTTTTATTTAAAGGAGTTCTTGATGATCAAGCAACTTCTATCTATACCGGCCTTATCCGAGTGCATAAAGATGCTTCAGGCACAAATGCCTATCAGACGAATCGAACCATAAAACTAAGTGAACAAACATTGGCAGAATCTGTTCCCAACCTAGAAATAGAGAACAATGATGTCAGATGTAGTCATGCCTCTACCGTGAGCCCAGTAGACGATGATCAACGTTTTTACCTAGAAACTCGAGGAATTCCATCCGAAACTGTTGACAAGCTAATTGTCCGCGGTTTCATAAACGAAGTGGTTCAGAAACTTCCGATTACGGAAGTAAACGAATGGATTTTAAATTTACTTTCAGGCAAACAAGATATAGGGAATCCATGATGGTTGTGCGCAATAGTAATGAGACGTCAACTCGCAAGGTCCAATTACTCGATATAGATGACATTCCGGAAGGAAAGGCAAAAAGAGTTGAAATCGAAGGATTACGTATCGCAGTAACTCGGATCAATGAAGATATTTATGCAGTAGGGGATATGTGTACACATGCAAACTACGCATTGTCTGATGGACCTATAGACACAGAAGAATTAACTATTGAGTGCTGGAAACATGGAGCTCAATTCTGTCTTAAAACCGGAGAAGCTATTTCACTTCCGGCAACAAGACCGATCACGGCCTACCAGTTAGAGACTACTCAGACGTCACTATTTATTCACCTCCCAGAGAAAGGTTCAGCGTGAGCGAACTACATATTGAAAACCTTCACGCACGAACAGAAGAAATTGAAATCCTTCAGGGTGTGAACCTTACGATACGTTCAGGCGAAGTACATGCATTAATGGGACCCAACGGTTCCGGTAAATCAACCCTCGCTTATATCTTGATGGGCCGATCGGGGTATGAAGTCACTAAGGGATCCATATCGCTAGATGGGCATGACTTGACGAAATTAGGAACTTCAGAACGCGCCCAACTAGGTCTCTTTCTCGCTATGCAATACCCAGTAGAAATTGACGGGGTAACGCTTCAAGATGTGATGAACGAATCATCCCTTGCTCCAGAGGACTTTCAAAAATCCATAGAAGAGGAATCTCGAAACCTTGGACTTGAAGGGAATGATCTAAAGAGGGGAATCAACCTAGACATGTCCGGAGGGGAAAAGAAGCGCATGGAAACTCTTCAACTAATATCGCTTCGCTCTCGGATAGCGATTCTTGATGAATTGGACTCGGGGCTTGATATCGATGGCCTACGTGTTGTAAGTAGTCGCATTGAGAGGGCAACAAAAGAAGATGACCTTGGAGTTCTAGTTATCACTCATTACAGTCGACTACTTGAGGAACTCAAACCAGATAAAGTCCATATATTCGTTAATGGTAGAATTGTGGAGTCTGGTAGCGCCAAACTTGCTACTGAATTGGAAGAAACTGGCTACGAAAAATGGACATCCTCCCTGGAAACTTCTGTTAATCTCGGAGGTTTGTAAACTATGAAAGGGCCTGACCGGGAACAGATACTTGCGACAGATCAGATCTTAACCTCCGAATACGAGAATCTAGATTGGGACATAAAAGATTCAGCATTAGAAAAAACCTTTGAGTTCAAAGACTTCTCTGAAGCTTTCACTTTCATGAAAAAGGTAGCGGAGATCGCAGAAGAACTTGACCACCACCCTGATTGGTTCAATAGTTGGAATACGGTAAAAATCTCAGTAACAAATCACCGAGCTGGTGGAATAACAGAAATAGATCTTTTGCTCTGTGCAAGAATTAACGAAACGGCAAAATTATGGGTGGATTAGAAAGAAAGAAAGTTGCTTTAGTAACCGGAGCAGCATCAGGTATTGGAGCAGCTCTGGTTCGTCAACTTGTGTCAGATAATTTTGATGTTCTAGGGGTGGACCTAAATGAAGAAGGCCTAGCAAAAGTCGCAGCGGAAACAGGCTGTGAAGTACTTGGAGGCGATATCTCTAACAAAGAGTTTAACGAAACGGCCGTAGCGAAAGCCTCGGATCTTTTCGGATCGCTTGACTTGTTATTTCTCAATGCAGGAATCCTTGGAAGAAAAATTGAACTCCAAATAAACGATTTAACGCTAGATGAGCTAGATCCCAGTCGGTATAAAAAAGTAAGAGCAATAAATTTTGACTCTGTTGTGTTTGGAACATTAGCTGCATCAGAACTCATGATGGAAAATGACGGAGGATCGATTATTGCTACTGCTTCCATTGCTGGGCTTGCTGCGTGGAACCGAGACCCCTTCTATACAGCAACCAAACATGCAGTAGTTGGGTGGGTGCGGGGAATAGCCCCAGCTTTACACACACAAGGAATTTCAATCAACGCTATCTGTCCCGGTGGTGTCGCAACTCCACTAGTGGGAATTGACCGACTTGAATCAGCGAACCCTAACCTACTTGAACCTGAACAAGTGGCGAAAGCCATGATAGAAACGGCACTAGAAGAGGGAACAGGGAAAGCATTTACCGTTAAAGCAGGTCACGACCCAATTCGACAACAATATCATTTCACTCAAGTGGAAGGTTTCCCTGTTTAGGGACTGGAGATAGTCATGAATTTCGCAAGAGAAACTGCAATCGTAGGGATAGGGGCTACAGAATTCTCCAAGAACTCTGGACGGACACCCATGCAACTCGCAACTGAATGCAGTCTCAAAGCTTGTGAAGATGCTGGCATAGATCCGACCATGATTAATGGCATATCTGTATTTAGCGCTGAAAAAAATACAGAAATCGAAGTCGCCCGAAACCTCGGGATACCTGAACTCACATTTTTTTCCATGATTCATCACGGGGGAGGAGCGCCAGGTGGGGTCATCCAACAAGCTGCGATGGCAGTGCATTCAGGAGTAGCGGACTACGTCCTCGTTTATAGAGCATTCAATGAGCGCTCCTGGCATCGATTCGGCGAAGGAGTTCAAGGTAGGCACCAAAGCCCTGAAGCATTTGATGTCAGCTTTAGTTGGAGTTCCCCCTTCGGCTTACTTACACCAGCATCATGGGTTGCAATGTACGCGACCCGATACATGCATCAATACGGTGCAACCAGCGAAGATTTTGGAACCATTGCAGTGACAGACCGTAAACACGCAGCCACAAACCCTGCAGCTTTCTTCTATGAGAAACCAATAACGCTTGAAGACCACCAGAACAGCCGGTACATCGTTGAACCTCTCCACCTTCTTGACTGCTGCCAAGAAAGCGATGGGGGACAAGCAATGATCGTCACAACATTAGAGAAAGCCAAAGATCTAAAACAAAAACCGGCCGTTATAGCGGCTGCAGCCCAAGGTGTTGCCAAAGACCAACATATGATGAAATCCTACTACCGAGATGACATTACCGGAATACCTGAAATGGGTGTCGTTGCCCGGCAGCTATGGGACGCAACTGGCCTCGGCCCAAAAGACATCCAAACAGCTACCATCTACGATCACTTCACACCACTCGCTCTTCCACAATTCGAAGAATTCGGCTTTTGTGAACGAGGAGAAGCAAAGGATTTCATAAAAGACGGAAATATTGAAATTGGAGGACAACTCCCAATTAACACTAACGGAGGACAACTCGGAGAAGCATACATTCATGGAATGAACGGAATCGCCGAAGGAGTTCGCCAGATCCGTGGAACATCCGTAAACCAAGTCCCTGACGTTGAAAACGTACTCGTCACAGCCGGCACAGCGGTACCGACCAGCGGCCTTATCCTTACCCAACCTGAGTAAACACCGAATTTGGATAGTTAACTTCCTCCGGCTATACCAAATAGATGGATGATCCACTTGCGAAACCAGCAACGACCCACACTATTGAAGCTAATCAGAGCGCTGGGGTACTCATAAGTTTTGATGATCTCAGCGATTTTGAACGTGCGCAAAAAGGTCTCATCGCTACCCATGAAACAGGGCGAATCGAACTTGATGGAAGAGCTGTTTGGGATACAGCATCTCATGACTTCCTCCGCCAAGGTAAACCCGCACCCGAAACAGTCCACCCAGGACTATGGCGGCAAGGAAAACTAAATGCCGTACATGGGCTTTTCAAAGTCGCTGAAGGGGTATGGCAAGCAAGAGGCTACGACATATCAAACATTACTTTTATGGAGACCCCGAATGGGTGGCTCATCATTGACCCGCTCACGACCAGCTCCACGGCAGAAGCATGTCTTAACCTCGCTAATGAAACATTAGGGGAGCGACCTGTACATTCAATTATCTACACACACAGTCACCTTGACCACTTTGGAGGCATTCTCGGAGTCACATCCCAAGAAGAAGTTGACGCAGGAAATGTAA
>PAQG01000026.1 GCA_002709645.1 Acidimicrobiaceae bacterium
AGGATTGAAATCATTGGATCCGCTAAATCTGAAGCTGGAGTAACAACTTCTTTGGTATCCAAAAAGAAGCGAAAGCGAAATGACCGCAGCAAAGGCGATAGAAAACCTAGCAAACCAAGAGGAAAGACAGATCGACGATCGGATAGGAAAACTAGAAAAACTTCAACTAGGCGACCTAAGTCTTTTCAACCGCCAAGAGGTAAACGATTAAAAGCGAAGCGTAAAAATCGTAAAAATTTTATTAATGCTTTACCAGAATTACACCGTCCTTTAGCAAAAGAAGTTATGAGCGGCTCAATTCCTAAACTCAGACAGAAACTAAAGCTTATGGATTTACCGGATGGTTTTGATGAACCTATCCTTGCTTTTGCTGAAGAACTTACTCGTGGAATCAAAAGTGCTGAATGGTTAGATAAAGCGGAAGCTATTAATGAAAATATTGGTTCTATAGATCTTCAGGACTTCCGATCTGTTGTAGCGGCATCATCAAACTTCGCTAAATCTCCAGAAGCTATTTCTCTTAAAGAAAAATTAGAAGCTGGCCTCAAAATACGTATAGAAAAAGAATTAGAAGAGTGGATTAAGATTATTAAAGATGCGCTAGACGAAGGAAAAGTTGTAAGAGCCCTCAATTTCAGTTCTCGTCCCCCCAAAGCAGGAACACAACTCCCTGAAGAAATATCAAAGGAACTTGTACAACAGGCAAGCGCCGCATTGAATAGCGAAGCCAGCCCAGAAAGATGGGGAATTGTTGCCGAGGCAGTGGCTTTCTCTCCAATTCGACTAAAAGTAACACCAATAAGTTTGCCATCACGTATAGATGAAGAATTTGGGAAAATTTTGAAAAAACATTCAGATCGTTTCCCAGGGATCACTACTTTGACCAAAGAATAAAGTTAACTAAAACTTCACAACTCTTTAAAAACTTGTATTAATCGAGCTGTAATACGGAAGCGCTCGAAATAATTCTTAGTGGATCTATCACCAGGAAATGTTCGCCCCATAATAAACGCAGCTCTATTCGTACGTGACCAATCAATCGTAAAATCCATTATTGCCTCACCGATTCCAACTTCACGCGCATCGGCATCAACAAAAACTTCATGAATATTAGTGACAAATTTATCATCGATGCTTACAAGCTCAATGAGCATGTAGCCAAGAGGATAATTGTCATACTCTCCTATTACTATCGCTTTCTGTGAGTCACCAATAAACTCTTTAAAAGCAACTTGAGGTACATTCCCTACAGATTCCAATTGATTCCAAAGCTCAAAACCTTTGTAAGATGAGATTTCCATGCGTGCAGCGGTGAACAAGTCAGTGAAATATTGTTCGTCATTTAAGTCGGCAAGCCTGGCGGTTTCAGTCATTGAATTTACTAGAGCTGCTCATTAAATGTCTGCGCCACAGTTTGGGCAAGCATCTTCACCATCTATTGCTTTTTGACTAACAAGCGTGAAGCAGTTGGAACATAGAACTTCGTCATCCTTTTCAGAAACAAGCTCCTCGTCAACTCCTGTCTCAGGTGTCGCCGGTGATTCTGCTTCCTCTTCGTCATCATCAGCAGATATTCGATCTTGAAGAATCGCACTCAGGTCCGCTTCAACTTCATCAGAATCCGATTCCTCTCTCTCAGATTCAGCAACTTTCTCAAGCGAAGTTGGCTCTTCGAAATCATCGTCATCCTCTTCATCAAGATGACTCTCTTCTTCCTCAAGGAGATCGTCTTCATCAGGTCCATCAATAATGTCATCACTTGGATCAACATCATCCAAATCGATATTTTCGTCGCTTTCTTCCTTGTCAGAATTCTTATCGGCAGGCATCTTTCCTCACTGTTTCACCTATCAACGGGACTATAGAGCCTATATCGCTACTACACATGTCAAATTAAAGTTTTTAGAAACTTTCTACTTATTTGCCCCTCTTTTTTCTGCTGCATTTCTTTCACTTTGAAGCCGTTCTAGATCAGTTTCATCAGTATGATCGACAAACTTCATCATTTCAGCCACGACATGATGGCCTGCTTGCTCAGTAATTAAGCGATGCATTTCCTGCCCGACTTCTCTATACGAAGGGTGTCCTTGAGGAGTTGTGCGAAGCTCAATCATATGCATAGCTGAACGCGCATTTATATTCATATTAAACCGGATCTTGTAAGCCAAACTAACTGCATACGCTGCTTGATCAGGGAAATCTTCTACTAGAAGATCGTGTAGGTTAGCTGATCTCTCCATCGCTTCTTCAAAAATCGGCGCCATGCCAGCAGCATGAACTAACGGCGATCCAGTGTAACCATGGTATGGACTTAATTTCTGCCAATCCATAGTAAGCATTCGATGCCTTTGAAGGTCACGGAATGCACCATAATCAACGAGAACATCAAATCTGTAAAAAGGTCTTTCTAGCGCTCTTCCTGGTTTGTGGCGTCTATTTGTCCTATCTCCAACATAAGCGCGAACAATAGCCATACGATCTTCATAATTCATCTCAGATACTCTCCGCTCAAGTTGCTCTTCAGGCATCGTTGAATGAGGGTACATCATTGCTGCAATCATCTTTGTTTCGCCCTCAGGGTCAAAGTCCACTAAACGAACTAATGGCGCAGGGTCAACGACTGAACCTTCGGGGAATAATGCATCAACTACGTCTGCTGTGTCTTCACGCGTCTCCTCAAGGTAGCGACTCCAAACCACTCCCCTATCTTCTCTATCTACCCTCTCTAAGAAGGAAGGTATGACCTTGCGTAGTTCTTTTAGCATTAGATCTGCGTAGAAACGAGATTCAGGTAATGGGTGGGAACGCATGCGCAACAGCAGTGCTTCGTATGCTTGCCCAGTGCCGTATATTCCCACATTTGACAAAGATGCGGCAGGGAGAAGACCCCTAAGGGCGTCAAAGGCCTTTGCTTTAACCGCTTGTCTGTAAACGAAATCTCCGTCATCAGGGTGCTTTGGAAATTGAGACCGAACATAGTCTTGCATTTGGGGCACAAGCACCGCGTAGGTGTCAAACAACCTATCCATGTCCCCTATATATTTCGCTCCATACCCAGATTCTAATATTTCAGGATCTCGATAATATCTGTATCTCCCACCGAATCTTGAATCATACGAAATATACCTAGTTGACTGTTCGAGGTAACTCATGAGGCGTCCCCATTCAAGTACCTTCGTCAAAAGGTTTGATGCTTGCTCACAAGCGAGATGGACTCCACCCAATTGAGCAACGGAATCATCACCATATTCAAAGAAAATGCGGTGGTACAATTTTTCTGCGTGCTCTAAACCTATGGTCGCATCGATACTCGCATCACCAGCAATATCTAGGTCCCCGAGGAACTCTTCTAAAAATAGACGTCGCAAACTTTTGGGTGATCGGCTATATCTCGCGAATAAGGCTCCTTTCACCACTTCTGGTAAATTCACTAGTGCAAAAACTGGTTGATCTAGGTTTGTAAAGTATCTTCGAAGCACATCGGCTTCTTCATCAGACCACTCTTCAGCAACATAAACGCTCACGACTCTTGAGATTACGCTGCAAATCGGTCAAAAGTGTGGAGGGTCAATGGATTAATTTGAAAAGCCTACAATAACTTGTATTGCATGCGGAAATACTTCCACAGAGAATGCTTTATGGCGTCCTATACTTTTGTTGTCAAGAATGAGGTTTTTTGCTTTAGTAAAATTGTAAGTAAATGTTCTCCCTTTCTTAAGACGTAATTGAGGGTGTGGGAGGTGGTCACCAGTCAATAATTTTTTCCTAGCAAGTACTGCTTGTCGTATAACAAGATTTGAATCTATTTCTTCCATAAACCCATCTCCAGGATGGGCTTTAGGCGCATACCGGTACCCATTGATGACTTGTGTGTTCACGATCGCTGTACTGGCCCAAGGCCGAAACAAATTAAGAATTAAAAGAGAAGATGCGAAATAGAAGGATTCATGGTCTATTGATAAACAACCAATGTCAATACTGCATGAGGTAACAGTTGGACTCGCCGAGTAATCTAGCTCGGTGTTTCCGCCCAGTGAAGCAAATAAGTTACCACCAGTGATCCCAATCATTGATTCCTTAGCTTCATATAGTTCAGCTATTTGTTTATCAGATTCAGCTATTTTCAGATCACGTGGGCGACGAACTTCTCTGCTCCAAGTTTTAAGCAACTGATTAGAGTTCACTTTAGACATCTTCCGAAATTTTCCTTAGGCGCCTAGCCCTAAGCCATCCATACAAAATAGATAGCTCATAAAGAAGATACATTGGGACTGATAACGCCAAAAGCGAAATAGGGTCCCCGCTAGGAGTCAGCACAGCTACTACTACGACGATAATTACTACGGCATATCGCCATTGTCTTCTCAGAGTGACGTAACTTAGTATTCCTAATCGTTGCAGGATTATAAGAACAACAGGTAACTGAAAACCAAGTCCGAATGCTAACATCATTTTGATAACGAAGGAGATATAGGCTTTGGCTCTGAATTCAGTGATCAGATCCGTGCCTCCAATCGTTACCAAGAAGTCGAGTGCCCGCGGAAGTGTTAGGAATGCCAACATAGTTCCAGCTACAAACAATACAATCCCACCACCAACCAGAAATAGTCCTTGCCGCCGCTCTCCTTTGTGTAACCCTGGGCTAACAAATTTCCAGAATTGCCAAAGCCAGACTGGTACAGCCAAAGCAAGACCTACGTATGTCGAAACCATAAATCTGGTGTTTATGCCTTCAAGTGGCTCGTCAACGCGAAGCGTACAATCAGTTCCTAAAGTTTCGCAATAAGGACCAAGGATAAAACTTATAATCTCTGGGTACAAGACCCAACCGGCAATTGCGCCTATCAGCACTGCTATAAGACTTCGAATTATGCGAATTCTAAGTTCTGTCAAGTGCTCTAGAACTCCCATTCTTCCCATCGGGTTTGATTTATTTGTTTTCATTACCATCTAGATTTGCAGTCTTAGGTGATTCGCCGTTCTTATCTTTATCGACAACTTCAATTAGCGCATGCCCTTTCTCGCGAGCAAGTTCCTCAATTGGCTCGTCAAATGAACGTTTCATTTCATCTTGAAAACTTGTGCTCATTTGACGAACAGAATACGTAATCTTGCCCATAGCCCTTGCTACTTCTGGAAGTTTCGTAGGTCCTATGAAAATTAAAATAACTAAAAAAATTACAAGGAGTTCGCCTCCACCAATGTTAAACACACCTAAAGATTACCTACAACTATGCTATTAGACGCAAACCTTAGAGAACTTAGAGGAGTTTTAGGCTACCAAGTGGCCATATTCTTATAAATGCACGCCCAACAACGCTCTCTTCATCTACGGGGCCAAAATATCGAGAGTCCCTGGATCCGGACCGATTATCACCCAATACGAAGACATGTTTATCCGGGATTAAACAAGTTGTTTCTGTCGATTGTTCGCATTTACTAAAATCAACGAAACCCGTTGTTGTGACTCCATCAGCCAAATAGGGCTCCTCAAGAAGCTTCCTTTCAGTTTCCCCTGCTTCTTTAATGAATATCTGTCCATCAAATATTTCTATCCATTCCCCTTCAAGCGCTATCACTCTTTTAATTAAGTCTGTTTTAGTCCCAGCCCCGCTATTTGGCTTTTGAAATACGATCATGTCGCCTCGGCTGATGTCTCCAAATTCATAGCTAAGTTTATTGACTAAAACACGATCACCTATTTGCAACGTAGGCGTCATCGAAGACGAGGGAATGTAATATGCTTGCATCAAAAATGTTTTTATCAGAAATGCGACGAGCAATGCCCCGACGATAACTGCAAGCCATTCAAGTGCGCTCTTGTTGCTTTTTTTTTCGCTGCCAGCTTTCTCATTCAATATGGGTTCAAACTCAGGTGACTCGTCGGGGTAAGGCGAGATGTTCACCGTTTTTACATCACCAGTATTTTGCCCCTTACTGGAATCAACATTTGTAGATGTTGCCTGGTCTTCTTCAGTAGGTTTAAATTTTGGTGAGTTCTCATAAGATTCCTCAATTGCACGTGATAGAACATCGTCAACCCAATTTGGATCATCTTCGTTATGTGTTCTGCCAGACTCCATAGATTAACTTTCGTAACGGCTCAGGATTCTATCTATCAAAGAATCGAAGTCATTAAGTGATTCAGAAATTGCTGCCGTATTGTTAACAGCTTTAGTCTCTGCATTTAGGCGAAAGAGTAACCGCCCTAACCAAATTCCTGAAGATACGGGTAATGTGACCAATAGTTTTCCATTATTTTGCACTTCGACATTCGTTGTAGGGTATTTTGCAATTATCCACTCGTCTTCTTTGCTTATCAGTAAATTTGCCGATTGACTTTCCGCGAAAGAAAACTCTAATTCGCCTCTTTCTAAGTAGTCTTGTCGAAATTCCGTCTCATGATGAGCAATTTCAATAGTTTCACTTAGCGTTTCGATATTAACTATTCTGTCAAAGCGGAACGTTCTATAATCCTCTGCCAGTTCACAATACGCATTTAGGTAGTGGTATCGGTCGCTCCTATTAATTGCAATTGGGTGAATAATACGTTCAGTGTTTGTATCCGTATTGAAAGAGTAATAAGAAACTCTAATTTTTTTCCCCTGTTCAATCCCATCTTGAATAGAACGGTAAGTCTCGCTATTTCCCATTCCGGATTCAAGTTCAATATTTGAGTGTTCAAAGTTCAAAGAATTTGACAATTTCGTTAGTGCCGAACGTAATGGGGATGGAGTGGGATTTTCTTCACGGCTATCTTCAATTAGCTCCATTAACATTTTTCCCTTAATCAGAAGAGAGAAGGCTTCGTTCGGTTTCAGTTTTAAAGGTTTTGATAGAAATTGTGCTTGATTAATCCAGACTTCGTCATCGTAGAGATTCACCTCAATGAGGTCTCCGGGTGTATGCGGATGTGGACCAACGAAAAATAGAACCTTTGTAAGGTCATTGATAAGTGTTTCTTCTGGATATTGGAAACGATTAGCTAGTTCAGTTACAGAAGCCCCATTATTGGCTATAAGCCATGGAACCATTGATATCAGTCGCTCAAGCCTTTCAGATGATTTCATCATTTATGAGTTCTCCACGCGTCTTGAAGTGCCTGTAAGCGTTTGATGAGTTGTTGACGAAGTACTGGTGGTTCCACGATTTCAGCGTGATCAAGAAGCAGAAGTACTCGATCAATGAAGATGTCATAGTTTGAAACTGTGAATTTTGCGATTCCTGAGCCATCGGGCTCTATATCAACGTCAACATTTAAATTCTGTTCAACCCAAGGGATGTAAGTACTGTCGATTCTTACTAGAGCGGTAACGGGGTCATCATCTCCGTAGGTAAAAGAAAGTAAATTTGCCCCTTTAACGTCATCTGGAACAGAAAATTCATCAGTACCAGAGCTCATCGTCAGATCGGATATGCGATCGGTTCTAAAAGATTTGGTTTTATCTTCACTGAAAACATTTCCAGTCACATACCATTTTTCACCTGCGAATTGGAGAAGATAAGGTTCAATTTTCCTTGGTTTTCCACGATACATAAATTCAACACGGCTTTTATTTGTTAGAGCTTCAAAAATAGTAGGCAAATTATCATCGGAACTTATGTGATGGAGCGGAGAACTATTTTCAGTGGTTTTTGAGTACCCTCCAAGTTTTCGTAATGCTTCTTCTTCAGTGAGTTGGTTGAGAAGGTGTATACTATTAGCTGCATAATTTAATGCTGCCAACTCCTGTTCACTTAATTCTAAGTCAGGCAAATAATAATCAGTGTTTTCAACGTAATATGACTCAGCATCTTTGTTTGATTCAGTTACTGATAGAACAGTAATGGGCACTCCCATTTTTTTGAGTTCTTTTTTATCTTCTGCGAAACGCTTTCTAAATGCGACCAAGCCATCAGGGTACATGTTAACTTTTTCACGTAATTCCTGTGCTGTTCTAGGGGATTCAGCATTCAGTAATTCAGCAAGTAACTTTAACTGTCTTTCTAACTTCTTTGCTGCCATTAAATAACCTTACACCCTGGATCTACATCTACTTAGTTAGAGATTCTCAATCAATTTCTCAACGCGCTCATCTGTTGAAGCAAACGGGTCTTTACATAACACAGTTCGTTGAGCTTGGTCATTGAGCTTTAGGTGGACCCAATCGACTGTATAATCCCGGTTTTTCTCTTTTGCTTTTCTTATGAAATCTCCACGCAATTTAGCTCTAGTTGTTTGGGGGGCGTACTCAACTGCATAACGAATATCCTCATCGCTACAGATACGCTCAACCATTCCATTAGATTGCAACAAGTAATAAAGCCCCCTGTCACGGTTCACGTCATGAAATTGGAGGTCCATTAAGGCTACTTTCGGGTCTGATAATTCCAGATTATTATTACTTCGGTATCGGTCTATAAGGTGAAACTTAGTCACCCAATCACATTCACGGTGGAGCGTAAGCGGGTCTCTTTCTAAGCCAGTAATACAATGTTCCCACATGCCTAACGCCTGTTTCTCTTCAGGTGAAAGTTCACGTCTCTCAGCGAATTTTAATGCCTTATCAAGGAATTCTGACTGTATGTCAAGGGCGCTAAGTTCTCTACCATTAGCTAAGCGAACTTTACGTTTACAAGTAAAATCATGGCTAATTTCTCTAATCGCTCTTATAGGATTTTCTAAGGTCATATCTCCTAGAACGACTGTTCTCTCTTCAAGCATTCTTAAAACCAGCGAAGCAGCACCGACTTTTAGAAACGATGCATATTCATTCATATTTGAATCACCAACTATTACATGGAGGCGACGGTATTTCTCAGCATCTGCATGAGGTTCATCTCTAGTATTGATAATCGGCCTGCTTCTTGTCGTCGCGCTTGAAATACCTTCCCAAATATGTTCGGCGCGTTGACTTATACAAAACGTTGCTCCCCTACCGGTTTGAAGGACTTTCCCTGCCCCAGAATATATTTGACGGCTAACGAAAAAAGGAATTAAGACTTCGTCATAGCTAGAAATGTCCTCATTGCGCGTCGTACAGTAATTCTCATGAGAGCCGTACGAATTTCCGGCAGAATCAGTATTGTTTTTGAACAAATACAGCGTTCCGTTAATTCCTTCCTCTCGTAAGCGGTTTTCTGCATTGTTAAGTAACTGTTCAAGTATTCGTTCCCCAGCTTTGTCATGTGCTACGACGTCGTATATGGAATCACATTCTGGTGTTGCATACTCTGGATGCGAACCGACATCTAGATATAGTCGAGATCCGTTTTCCAGAAATACATTGCTGCTCCTCCCCCATGCGACAACACGCCTGAACATGTAGCGAGCAACCTCGTCGGGACTTAAGCGTCTTTGCCCAGTTTTAGAGACACAAGTTACCCCATATTCGCTTTCTATTCCAAATATTCTTCTATCCATATGTCACCTACGAACAAGCTAGTAAAGAAAAGACTTTAAGAGAAAGATGGATAGATTTTAAGACAAAATCCCGTCTAGTTCATCGCCATTAATTCGTCTGAAAGCCCTTCGCCCGTTTGCTATAGATAATTCTGCTACCTCAAGGTCGCTAGGTACGAGGTCACGCTCACTACCGGAAAGAGAGTTAATGGCAAGCTGGGCTGCTTTACTTAGCGTCATATTAGGTTTATAAAGTGGTGAAAATCGTCCAAGAATAACTTCTGTTTCGCCACCAAGCACAGCGTATTCTGTTTCATCTTTAACAGTTCCATCGTAGAGAATGTGGAACATTTGAGGTTGAATATCATCTTTTTTATGCGATATCTCTGCCACGAGAATTTCTACTTCCATAGGCTTCATTTCGTGTGTAAAAATTTGACCCAACATTTGAGCATACTGATTGGCCAGATTTCGAGCATCTACATCTTCACGACTAAATGAATATCCCTTCAGATCTGCGTGTCTAACACCTGCTATTCGTAATTGATCGAATTCGTTGTATTTACCAACTCCAGCGAAAGCAACTCTGTCATATATTTCGCTCACTTTGTGCAAAGTATTGGATGGGTTCTCAGCAACGATAAGTATTCCATTTTTGAAACTTAAAGCAATGAGAGCTCTTCCACGGGCTATACCTTTACGGGCGTAATCAGCGCGGTCTTCCATCATCTGTTCTGGAGATACATAAAATGGCATACTCATTTATGCTCCTCCGTTTCGCGCTGTTCGGGTTTCAATTATTTCCATAAAAGTTGCTACCACAGAATCGTGATTAACTTCTTCGTATCCATTTACATCGATCGTGGTGATAGTAGGAAAGACATCTCTTATAAGGTCAGGCCCCCCTGTAGCAGAGTCTTCATCTGATGCTTCAAAAATTGCATTTGCAGCGAGAGTGACTGCATCGTTTCTTGCCAGTTGATCTTCATATCCCATCTTAATAACAGTAGTTGCATGGAGACTTCCTGATCCGGTAGTAGCAAATGATGCCTCTTCAAAGCGTCCACCTGTAACGTCATATTGGAAAATACGGCCATCATTCTCTCTCAGGTCATAACCAGCAAATATAGGAACGACTGCTAGCCCTTGCATTGCAGCAGGTAAGTTCTGCCGGATCATAAGACCAAGCTGATTTGCTTTTCCTTCTAAGCTTAGAGATTTGCCTTCAACTTTTTCGTAGTGTTCTAATTGAAGCTGAAATAATTTGACCATTTCTATAGCGGGACCAGCAGCACCTGATATCGCTACCCCGGAGTGAGAATCAGATTGAAAGACTTTTTCCATAGCACGAAAGCTAATGTGGTGGCCGCTAGTTGCTCGACGGTCTCCGGCAAGGACGACACCATCGCTATACTTAATAGCTACGCATGTTGTGCCATGCGGTAGCTTACCTATGATCTCATGATTACTTATAGCTGGAATTCCAAATCGGTCAATCAACGCCGCAAAATCAGGTCCGGGATCGTTATCTGGTGAAAATCGTGGCAAAGTCACACATCAAGCGTACCTGCAATGATTGCGACTCTGCTACTGTCCGCCTTTTTGGACGTAAGATTTTACAAATTCTTCAGCATTTGATTCAAGAGCAGAATCAATTTCGTCCAAGATATTATCCAGTTCGCTAGCTAATTCCGAGTTATCACTGGAATTAGTCTCTCGGTGCATTTCAGCTGGATCTATATCAGAATCTGATTCTAAATCGCTGCTTTGTTTATTATCTGAATATTCTTGATCTGCCATCACAACTCCTTGCAACACCCTACCTTTCGGTTTGCGAATTGTCAGTCTTTAATCAAGTTCTAATGCAGCAATCAGTTCAATAGGGGTTTCTGCATTATTTATAAGGTTGTCAATATCCGAAGCTGATCCATACATTGGTTCTAGGATCGGGATGCGCTTTACATTACTATCATCAAGTTTAAACAGAATAGAATCCCAATTAGCTGAGATAATTGATTCAGGCCATTTTTGAAGACACATACCGCGGAAATAAGCACGAGTCGAAGTCGGTGGGGTTGCGACGCCAGACTGAGATTCTTCAGTAGTTACTATTTTTTTAAGCCCTAATTTATCTACGATGCTTTTGCCCTCACGGATGTCATGGTATTGAACTGCTAACGACCTAATACGATTATCAAAGAAAGAAATATTTTTCCTTTCTGCATATTTCTCTAGGAGTAGTTTTTTCGCTACCCAATCAATTTCACGATGCAATGAATTTGGGTCGCTCTCAAGACCGCTGAGAACGCGCTCCCAGAGAGCTATCACAGTATGGGCAACAGGGCCTCCGGTGAATTCATCACCGCCATTTTCAGTATATTGTTTAGCTTTATTAAGCATCTCCCATTGAATCTCTAAAGCCGTGATACTTGATCCATCTTTCAGTTTCAGAGGTACTTTTAAGGATAAATCATGGGATACTTGCCGCATAGCTGCAATAGGGTTATCAAATAGCCACCGTTTAGAAAAATAATCGTCTTCTACCATCGCTAAGATAAGCGCGGTGGAGCCGATTTTTAAAAACGTCGCTGTTTCACTCATATTTGCGTCTCCACAAATAACGTGCAGTCGACGGTACTTTGTAGCGTCAGCGTGTGGTTCATCTCTAGTATTTATAATCGGACGCTTTAGAGTCGTTTCTAAACCTACTTCTTCTTCAAAAAAATCAGCCCTCTGTGTAAGTTGATATGGGGTAGCTTCTGGATCCACTCCAGGTATTTCACAGCCAATTTTTCCGGAACCGGTATATATTTGTCTCGTTACAAAGTGTGCTGTTGCATACGAAACTATTTCTCCAAAAGGTGTCGCCCTATCCATCAAGTAATTCTCATGGCATCCATATGAATTACCTTTACCATCAGAATTATCCTTGTATACAACAATCTCTTCACCATCTGGAAGCGTCGCATTTACGTAATCCATAGCTTTTCGTAAAATGATTTCGCCACTTTTGTCATAACGTGTGACTTCCAATGCATTAGCGCATTCAGGAGTTGAGAGTTCAGGGTGAGCATGGTCAACGTAGAATCGTGCCCCGTTAGTTAAAACTGCATTTACCAAATGTGACTCCACAATAGGTGGCATAGAGCCGATTGGGGCAACCCCACGAGCATCGTTTCCGGGCGTTTCATCTTGAAAGTCCCAATGCACTGATGCGGCGACTCCTGTATCATCAGCGATCTTGTGGTGTTGAGCATAAGAGTTAACTAAAATAGATGATGCATACACAGGATTCTGTTCAAGGACACCATGCTGGATGATTGCATACTCAGTTTCAATGCCGCAGATTTTTGAAATTGCCATTACTTAGAGGTATTGACCCGAAGCATTTTGTTTTGAATCAGATAAAGGCTCAGCGTTTAATAACGTTCTAATGTAGGTAATTCTTTCGCCTTTTTTCCCTGATATTTTCGCCCAGTCGTCAGGGTTGGTCGTATTTGGAAGATCTTCCTGTTCATTAAATTCTTCTCTTATGGATTCCAGTAGATCCTCGAGAACCAGTCCTTTTTCTTCTGTCTTGATGTATCTTTTGATTGCTGTTTTTTTCGCTCGTCGAACGATATTTTCAATCATTGCACCTGATGCAAAATCTTTGAAAAACATCGTTTGCTTATCGCCATTCTGGTAAGTCACTTCTAGGAACTCATTTCGTTCTTCCATGGCATACATTTCATCAACAGTTCTTTCAATTATTACTCGAACAGCTTTATCTATATCTCCTCCTCCAAGTTCGTCAATTGCCGATGAAGCTATTGGCAAATGCGATGTGAGGTATTGTGAGAATATCGAGGCTGCAGCATCCTGATTTGGCCTATCTATTCGAATTTTGATGTCCAGCCTGCCAGGTCGAAGAATTGCGGGGTCAATTAAGTCTTCTCTGTTCGATGCACCAATCACAATCACGTTTGTGAGCGATTCTACCCCATCTAATTCAGCTAATAACTGAGGGACAATAGTTGACTCCATATCAGAACTTATTCCGCTTCCTCGAATCCTGTACAAGGATTCCATTTCGTCAAAGAAAATAATTACTGGCCAACCCTCTTCAGATTTTTCTCTTGCCTGTTCAAATATCAAACGAATTTGACGTTCAGTTTCACCAACGAATTTATTCAGAAGTTCAGGTCCCTTTATGTTAAAGAAATAACTCTTCTTTGCATCAGAATTAGACGTTAAGTTTACTTTTTCAGCCAAGGAGTTCGCAATCGCCTTCGCTATGAGAGTTTTCCCACATCCTGGAGGCCCATAAAGCAAAATGCCTTTAGGCGATGGTAGTTTGTGTTCCTTATATAATTCTGGGTGCAGAAATGGGAGTTCGACAGCATCACAGATTTGTTGAATTTGTGCATCTAAGCCTCCTATATCCCCATAAGTAATATCTGGAACTTCATATAGTAAGTGTTGTTGAAATTCTGGACGAGCAATTTCCTCAATTAATAAATTTGCTTTATTCGCTGAAAGCATAGTTGAGCCGACTTTTAGGTCATCTTTGTCCAAGTTTGACGCAAGATGCATGACATATTCTTGATCTGCTCTTCCTTTTACCAGTGCTCGTTTCCCATCTTCAAGTACTTCAACAAGTGTGACAATTTCTCCGCTACTGTCAATTG
>PAQG01000027.1 GCA_002709645.1 Acidimicrobiaceae bacterium
ATTGAGCGCGCTGAAGCTGGTTACGCTCCTACGACCCCAGTTATCGGATTGCGCCGGCATCGAACTGCAGTTACTAGCTAATACGAACTAGACTTTCCACAATGTGTGCTACGTATTGTGCTTGGATTAACTGGATATTTAAATGAATCCATTTCTAATCACTGTCCCTTCGACCGAAGGTGTTCAAGTTGCTGTTCATGATTATGGAGGTGATGGCCCACCTATCATCTTTTGTCATGCCACAGGATTTCATGGAAGGTATTGGGACTGTGTCTGTTCGTCGCTTATAGAAAATTTCCGCTGTATCTCATTAGATTTTCGCGGGCATGGAAATACGGTAACCCCTGACGGTACTTCTATGAAGTGGTCCGGTATGGCTGAGGATCTTCTTTCGGTAATAGATCATTTTCGTTTTAAAGAGATCTTTGGTGTCGGTCATAGTATGGGAGGTGCGAGTCTTCTATTAGCGGAGAAGCAGCGTAGGGAAGCATTTAAATCGCTATGGTTGTTTGAACCAATAGTGATCCCCACAGGCCCCCTTGCCGATAAATTATCTCGGGGTAATGACCTTGCGACTCTGGCAAGGAAACGAAAGGAAAGATTTCCATCTCGTGAAGATGCATTTCAAAGATATGCTTCTCGGCCGCCTTTCTCCACCGTGGATCCAGATGCTCTGAGGTCGTATGTCAATTATGGATTTGATGACCATAGAGATGGCGATGTTATTCTCAAATGCAGTGGAGAGGTAGAAGCGCAAGTGTTTGAGAATTCCTCAACCGGGCTTTTTGATTCGCTTTCTGAGGTAAAGGTAGAGTCAAAAATTGCTGGAAGTACTGATCAGCAAGGCCCAGCTCTTCTAGCTTCTGATATAGCCGAAGCGCTACCCAATGGAACGTATGAGCAATTTGGTGGAATGACTCACTTTGCACCAATGGAAAATCCGAAAAGGATAGCGGCGTCAATAAGCAGTTTCTTTAATTAGTGCTTCTTGAGTGTTCTTTCCGGTATTGTCAAAGATGTGGACGCAAGAAACTGGTTAGGACTAGAACCATCTCATAACCCTCATAGGTGGCATCTCCCTGTTTCTCGCGGTATATCTACAGGGCATAGGGCAATGTTTGGTGGAAGCGGTTTGGGGGCTGCTATCGCGGCCATGGAAGGAACTAGCGGTCGGCCTCTTGTATGGGCGACCGCTCAGTATCTTTCTTTCGCCCAAGTCGGAACGATCGTCGACATCGATGTCACTCTTGCGGTTCATGGACAAAAGACTACTCAAGCAAGAGCTGTGGGGCATGTGGGCGGAACAGAGATCATCACAGTAAATGCGGCGCTTGGATCGCGCTCATTCCCGCGTGATACGACATATGGTTCCCCGCCAGAGGTAGAACAGCCAGACGAGTGTCCCCTTCGTGAAAGATTTTCTGAGGTGACTGATTCGTTAGATTCTCGAATTGAACAAAGATGGGCTTTGCCGGTAGGGGCTAAGCAGCCTTCTGAACTTGAACCGGGACGTATAGCGGTATGGAGCAGAATGCCAGAGTTACTCGAACCATCAGCGGCATCTTTTGCGGTCTTAGGTGATTATGTTCCGATGGGTATCAGCTTTACACAGGGTGGACAAGCTGGCTCAACTAGCCTCGATAATACTTTGAGAGTGATTCAGGCCGTATCGAGCGAGTGGTACCTTCTGGACATTCGTGTTGATGCGGTCTCAAACGGTTTTGGCCACGGAGTCATTCATATCTGGTCCATAGAAGGAGAGTTGTGCGCCATAGGAAGTCAATCGTGTATCGTCAGGAGTCGCAGACCGGGAGAACACTCACCGCCTAAACGTCTCGTCGAGGCCTCAGATCAGTCTTCAACAACGGCGGAGAAAGAGTAGCGTCGAGGTTAGATAGTTTCTCGAAACATAGAGGGATTTCTTTTCCCCTTCGGCTGCTTACCTCGCTCATCGAATAGGTCATAATGAAGCGCTACTTCTGCCGTTGTGAGTACTTGGCCATTTCGCTCTCTTCGTTCTGGGTCGCATGCAAGAGCAGCTATGACTCTCCCTGTATATAGAGGAGTTTCTGAATTTTCCTCATCAAGCTCAATGTCTCCTTTCTCTATGCTCTCGACAATAAATTCTGTTAGCACTTGACTAGGCCAGAGGCCTACAACACAAAGCCCGTCTTCCTTCCCTTCAACGGCGAAATCCCTAGTTAACCTATCCGTTCCCATTTTTGCTATCCCATAACTTGCACTTAATGCATAACGTTCTGAACCGCTAGAGGAGATATTCACCATAAATCGTAAGGAATCGGATTGCTCCATCATTAAGCGGGTCGCATATACGCTCGCAACATATGCGGACCTTAATCCTATCCCTACTTGATCATCCCAGATTTGAATTGGGTGTTCCCAGAATTTTCCCCCCCAAACAGGTGGATTTGGAATTTTAAATGCATTATTTACATGAATATCAAGCCGCCCATGAGACTGACGTATCTTGTCGTATAACGCTTCGATTTGATCGTCGTGGGCTAAGTCAACTTCAACCGGTATTCCTATACCTCCAGCAGCGTTTACCATTTCAGCAGTTTCATTGATAGTTAGCGGGCCACTACCAGTAGATCTCCCAGTTATATATACAGTTGCGCCTAGTTCTCCTAGCCCTATAGCAATGCCTCTCCCGATGCCACGGCTGGATCCTGTGACTACAGCAATCTTCCCTGAAAGTTCGCTACTACTCATTGCTCCTCCTACTAACCTATGCTCCGAAGATCAACAACGAAGACAAGTGTTTCATTTGGCCCAATTATCCCTCCAGCTCCTTGCTCTCCATAGGCCATATCTGGTGGGATAACTAATTTTCTTCTTCCCCCGACTTTCATTCCGATACAACCTTTGTCCCATCCTTCTATAACTTGTCCGACCCCTAGCTGAAAGGTAAACACCTCGTTTCTAGACCAGGACGAATCAAATTCTGCACCATTTGACCAGGAGACCCCAACATAGTCCACGCTTATGAGTTGCCCTGCAGAACTTTCGGCCCCATCTCCTATATGAATATCTTCAATTAAGAGCTCTTTGGGTGGGCTATCTGATATAACTTCAACAACGGGCTTTTCAAAAGTGTTCATATCTTCTCCTAGTAAAGGCTCTAGCTCAAACTGTCGTGGGTACAGCTTAGTTAGGTAATGAGGATAATCTAATCAATGATTTTCCTAATGGACCTTCTATCCATTCTTTCGATAATGGAACTTCTGCGTTCTCCGAGCTCCTTCCAAGTAAGCGTGGACACATTGTCGCGGATTCCAGCTACTCTCCGGAACGCAACATCTGACACATCATCGGCGCTTAGTGAGAATCCGATTTCAGTAGCTACACGAACACCATTTTTCCCAAAAAAAGATGCCGCTACTTCAAGAAATTCCTGAAGTAAATCCATTTCTGGATCTAATTCCTGCATTACTGAAGAAAGGTAGGCAAAGTTTTTCACAAACAGCATTAATTCTTTAGGGATTCTTGCTCCTTCTGCAAGTAATCCTTTAATTAAATTGCGGAATTCGTCGATAAATTCTTCCTCAGAAAGATCCAGCGGATCAAAGTCGTTTCGCTCTAGCTGGAACTCAGAAATAATCTGTCCAATATCAGAATCTACCGGGAAAGCGCCAAGATCTTTAATCCCTCCCACTTGAGATTCAACATCTCCCGTCATTAACCCCACCACATAGCGAAGAAAAGCTAAACGGCGATCACCCTCCAGACGGCCTGTGATTCCAAAATCTACAAGACCTATCTTGCCTGACGGACTTAAAAAGACATTTCCAGCATGAAAATCTCCATGGAACACACCATGTATTACTGCTCCTTCAAGAAGCCCTTCGACCATTTGTCGAAAAATCGATGAACTTTTCTCAGGTTCGATACCTGAAACGATTGCTTCTCCCAGCGAATGGCCGGAGACTTTGCTCATAACAATCACTCTCTCCGTAACCAAGCTAAGTACAGGATGTGGTATTTCCCAATCTTGCTTTTGGTTAGCAGATAGCACCCTTTCGATTTCGTATAAATTGGCCACCTCAAGCTTGAAATCAAGCTCTTCACATATTGTTTCCGCAAATAGTTCAACAAGAGCTGGGGGATTAGCTAACGCAGCTACTGGAATTTTCCCAACTAGCTTTGGAGCAACCCATGCCATCACTTTTAAATCGTTTGTTACTTTTCTTCGGATACCGGGTCTCTGTATTTTGATCACTACGTCGGAACCATCAATCAGCTTTGCTTCATGAACCTGGGCTATAGAAGCTGAAGCAATTGGTGTTTGATCTAGAACGTTTACTTGACTGAAATCAGGTCCAAGTTCTCCTTCGAGGACTTTCGAAATCCTTTTCCACGAATCAGGAGAAACCTGGTCTCGACATTTTTTACATTCAGAAACCAAGGCTTCAGGGAATACGCCTTCAGCTGCCGATATCAACTGCGCTAACTTCACGTATGTCGGCCCTTGAAGCTCAGCTGCTCTACGTAGACGCGCATAAAGAAGTTCATTGCGGGTTTCCGGTTTCATCTTTCTAGATTTGAGCTTCCAGCCGATATAAGCCCTACTGAATCTAAATACTGTGACTATTAGCCTTCCAACCGGTGGGAACTTAGGTTTTCGAATGAGGTCAGGGATAGACCCCCTGAGAGCTTTTCTTGATGCGGCAGCTTCTCGTACCCATTGGTCTATCTCAGAACTGTATGCAATTTCAGTATTGTGAACAGGTGTTTTAAGCGTTGAAATATATTTCTCATCTACGGGTGTCGCCGTTCTGGATTTGGGATTGTCTAAGATTTGTATTTCAAGTTTTGAAGGTCCCCATATCCCCATCGATAGGGGTTTCCATGAAACCGGTGAGATGAGTTCATACGCCGGAACCATTTCAATGAAGGCGCTGAGTGCTTCTTGTAGCTCAGCACGGGCCAATGAGGCACCTAAGCAGTGGTGAGATCCGGATCCAAATGCAAGATGAGGGCAGCCGCTTTCTCTTAAAATATTAAAGTCGTACCCCTGTTCTTCTGCTTCGGAGAGTCCGCCAGCATGGAGTCCTAGTAAGACAGTTGATCCAGCCGGAAAAAAAACTCCGTCGATAGTTTGGTCTTTTGATGCAAGTCGACCTGTTGTCCTTACCGCACTTATATACCTCAGTGATTCTTCAACAGCAGCTGGAACAAGAGATGGGTCTTGCCGTAAAGCCTCGTATTGTTCGGGATGGTCAGCTAGAACTGCCAAGAGTGCGCCAAGTTGGTTTCGGGTGGTGTCAGTTCCTGCAAGTAAGATTGCCTCGACCATAGCGCTTAATTCATCATGGGAAAGCTGGTCTTCGTTATAGTGGCTCTGAACCAAATCAGTGAGTAGATCTCCCTCTGGGCTTGCGACGCGTTTTGCGATCAGATTTTGTACGTAAGAGTCAAGCTCTCTTTGGGCGCGTGTTATTTCGCTTAGGCGCCCAATCACGGATTCAATGTCCGCGTCTAGCGCTGAGAATATGATGTCTGCCCATTCGTCAAATAGTTCCCAATCAGAGTCATCAACTCCGAGTATTCTGCAGATGACTGGTACAGGATAAGGCCTGCAGAATTCCGAGACCATTTCAGCTTTCTTATTTTCCGTAATGTTGTGCAGGAGATTCATTGCATGTTCACGCATGAAACCTCTATGACGGTTTGTATTTCCTGATGTGAATGAAGAATTAACAAGTCTCCTGAGCCGTTTGTGGTCCTCTCCTTCGACAGATAGGACATTAGGTCTCATCTGAACAGTTGAAGGAACTTCAGGGATGATTCTTTGGGCTTGCTCGAGCATTTTATTTAGGTCTGGGCCTCCGTCTTCCATTTGGTCAAGCATCGAGAAGCTGGATAAAAGGGATATCCATTCAGGGTTTCTCAGAATAGTTTTAATCTGTTTGTAGCCCACGACTAGTGGCCCTGCTGGGGTCATGACCACCCATCCTTTTTCAGCAATGTCTTTTGTTACTGATAGGATCTCTCCGAAATTTGAAGTAGTGATGTCGACATAGGGTATAGACCCAGGCTCACTTATATTGATCAGGTTTGTTGATGTTGGATGACTAGTTTTTTGACTGGACATATTCATAGCCTCTGGCTAATGGGGTTTCACAGTTAGTTCTTATCCGTCTGCCGAGCAGGTAATCGCCAATAGCCGAATTCATGTACTTAAGAATCCAGCCAGTTGCTATAGCTGCAATAAGAGTACCAATTCCAAAGGCTCCGCCGAGTAATATTCCGATGCTAAGAATAATAAATTCCCATATAAGACGGACAATTTGTGGATGCCAATCTCTTCCTTCTGCGATTCGATGGCAAATAGATTCATATGCCCCCATGCCAATTCCGGCACTTGCTCCAATTCCAACGCCTAAAGCTATTACAAAGAGGCCTGTTATGAAGTAAATCAACTGTGCACCGAAGTTGTGCGGATTTGGGATAACACTGAAGGAGTAGATGAATGTAGTTGATACTGCGAGAGGAACTACTATGGTTCCAACTCCTACCTTTGCCCGTATTGAGCCTAAAAGGAGGAGCAGAATAGTTAACAATCCAAACGAAGCTGCAGCTATCGAAAGCCCGGTCTGATGGCTAATGCCGGTTAGGAGCACATCTGTTGTTGTGGCTCCGATATCAGCCAGGATGATCATCGTTGCTCCGACTGAAATTAACACCCCTCCTGTGATGTTGAGGAAGATCTGGGCGCCAACGCTTGGGACGCTTATTTTTCTGATAGCAGTGAAGTTGATTCTTCTGCCTAGGCCAAAGTTAAGGATATTCTTGCTTGTTTTCCAAAGAAAGCGCTCTACAGCAGACAGGAATTTTATTGTAATGGCCTGTATTCTTAGTAGCGTTTTCCTTAATGAAAAGGGGTTAATCATTTTCTTGAATAAGACTGCATTTCCTGTGGTTAGCAGTCAGAATAATCTCTGCTAGCTTGCGGCCCGAGTTAGTGCTTCTTCAAGGATGTTTCGAGCAATACTTGGACACTCGGCGAGAAGAGTATTGAATTCACTTCTCGTCATGGCCAAAATTGTAGAGTCTTTTGCGACACGGACAGTAGCCCCTCGTGGCTCATTTAGAATAACAGCCCGTTCACCTACAACAGCTCCGGGAGAGGCAGAGGCAATAAGTTCTCCATCGCGTTCGATGAGGAGTTGTCCTCTGACTAGCAGGAGAACTTCGTTGCCGAATGCTCCCTCTCTCATCAGAACACTTCCTTCTTTAACATCGATCCTTGTACTTAGTCGGCTTAATACTTCAAGTTCGGATGTGCTTGCACTATCAGCAAATGCAAAATCACGGTACTGAATGTAGTGGGGTTCTTTTTTAAACATCGGTCTCTCTTTTCTTCTTCAACGTTCCTAGTGGTCAGTGCGACCATTCCATTCTGCTCGATTTTTCTAGGAATAGCTTTGGAAATATGCGTGTCTTCTGTCACTTGTGATGGAAGTCACAGAACACCACGGAAACACTTTTAGCATCTCCTTTTGGAGGAGCTAACTTCATAAACACACCACCGGACGGGATACAATCGCCTATTCTTAAAGCATGGATGATGGTCTAATGGATTTTGTTGACGCCGGAGAGTTTGTGTCACAACAGGACTGGTTGGAAGCCGCCAAGAAAGTCCTAGGCGAAAATGATTTTGATGACGTTTTGGTGAGCAACCTGTCCGGCGGTATCCGAATAAATCCTCTATATTCAGGCGATACCTCACCTGTCAGTCCCGAAGCTTCTGCTGGGGGACCACTTCCCACACGAGGCGTAAATCGACGTGCTTCAAATATCTCAGGACGCCTTAATGGGTGGGAGATCCGCCAAAAACATTGGCTTACCGATCCGAAACAAACCAACAAATCAATTCTGTCAGATCTGGAAAGGGGAGTGAACAGTGTCGAACTGATTGCCGGGCCGGCAGGTGAACAAGAGTTTGCGGACGCATTGCAAGGTGTTTTGTTAGATGTAGCTGCTATTGCTCCTCTCGGTCGTGGGGACAATGTTGAAATAGCTAGAAGTTTTCTTTCATATGCGGAGAGCGCTCATGCGGAGAGCGAAAACCTCTTAGCAGATTTGAGTTGTGACCCTATAGGACGGTTAGCTTCTCAAGGAGGAATTAGTGATGGGATCCGTGCGTCCCTCAATCGAGTCGGGAACTTAGCTAGCGACGTTTCGAAGACATATAAGAATGTCACAACAGTTCGAATCGATGGGACCGTTTACGCAAACGCCGGGGCTGATCCGGTAACTGAATTAGCTGCAATAGTATCGACAGGGATAGCTTATCTCCGAGCTTTGAGTGACGCTGGTCTTGATATCGAAGAAGCCTTTCGTCAAATTCTGATAGTTGTAGGTGTCGGTTCTGATCAATTCCTTGATATAGCAAAAATCCGTGCCCTACGAGAGGTCTGGGGATATGTTGGAGACTCGTGTGAGGTGAAAGAAACACCAGCAAAGATTCAGGCCTCCACTTCATCATCTATCATCACGAAAGTCGATCCTTGGGTAAACATACTTCGCACCACCGTTGGATGTTTCGCTGCTGCTGTAGGAGGAGCTGACTTAATTACAGTCGAACCATTTGACAGCGCTGTAGGGATTCCAAACGATTTTGGATTTCGTCTAGCTCGTAACACTCATTTGGTTTTGATGGAGGAATCAAATCTTCATCGGGTGATTGACCCTGCAGGAGGTTCTTGGTACGTCGAAGCTCTAACAGGCCAGATCGCAGAGCTAACTTGGGAGAGGCTGCAAGCCATGGAAACCAATGGGGGGATCATAGACGAGCTTAAGGCTGGGATTCTGCAAGACAAGATATCCTCAACGAAGCGAGAGACCCAAAGGAGAATTGCCGATACGGAACAGGTCATAGTTGGGGTCAATCAGTTCACATTTGATGACGGGAATGAACTTTCCCGAGATCCTTATCCTGATATGCCTGATGTACTTACTTTCGAAGCGGAAGTAAATCCAATTCAGCCTTATCGGCAGGATGAAGGATTCGAAAAATGATGCTGCAGATATGTTGCACTTGGAGGGATGGGCCATGATTCCAGATTTCTCTTCAATTCCTTTCCGTCCGAATCGGCCTTCACCAAATGGCCTTTCTGAATGGGAGAAATCCTATGCGCAAGAAACAGGCCTAAGTGCAAAAAGTCTCATTTGGGATACGCCTGAAGGTATACCTGTTTCCCCGTTGTATTTGGAAGAAGATAGAAACACACTAAGTTTTCCGAATTCATACCCTGGATTTAAGCCATTCCTGCGAGGGCCGTACCCTACAATGTATGTCAATCAGCCTTGGACAATTAGGCAATACGCCGGATTCTCTACCGCTGAAGAGTCAAACGCATTTTACAGACGGAATCTTGAAGCTGGCCAAAAAGGATTATCCATCGCATTTGATCTCGCTACCCATCGAGGATATGACTCAGATAACCCGAGAGTGAGCGGAGATGTAGGGATGGCTGGGGTCGCGATTGATTCCATCATCGATATGCGCCAACTTTTTGAAGGTATCCCCTTGGACAAAATGAGTGTTTCCATGACCATGAACGGTGCAGTGCTTCCCATTCTCGCCCTTTATGTAATTGCTGCTGAGGAACAAGGAGTTAAGCCCAATCAACTTGCGGGGACAATCCAGAATGACATTCTTAAAGAATTCATGGTACGTAATACCTTCATTTACCCACCAACCCCGTCTATGAAGATCATTTCAGACATCATTTCGTATACATCGCAAGAAATGCCAAAGTTTAACTCTGTTTCGATTTCTGGTTATCACATGCAGGAAGCAGGAGCGACGCTCGATTTAGAGCTTGCATACACCTTGGCTGACGGAGTTGAGTATATTCGTGCTGGCCTTGGAGCAGGACTCGATATAGACCAATTCGCTCCAAGGTTAAGCTTCTTCTGGTGTATCGGGATGAACTTTTTTATGGAAGTTGCAAAGCTACGAGCTGGAAGACTGTTGTGGTCGAAACTCGTAGAGGCATTTGAACCCCAAAACCCCAAATCGCTCTCGCTTCGGACCCATAGCCAAACCTCTGGGTGGAGTCTCGCTGCACAAGATGTTTACACGAACGTTATCAGGACTTGCCTGGAAGCTATGGCCGCAACACAAGGGCATACTCAGTCACTTCATACCAACTCATTTGATGAAGCTCTTGCCTTACCATCTGACTTTAGTGCAAGAATTGCGAGAAATACTCAGCTGTTTCTCCAACACGAATCTGGAACATGCCGCGTGGTCGACCCGTGGGGTGGATCGTTCTACGTTGAGCGGCTTACACATGATTTAGCTAGACGGGCTTGGGGGCATATTCAAGAAATAGAAGAGGCAGGTGGAATGGCAGCGGCAATTGAATTGGGAATTCCTAAGCTGCGTATAGAAGAAGCTGCCGCTCGAACACAAGCACGAATTGATGCCGGCATTCAGCCAGTGATCGGTGTTAACAAATTTCGCCTAGAACATGACGAACAAGTAGACCTTCTTAAAGTCGATAATGCTGGTGTACGGTCGGCTCAGATAGAGAAACTTGAAAATCTCAAAAGAGAACGTGATGGAAACCAATGCCAGAATGCTCTGGATCAGTTAACCAATGCTGCCGAAAAAGGAGTTGGAAATCTTTTAGAGCTGTCTATTAACGCGGCAAGGCGACATGCAACTGTCGGAGAAATCAGTGAAGCACTAGAAAAAGTGTACGGTCGACATAGGTCGCAAATCCGGATTATTTCTGGAGTCTATAAAAATGAAGTAGGGGAGAACAGCGAAGTGATAGAAAAAGTACGCGATGCAACTGAAGCGTTTGATCAAAAGCATGGCCGAAGGCCGAGGATACTTGTTGCCAAAATAGGTCAGGATGGGCATGACCGAGGACAGAAAGTTATATCTACAGCATTTGCGGACCTAGGGTTTGATGTTGATGTGGGCCCGCTCTTTCAAACACCTCAAGAAGCTGCGCAGCAGGCAGTAGAAGCAGATGTCCATGTGGTAGGTGTATCATCTCTAGCAGCAGGCCATTTGTCATTAATTCCAGAGCTCAAATCAGCTTTAGAAGAGTTAGGGCGTGAAGATATCTTGATTGTTGTTGGCGGCGTCATACCTCCTCAAGACCATGAAGAGCTATACGAAGCGGGAGCAGCGGCAATTTATCCCCCTGGAACAGTAATCGCCGATGCGGCTCTGGAACTACTTGACAAGATAGGTTGACGAAGTGGAAACATCTGAACTTGATTTGATTGTTGCTGGAGTTCTAGCCGGTGATAGAACATGGATTGGTAAGGCAATAACACTCGTCGAGAGTGGAAATAGGGATGATTTCGATCAGGCCGGAGAGCTACTTGAGATGCTCTTACCTCACTCTGGTTCTTCAAGTCGAATCGGTATTACGGGAGCCCCAGGCGTTGGGAAAAGTACATTTATTGATGAATTAGGCTCGCGCCTCACAGAGAAAGGGCACCGTGTAGCAGTCTTAGCTGTTGACCCTTCAAGTTCTATCTCTGGGGGATCTATTCTTGGAGACAAGACACGGATGGATCGATTGTCGTCGAATCAAGCAGCATTTATCCGCCCCTCGCCAGCTTCGGGGCTTTTAGGGGGAGTAGCTCAAAAAAGTAGAGAGACTATTGTTGTCCTAGAAGCAGCTGGTTTTGATGTTGTCCTTATCGAAACGGTTGGAGTCGGCCAAAGCGAATCTCAGGTTGCTGATATGGTTGACTTTTTTCTAGTTCTTCTCTTGGCAGGAGCGGGTGATGCTCTTCAAGGTATAAAAAAGGGAGTGCTGGAAATCGCCGATTTACTTGTGGTTAATAAAGCTGATGGGGAAAATGAACTAAGAGCACGACAGGCAGCTAGGGAGTATCAATCTGCCACAGAGCTACTGACTCCTACGAACCCCAATTGGATCCCTCCAGTCATGACATGTTCTGGTTTGACTGGTCAAGGCGTGGAAGGGGTTTGGGAAAAAATTTCTGAACATCGCGATCTAATGATTGCTGGTGGCGACTGGAACTCACGTCGTTCAGAACAAAAAGTAAAGTGGA
>PAQG01000028.1 GCA_002709645.1 Acidimicrobiaceae bacterium
ATTTTGTTGGTTCTGATTATGTTCTATCTGATCTGGAAATTGGAACAATACCCCCTCAACGCGAGGATTGGGAGGTCGGATTGTACAGAACGACAGCGTGCTACGTGTATGCGCCTGGAAGTCAATTATCTGGATCTATGAGGGGAAGCGGAATCTAGCTATGAATAAAGACATTTCAAGCGGAAACAACGCCGATCGTGATCTACGGGAACAAAGAAAGCAAGTTTCAAAATTTGTTAAACTTGGAAAAAGAATCGGGTATTCTCTTTGGTTGATAGCTATTTGTTTGTTCTTCGTTCTCTTCTTTACAGATTTTGATGGACCCTTTGTCGTAGTGTTGCTCACTTGTCTTATCTCAGGTTGTGTAGTGCTTCTACCATCTATTGTTCTCTCTTACGCAGTGCGGGCCGCCGAGCGGGAAGACCGTCATACATAAGCACTGTGATGCGCCTTAAAGGATTCTCGATCTCAGACAAACAGCTTTTAGGCTACTGGAGAAATATCAATTGGTGATTCGGGAATATTTCCGTTGATAATCTCTGGGAGAAACTCTCGTAGCCTTTGAGGCAACGTTGCTTCTTCTGAGTCAAGCAGTTCATCAATAGACCACCATCTCCCATCTTCAAATGCTGCTGCCTCTAACGCTTCTAGCCCTTTGGGATCCCATTCACCCGACGTTGATGAATAGGCGATATGGATTCTCTCATCAGATTTAAAATGGTACATAGCGAAATCGAACTCAACATATTGAGTCCATATGCAAGGGCCAACTACAACATCAGAAAATCCGCACTCTTCATACAGTTCTCTTCTAGCCGCATCTTCACTCTGCTCCCCTGGTTCCATCCCTCCACCAGGTATTTCCCACCATGTTCCATTCTCAGGCCTCATGGGATCTGAGCCTTTCATTAGAAAAATCCGGGAAGAAGAATCAAGCACGACAACTCTTGCTGCAGGTCGGCGAAGGCTCCAGTTCATTAGTTTTTCGGTAATTCTACGAATGGAGTTTCTTTAGGGTGACCAGGCTCTTTAGGTAAACCAAGGATCCGTTCTCCAATAATATTTCGTTGAACTTGATCTGTGCCTCCATAAATTGATGGGGCTGGTGAAAACATTGTTACTTCGTTAACCCAACTTCCATGATCCACTTCCGAAGCAGCCAACATTCCATCTGCACCTATGACCTTGTTCCCGACCTCACGAAATCGGCGATATAACTCGCTCATCATCAATTTTCCTATATTCCCCTCAGCACCAGTTCTATTTGCATTTGTTTTCGCACGTATCATATTTAAACGGTTTACTTCAACAAGAGTATGCAGCTTCATCATCTCATCACGGACAACTGGATTCTTATCTTGTCCAAGTTTGCGCGATAACTCAAGCAACTGCTCAAGCAGTCGAGGTCCAATTACAGGTGTTCCACCCCGCCCATTTGATCGGCTACTCGAAACAAGATCCCCAACTCTTCTTTGCAATTGTCCGGCGATAGACCCAGGCATAGTAGTTGGAACTGGAATAGTTCCGCTTCCTAGGTGAGACCTTTCGAACATCAAGGTGGAATTAGCTACCCGCCATCCGTTTGACTTCCCTCCGATAAGAGAATCATCGGGAACACGACCATCAGTGATAAATACTTCATTGAAAAGAGCCCTTCCTGTCATTTCGGTAAGAGGCCTTACATCCACCCCTTTCTGTTTCATACTGAAAGCAAAATAGGAGATTCCTTGATGTTTAGGTAGGTCAGGGTCGGTTCGGGCAATAAGCATTCCCATGTCTGCTATTTGACCGCCGGAGGTCCATACCTTCTGACCATTAATTACCCACTCATCGCCATCTTGTTCAGCTTTGCATTGCAACCCAGCTAGATCTGAACCTGCGCCTGGTTCAGAGAAAAGTTGACACCATGCGTGTTGCCCATTCAATATTTTAGGAACGAAAGCTGCGATTTGTTCTTCAGTCCCGTGTGCCGCAATCGTTGGAGCAGCCAGCATCATGCCTAACCCAGTAGGCGGCCCCAGAACATTTTTCTCAGCAATAACGCGCAGAGCCGCATGATTTAATGCTCTACTCCATCCACGACCTCCTGCTTCTTCAGGAAGCATCGTATGAGAAAGTTTGGCATCAGCCATCAGTTGCCACCATTCAGCGACAGTTAGATCAGGATTCCAGTTTTGATCAATCCAGTCGGAGACTTCATTTGTAACTTCAGATTCACTTATTTCTTTCACTACCATCTCCTGAACGCTTAAATCTCTATATTGGTATCTTATCGTCGGCGAGTCCCATTCTTTAAACTCGCGTTGGAACGGGTATCACTGACGTTTAGGAAGAACATTAATAGCTGCGCCTTCTTTATGGATGAGAACATTTGCGCCGTAAATTTCTTTAAGCGACTCTTCAGTGATGATCTCGGTAGGGTTACCTGAGTGAGCGATATCCCCGTTAACAAAAAGTGCCATTGATGTCCCATATTGAGAGGCAAGAGTTAGGTCATGAAAAGCACTTAGAACAGTAAGCCCAAGGTTTTTCCGTTGCAAATCAACTAATTCAAGGACTTCTTGTTGATGCCCGAGATCAAGCGCTGTTGTTGGTTCGTCTAAGAGGAGCAATTTGGGTTGTTGGACGAGGGCACGAGCGATTATCACTCTCTGACGCTCGCCTCCTGACATTTCAGTGACGAACCTGTTAGCAACTGTGCCAAGAGCTAGATCTGATATGACAGATGTAGCGAGATTGACATCGTCTTTGGTCGGCTGGTACCCGCGCCCTAAGTACGGAGTTCTTCCGAGAAGGACGTAATCTAGAACACGCACCCTTGGTGGAATAATGGGTATTTGGGGAACAATTGAGATGATTTGTGCGCGCATTCGGGGGGTTAAGCTTTTGAGTTCTTCCCCCTGAAAACGCATTGACCCTTGCGATTCTACTAAGCCCGCTATTGCTCGAAGGAAACTTGATTTTCCCGAACCATTTGGGCCAATTATTGAAAGCCATTCTCCATCTTCAACGCGAATGCTTACTGAATTAACAACTTTTTTGTCACCGAGTTCAACCGTTATTGAATCTATGTCAAGACCGTTAGGAATTCTTGTCTCTTTAGATAATCCCATCTGACCTCCTTAGAACGAATAGGAAAAAGGGAGCACCAAAGAATGCCGTAACGACACCGATGGGGAGTTCTGCTGGCGACTGTAGCGTTCGTGCAAGAAGATCCGTTAAGACTAGAAAAGAAGCCCCAATGATTAACGACAACGGAACAACTATTCGGTTAGAGGCTCCTACAACTAGTCGAACTGCGTGAGGGACAATAATCCCTACAAAAGCGATT
The DNA here is from genome assembly GCA_002709645.1 of Acidimicrobiaceae bacterium. Taxonomy (GTDB): domain Bacteria; phylum Actinomycetota; class Acidimicrobiia; order Acidimicrobiales; family UBA8592; genus UBA8592. The sequence continues at coordinate 3,332 of PAQG01000028.1, forward strand.
AAGCCACTTACTGCTACCGCCGATGCCGCAGCTAATGAAGCTGCTCCTATCACCAGCCAGCGGACGCGTTCGGGACGAATACCTAAGGATAATGCTTCCTCTTCTCCAACAGCTAAGACATCAAGAGTTCCCCTCATCGCAATCATGACGAGCACCGATACTGCTGCATATGGAAGAATCATTATTACTTCGTCCCAGCCGCTTGTGCTTAGTCTTCCAAGTATCCAGCTGTAGACCTGTCTTAAAGTAGTTGATTCTCTCTGCTGAATGTATGTCTGTATGGCGGTAAAGAGGGACGCTACAGCAACTCCGGCGAGAAGTAAGCTCGCAGTGCTAGTTGATCTTGCGACTGCGCCTCCAACTGCAAGCGTGATACCAACTGCTACTGCAGAACCTAAAAAAGCTGCTATCGGGAGAGTATCAAACATTCCTTCTCCATTCGTAGCTCCTGAAACAATAGCTACGGTCGCCCCCAACCCTGCGCCAGCTGCTACACCTAACAGATAGGGGTCGGCAAGGGGGTTTCGGAACACACCTTGGTACGAAGCTCCAGCTATAGCAAGAAGTCCACCAACAATTAATCCAAGTACGATCCTTGGAAGACGGACATCCCAAATAATTGCTGCTTCAACCTGCGATAGCCCAGAATCAATAGAGATTCCGGGTATACGGTCAAGGATTTCGAAAAGTATTCTGTCCGGCCTTATTGAAACAGGGCCTAACATTAAACTAGCCAAAATTGAAAGCAGGAGTATGCAAGAGGCACCTGCTACTAACCTTTTTGTTAGTTTCGCAGGTTCAAACCCCAGGAGTTGGTTATCTTTAGTCAACTTGTTCCATAGCGATAACTATCGCTTCTAAGAATTCAACTACACGAGGACCCCATCTTGAAGCTACATCGTCGTCTAATTCAATTATTTTTTGACTTTGCACTGCTGTGAGAGATCCCCACCCGTTTCTTTGTGAAACGGTCTCGATGCTTTGTGCACAGCATTTTGTATCAGCGAGAAAGATTAGATCTGGATCTTGAGAAAGAATGTACTCCTCTGAAAGTTGCGGATATCCGGATCCAGCTGAATCAGCAGCGTCAGCAATATTTTCTAAACCAAGCATGTCATAAACTTGCCCGATAAATGTTGCGGAAGTTACCGAGTAATAGGTTTGGTCTAGTTCATGGTAGAAACGCAATGACTCTAAATTACGTGTCCGAACTATTAAGCGATTTACCTCTTCTCTCATTGATTGGACTTGTGCCATCGCAGACTCGTTATTATCAGTCACTAAGCCTAATTGCTCTATTTGTTGATATGTATCTTCAAGAGTTGCTGCTGCATATTGCGGAAGTGAGGGAATCCCTACATTCGCTAAACCTTGTTCAATATCTTCTGGAAGGTACGAATGAACGACAAGGTCTGGTTCCAAAGCAAGAATTGCTTCTAGGTTTGGTGAATAACCAGATATTCCTGACATGGGAGCTTCAGGTGGATAGTTTGACTGGTCGTCAACAGCAAGAACTTGATCACCGGCACCTACTGCAAAGAGAATTTCAGTAGCTGTAGGAGACAAACTCAAGATTTTCATTGGTTTCTCTTCAATCCTTATTTCCCCAGTAGTTGTTTCTAGTACAAGTGGATAAATGCTTTGAACAGTTTCGCTATTGGCTTGCATGGAAGTTGGGATGTTGGAGCGTTCACCACTTGCCTGTATTCCCGATGTGCTACTTGAGCAGCTAAAAGCTGGAATTACTAAAGTTAGAGTTGCTATCAACACTGTAAGTTTTTTTCTATTTTTCATGGATACCTTCCCTCGGGTGGCAGTTGACTGGGTATCCAGCAACGAACTTGTCCTAACCTCGAGAATGTTCGTTTTGTCGTGGACTCGACCGGACTTATTCCTTGCTTGCGCTGAGACTTTACCGTTGCGGGACAGTGCCGGAATCAACCGGACTTCGGAACCGCGACAAAAAATATTTTATTTTCAGATTCACATTGTAGCTTGATACAAAGTTCCTCGCATCACCTAAGTGTTCTTTGTATTCAGAGAATTTGGCTAAGGAATAGCTTCGTTCTGTCTTCGGTTGGGTTCGTGAAGAAGTGCTCAGGAGTTCCAACTTCTACGATTTCACCCGATTCCATGAAAATAATTCTGTCTGCCACTTCTCGCGCAAAGCCCATTTCATGGGTCACTACCATCATCGTCATCCCACCATGGGCAAGGTCCTTCATGACGTCCAGAACTTCCTTGATCATTTCTGGGTCAAGAGCTGATGTGGGTTCATCAAAGAGCATGATCCGAGGCTCCATAGCAAGTGCTCTTGCAATCGCTACTCGTTGTTGCTGCCCTCCTGATAATTGTCCAGGATATTTTTCTGCTTGTTCGGGGATTCCTACCATTTCTAATAGCTCTTCAGCTTTTTTTTCTGCTGCTGCTTTTGGCATCTTCCTAACCCACTTAGGCGCAAGCGTGACATTGTCAATGACACTTAGATGCGGGAAGAGGTTAAATTGTTGGAAAACCATACCGACTTCTGAACGAATTTTCTCTATATTTCTCAAGTCGTTCGTTAATTCCACCCCATCAACAATGATTGTTCCTTGTTGATGTGCTTCAAGACGGTTGATACATCGAATCAATGTTGATTTCCCAGATCCTGAAGGGCCTAGAACTACAACAACTTCTTGTTCTGCAATCGTTGCGGAAACATCTTTCAGCGCTTGAAAATCCCCGTACCATTTATCAACGTTTTCGCAAACGATCATGTCTGCCCGGTTTGTGTTTGCTGCTTCCGTGCTCATAATGCACTACCTCTCTTTACTACGCTAGCAGTTACTTTAATGCTTCTATTACTCATCGTTCTCCTAGCCCGACACGTTCTTCTAGACGTTGACTGTATTTTGACATTGAGAATGCCACTATGAAATAGATAACTGAGACGAGCAACAAGCCCTCCCTCTTTACACCCAAGAATTCTGTTTGGGCGGGAACAACATTGTTTGCTATTCGGAGTATGTCATAGGCTCCGATAATCGCGACTAGGGAAGTTTCTTTGAAAACTCCGATAGCTTGACCTACTAATGGTGGGATGGAAACACGAAGGGCTTGAGGGAGTACGATAAACCCTGTGCGTTGGCTGGTGGTCAAACCTATCGCGTCAGCTGCTTCATATTGTCCTCGCATTACTGATTGGAGCCCGCCACGTACATTTTCTGCTAAGTATGCGGCGCTAAATAGGGTATAGCCAGTAACGATTGCCGCTAATTCTGCTATTTCCATTCCTTGAGGAAGAAAGAGGGGCAAAATATTTGAGAAAAAGAAGAGGATAGTGATAAGTGGGACTCCCCGAATGGATTCTATATAGCCGGTGCAGAGAACACGGGCGATAGGCATAGATGATGTCCTCCCGAGTGCTAGAAGGACCCCCAGTGGAAAACTCAATAGGAGTGTAAGTATCGCTACAAAGAGTGTTAGGGAAAATCCACCTAGGTATGTCGGTCCCTGGAGTTCAAGAGTTGAAGGGGAATTAACAGCCGTGATTAACCAATGTGAGATAAGAATCAAGATGGCCCAACCCGTTACGAACTTGAGTCGTGTTTTTCTATCAGCCGCAAAATTTGGAGCGATTAAAGCTGCGAGGGCGAGTAGAACAAAACTTATCCGAACTTTCTGCAGCATTGGATACCAGCCAAAGAAGGCAGCGACCCAGTTAAATACTCCAAAGATAAGCAGAGCTATCGCTGTTAGCCGACCTATTTCTCCTAGCGATGGTTTCGCTAACATGAAAAGTATCCCACCGCCGACGAAGATAAATAGGGCAGCTAAGGGTATGTCGGTGGAAACTATGTGACCATAATCAAAGTCTGGGTCTCGAAGCACTATCCAGTTCAGAATGAATGGGGAAAGAAGCCATAACCCGACGAGACAAGCTTTTGCTTGTGCGATTGGAAGCGATTCTCGCACCAAATTCGTTAGGCAATATGTTCCTACTAACAAAAGCCACATCACCGTGAAAGGCAATTTGGTACTCATTGCTACTGTTCTTCCTGTTTCTGCGACCAACTCACCATTTGTGAAGGCGTAATGTCCAAATGGGACAACCCATAAGCTGAGGACGAGTATTCCGAGAAACCCAAATGAGAATGGTACCGTGGGGATGGTATGTAACGTTTCTGTTGTTTTATTTTTAGCTCTCTGCCATAACCCAAGGCCACCAGCAATAAGTAATGCTCCCGCTATAACCCATCCGAGTCGAGACGATGCAGATATAGGTGCAAGTGCTGCGAATACGGCTAATCCGAGTCCAGTACTCATGACCCAGTTAGATATTTTTTTAACCGATAGTCGCCCTTTCCCGCTCCAAATCGCCAACGATAGGCCAGTTAAGACCATAAGGCATCCGAGAGTAAACCAGACTCGAACAAACTGGTTAGCTGGGTACCCTTGAGCCATAAGTAGACGCATGTTGGTTGCTACTGCTTCCCATCTTCGCTCACCACTGAGAACAAATCCTAAAATGCCTCGTATCGCGTACAAGGTAAAAATGCCAAAGATAATTGTAAGGATTGTGTTTGGAATATTAGAAAAGAGATTCTGCCGGATCCATTCACTTGGGGAGCGGCTAACTTCTTCAGGGCGTTTTCCAGTTTTGATAGAGGTCATTTCACTCATCTCAACGCTCCACGATTCTTAGACGAACGTTGAAGAAATTCACAGCAACCGAAATCGTTAATGAACAGGCAAGATAGAAGAGCATCCAAATAGCGAAAACTGAAAGATTTTTACCTGTCTGGTTACCGACTGTTTGACCCACTTGGACTAAATCGCTGAAGCCAACCGCAATAGCTAGCGAGGTATTTTTTGTAAGGTTAAGGTACTGGTTCCCGAGCGGGGGCATGATAACTCTTAGAGCCTGAGGGAGAATAACTGTTCTTAGTGCTGCTGACCTTCTCATCCCTAAGGAGTTTGCTGCTTCTATCTGCCCTTTGGGAACTGCCAGAATTCCTCCTCTGACAACTTCGGCAATAAATGCTGCTGTGTAAAGCACAATTCCGAAGAAAACAGCGGCGAATCCCAGTGACATTGTGAGTCCAGACGGACCATATTTCTCAAATTTCCCTGGTTTTATTACTTCTGGCCGGTCTGCTCCGAATGGTCCTCCCGTACGACCGTCACCGAATTTATTTTCTAATACTTCAAACAAGTCACTTGAGGAGTTGATTATCCAACTTGATAGTCCCGGCCAGACGATAAAGATGGCAAAAATCGCTATTCCGGCCCCAACCCCTGCAAAGATTACTCTGAATTTATCATCATCTGTAAGACGGGCAGCGCCTCCGGGTGTTCTACGAGAACGAAGGAAACCTCGTATCCAGTTCGCTGCTACAAAAATTGCTATCGCTGAAAGCAGGAACTGTAGAGCCTCTTCTGGGATTTTTGATATCCCATCACTGATAAATCCAAAGATGTTGCCTACCCATCCGAAAATTGGATGTATGAACCAGCCAATTATTGCAAAAACTGTCAGCACGGCTAATGACCCGATCCAAGGATATGTATTTTCGCCAGTTTCGTCGTGCAGTCTGGATCGTCGGTTATATGCCCATCGGGCCGCAAAAGCTCCGATGATCATAAATACAGCCCATTGGTAAAAACCATCGGCGATGAAGACACGTGGGACTGATAGACCTTTGTTTGACCAAATTATCCAGTTGTCCCAACCGGAGTCGAATTGGAGATCACCGAGATTAGCCAAGATCGAACCGTAGAGCAGTATCTGGACAAGTAAGGGTATATTCCGAAGCGTTTCAACGAAGATTGAGCCGAGCTTATTCACTACCCAATTGTTTGAAAGGCGGGCAAGACCTATGAACAAACCAATGATAGTAGCGAAGAATATACCAGCTGCTGCCAAACGTATGGTGTTGACCATCCCTACCCAGAGCGCACGCCCTCCGGTCGCCGGTCGAGTATCAATACCTTCGGAAAGATTGATTCCCGGATCAACGCTAAGGAAATCAAAACCAGTTGAAATATTACGGGCTGATAAATTGTCACGTGCCTGACTAGATAGGAACCAGAGTGCGAAGATAACCAGAGCTAAAGCGCCTACTTGAAAGAGCCACTTAACAACAGTTGCGTCACGGTAGAAAGGCGGTCTTTGGTGGTGCTGGTTTGAGGGTTTAACCTCAGTTGTTGCGCTCACCTTTTGCCCCCCAAACAGTCCATATCATCTCCGGAGTAATGATAATACGTAAATACGCAGACAGGTACTGTCCCTCGCTGTTAATAAAAAGTAAGCGGTCCCAGAGCCGGCAATAGCCGCTCTGGGACCGCTTATATAACTTTTATGCTTATCCGCTAATTATCGTGCGGGTGGAGCATAGATAAGCCCACCGTCTGTCCATCCAGCATTGGATGACCCTGAACGGCTAAGACCTACTGGGTTCAAGTTTCGAGAATAAATCTCGTCATAGTTACCAACTTGGCTGATCACATTTTGGAATGCATCTGCTGAAAGACCCATGAGTGTTTGAAGTTCACCTTCACCACCCATGAGACGTTGTGCTTCTGCGTCAAATGCGTCGTTTCCAACAACTCCTGATGCATTACCGGAATTAATTCCTTTTTCATCAGCAATAATTGTTGCGTAAACAGTCCAGTTAACGACATCTGCCCATTGGCTGTCATTTTGACCGTAGGTTGGTCCAAGTGGCTCTTTTGAAATTGGAGCACCTGGGAAAATTACCCACTCTTCACCATCTGGTTGTTGTTCTGCTTTACGGCCAACCAGTGCTGATCCGTCAGTTGTTACGACGTCACAAGCACCTGATTTGAAGTTATCGGTGACGATATCAAAATCTTCATAGGTTTGAAGGTTGATCGTGATACCTGCAGCTTCTGCGGCGTCACCAATATTCTTTTCCGTTGTGGTACCAGCGTTGGTACAAATTGTTGCACCATCTAGGTCTGCGACCGTACTAGAACCTGAGAAGCCATCAGCGGCTTTACCCATAAGTTGCTGACCGTCATAATATGTTGTTGGTCCGAAGTCCATGCCAACATCGGTGTCACGACTTTGAGTCCAAGTTGTATTTCGCATGAGAACATCAATGTCCCCTGACTGAACAGCGGTGAAGCGTTCAGCTGCGGTTAGTGATACAAAGTTGACAGCATCTGCATCACCTAATACAGCGGCGGCTACTGCTCGACAGTAATCTGCGTCGAAACCTACCATGTTGCCTTGTGGATCAAGCGTTGAAAATGCTACTGCTGCTCCAGAGACACCACAATTAAGGGTTCCTCTTTCTTGAACAGTTTCAAGAAGGCTTCCACCTTCTGCTGTTAGCGTGACTTCGTCACTGCTACTTGCGGAACCGTCATCACTATCATCGCCACCGCATGCTGCAGTAACGAGAGTGAAAGCGAAGAGAACCGCGAGAAGCTTAATAAGCTTGCTCTTCTGTGTCATTTTTTTCCTTCCATACCACCAAAATGTTCGCAGTAAACGTCGCTTACTGAGTGGCGATATACGATTACCCTACAACTACTTGTGCTGAAATCTCATATGGAATTCTAAATGTTCACGTGTTTGTCACATTAGAAAATCCCTCTTTTCAACTTTGTTTAGAAATTTAGATTTCCACCTTTATAGACCGTTATCTGAGTAGGGTCTGAGGGTGACCAAAATGCAAACGGTTCTAGTTCGAGTATCGGGACCTGACCAATTGGGAATCTCCGCTGAGTTATTTGATGTCCTTTCAGGAATGGAGGCTGTTGTCCATGATGTAGAACAGATTGTTGTCCGACGTCGGCTTACCCTTGATGTGCTAATAGAAGTAGAAGAGGGTGACGATGTTTTGAAAGACCTTCTTCTGTTCGGGTTTAAACGTAATTTGCAGATAAATGTAGAGGAGGTTGAGGATGAACCTACTGAGTACAGCCAGCAATTTGTTGTCACACTCATTGGGGAGGAGCTCAGTCCTGCAGAGCTACGTGAAGCAACTGTTGCTATTGCGAATGGAAATGGGAACATAGATAGGATTGTTCGGCTTTCTAGGTATCCAGTAATGAGTTACGAACTCGCGGTTAATGGTGGTGATATCACTGAGATACGCAAAAATCTTCTCAACGTGGCTTCTGTCTTGCCGAAAATGGATGTGGCCATTCAACCGTTAAATCTGAGCAGAAGAGCGAAACGACTGGTGATACTTGATGTTGATTCAACACTTATTCAAGATGAAGTAATTGATCTTCTTGCTGCTCAGGCTGGGTGCGAGAGAGAAGTGTCAGAAATTACTGATTTGGCGATGCAAGGAAAAATAGATTTCGCTGAAGCGCTACTTGAACGAGTGTTACTTCTGAAGGGCCTGGACGAATTAGCGATTGAACGAGCATGGCATGAACTTACCCTCACACCAGGGGCTCGCACGTTCTGTAGAACTCTTGGAAGATTAGGGTTTACAACCGCCATTGTCAGTGGTGGGTTCTCAATTTTCACAGATCGTCTTCAAAGGGAACTAGGTATTCAGCATGGCCGAGCGAATCATCTTGAAGTAGTTAATGGTCGCCTTACAGGCGAACTTACTAGTCCAATAGTTGATCGCCGAGCGAAAGCTGATTTTCTGAAGGAGATAGCTGATATTGAAGGTGTTCCGATTGAACAAACTGTTGCTATCGGCGATGGAGCGAATGACCTTGACATGCTTAGTGAAGCTGGATTGGGGATAGCTTTCAACGCAAAGCCTATTGTCCGAGATGCTGCAAATACTAGTCTCCGCGTACCCTATCTTGATGCCGTATTGTTTCTGTTAGGCGTAAGTCGTGAAGAAATTGAAGCTGCTGATTCCCTCGACTTTGATTGAGAATAACTAGCCTTCAAGATCCTTCACTGTTCTAAATCCGAGATGCCCCATTGCGCTAATCGGGGTTGTTGAACTTCTTGCTGCAATCCGATATCGATTGCAATAGGAGTCATGACATAAGTATGACCCACCCTTGATAACTTTCGTTTCTCCTACTGTTGGCCCTGTTGGGTTCTCTACAGTCTCATCGTGTTCGGTCGTGAACCAGTCTTGGCACCATTCCCATACATTGCCTGTCATCTCTCCGATTCCATAAGCATTAGGCGGATATGTTCCACTTGGGGCTGTGCCATACCAGCCATCGTCCATAAGGTTGTTATCCGGAAATGATCCTTGCCAGACATTCATTTGATGCTCACCATCGGGTTGAAGTTCATCACCCCAAGGGAAAATAGAGTTGTCTAAACCGCCGTGGGCGGCGAATTCCCATTCAGCCTCTGTTGGGAGTCTCCTTCCTACCCATTTCGCGTATGCCGTAGCGTCATTCCATGAGATATGGACAACTGGGTGTTCCAATCGTGTTTCAATTGTTGAATGGGAACCTTCAGGTGATTTCCAATCTGCTTGAAAGACTTGCCTCCACCATGGCGTAGCTTGCACCCCTCGTGTCTCCTCAAAATCATCTGGGAGCAAGCCAGCGAAAACAAATGACCATCCAATCTCTTCTGCCTCGGTGACATATCCGGTTTCTTGGACGAAAGTCTGAAACTGCCTATTTGAAACAGTGAATTTATCCATATCAAATGGAGAAACTTGCCTCTTCCGAATAGGCCCTTCCCCATCTTGGGGGTAACCCGATGCGTAGTTGGTGCCCATCATGAATGCGCCTCCCTCAAGGGAGACTGTCTCTGTATGCAAACTTCGTGTTTCTATTTCGGGATTCCCGTCCCTCTTCTTAACCTGATTTTGTGGTGCACAGCACGGGTTGCCCTCAGTCATACTTACTCTCAATCCGTTGGAAGCAGGTTACTCTTTTTTTTCTAATTCAACGAGTAGCGGCGAAGTAACACAGAACGTGTAGATTCTTAATGTGGTTTCTCTTGATCTTGATTTTGTCCGAGCGCAATTCCCAGTTTTCTCCCATCCTGAATCTGCGAGTTGGGCTCATCTTGAGAATGCTGGAGGTAGTTACGTACCAAATCAAGTGATAACTCTTCTCCAGGATTTCTTCATTACTTCGAAAGTGCAGCCGTATTGGGATTTCGGCCCCTCAGCAAAAGCGGGAGAGGCTATGGATCGTTCTCTCGAATTATTACCTTCGACATTCAACGCTGATAAAGATGAAGTGCATTTTGGGCCGTCAACGTCTCAAAATACGTATGTGCTTGCGCAAGCTTTACGACCAAGTTGGGATATCGGTGATGAAATCATTGTGACTAATCAAGACCACGAAGCAAATATTGGTGCTTGGCGCCGTCTTGAAATGACTGGAATTAATGTTATTGAATGGGGTGTGGACCCTGAAACTGGGTTATTAGATATTTCCGAAATCCGGAACTTGATCAATGACAGAACCCGCCTTCTGGCAGTAACTCACGCCTCTAACTTGGCTGCCACCATCAATCCGATCAGTGAACTCGCTGCACTTATCCATGATGTAGGAGGAATTCTCATAGCCGATGGTGTCTCGTACGCTCCTCACGCTGCCATTGATGTCAAAGATTTAGATTGCGACATATATCTTTACAGCACTTACAAGACCTATGGGCCTCATGTGGGTTTGATGTTTACATCTGATGTGGTTCTTGAAAGGGTTTCTAATCAAGGGCATTTTTTTAATGCTCAAAACCCTACTTCTCGTTTGACTCCTGCAGGTCCTGACCATTCGGCTGTAGCGGCTTGCGCTGGAATGATTGACTATTACGATGATGTATTCAAACATCATTTCGGTCATGCCGTTGAAACACCTCTTCGTGACCGTATTACGATGGTCTTTGAACTCTTTGGTCAGCACGAGCAAAAATTGATGACACCGTTGGTTGACTATATTGCCTCTCGTGAGGATTTTCGTCTGATCGGCAGCCAATCTTCTGAGCATTCTGTAAGGGCTCCAACCATTGCTTTCCATTCCTACTCTCGTTCTAGTCATGACATATATTCAGCTTTAGTGAAAGCTGGCGTTTCTTGCGGTCATGGCAATTTCTATGCGCATCGACTCGTTGAGGCTATTGGCCTTGACCCTGAGGATGGAGTGGTAAGACTGTCACTGGTCCATTACAACACCAGTGAAGAAGTCGCTAAAGCGTTAAGTGTTCTTGAGGGGTTGGCCAAATAATTTTGTGACGCCATTGAGTCGAATCAAACCGACTCATTTTTTTCAAGAGAAAGCAATCCTTGTTTAATGTGAAGCAGAGAAACGCCTCCTCCATATCCTGTTAAAGATCCAGTAGCTCCGATGACACGATGGCAAGGAAGAACAATTGGGACGGGATTAGCAGCATTGGCTGCGCCTACAGCTCGCGCAGCATTTGGGCGTCCTATTCTCTTCGCTAATGCTCCATAGGTTGTCGTTTCTCCGTATCCAATATTTTGTAGAGTGGACCAAACTTCCATTTGGAATTGGGTTCCGTCAATGTCAAGGGGAAGAGAAAAAGTTTCCCTTAATCCTTTGAAATACTGAGTGAGCTCATTCTTTGCTTGGACGAGTATGGGATCTCGCTCATCAATAACTTCCGTTTCTTCAACTAGGTTTCGTTCCCTACCTGGAAGTAACACCCGACAAATCCCCTTTGAAGACGCGCACACTTTGAGTAGCCCAAATGGGCTAGTGACTGTAGTTACATGCAACATAACGTTTCCCTTAAATGTCTCTTTACTATCTTTACCGAAATATGAACCAGTGTGGAGTAGTAATCTTATTTTCCTTTTCTGGGTGTGCAATGACTTCTAGAACATGTAATTCTGGTTGAGAAGAACCTGAATTGGAGTATACGAAAGTGAAGTACCCGCATCCTTTGTTCGATAACCGAGTAAGTCGGGACCTTGGTGTTCCTATCCCTATCGTCCAAGCCCCAATGGGTTGGATAGCTAGATCTCAATTAGCAAGCGCTGTTTCAGCAGCTGGCGCTTGTGGCATTATCGAAACTTCATCTGGAGAACTTGATGCAGTAAAAAACGAAATGGAGATCATGAATGGCCTTGATCTCCCATATGGAGTAAATATTGCTCAGGCTTTTGTTCGTGATCCCGATATTGCCGAGTTTGTGATTAGCCAAGGTATTAAATTCGTAACCACTTCAGCTGGTTCACCGACAAAATATACGGGAGTTCTTAAATCTGCTGGGTTAACGGTCTACCACGTTGTTCCAACTTTGGAGGCAGCAAAAAAAGCTGTTGATGCTGGAGTTGACGGATTAGTGGTTGAAGGAGGGGAAGGTGGTGGTTTCAAAAGTCCAACTCCTGTTTCAACGATGGTCTTGCTTCCGCTAGTGCGCGACCACGTTTCAGTTCCTATCATTGCCGCCGGAGGAATCAATGATGGAAGGACCATGGCTGCTGCTTTCGCATTAGGGGCTGAGGGGGTACAAATGGGGACGCAAATGGTTTCGTCAAAAGAGTCTCCGGTGCATAAGAATTGGAAGAGTGCAATTGTTGATGCCTCTGAGACAGATACTCTATTCCTTAATCAAAGGTTTTCTCCTGCGCTTCGGGCGCTTAGAACAGATCGTTCCGAAAGACTATTGGACTCCGATAGCAACGTCTTCGGAGAATTTGGCAATCCACAAGAATTGTATTTTGGAGGGGATATGGAGGCTGCTATTGCCCTCAGCGGCCAGGTAGCCGGGAGAATCAATGAAGTCCGCTCTGTTCATGACATTATCTCCGAAACAGTTAACGAATTCGGTGAAACTATCACTCGGCTTAAAAGCCAATAACTTCTACAGCGAGATTGATTCCTCTTCAAAAAGCGCAACTGATACGGGGATAGCGCTCTGAATGGCCTGTCCAGTTATCGGGTCAAACCCATTTTCTACGTCTATGAGTCGGTTCGTTGGAGCCCCTATGTCCCTTACTTTTTCATCCGAAGGGCTTGCTGAACCCCATGAATGCGCCATTGAAATTACCCCTCGACGAATATCTTCTGCAGATTTCGCAACTCCAGTTAGTGATGATCGCGGCGAGGCGATAATAACGAGATCTTCATCTTTGATATTAAGATCATCCATGTCATCTGGATTCATATACGAGTAGTTAGTTGGATTTTTTTTGTTTAATGCTGAGAGTTCTCCACCAAGCGAATTGAGGTGGGTTTTAAGTCTTCTGCTTACAAGCCGGAATGTATGTACGTTAGGGTCAAAACCGATTACACGTTCAGCCGATGTTTCTTGACCTTGGATCTCTGCAAGTTCGGATAGGTGATCTTCTAGTGCTAAGTGGAATCTCCCACTGCTATCAGCGTCTGCTGGATCAATTTGTTGACGGAGGTGTTCGAGTACTTGCCCATTCTTTTCACGTATTTCATCAAAAGGAACTAGTGAGTTCGCATAGACCAGGTCCAGGATTTCGTCATCCGATGGACGTTCTCCACTTGGGATTGCGCCTCCTGGAAGCTCTATTTGTATTCCCAATCGTTCAGCTATTTCCCAATACACTTCCCAATCATTTAAGAGATCCCCTTCAGGCTGATCGATAACAGCTTTTGTATAGCAGGCATATGGGGCTCTAAACCAACGATCCATGAAAGGAGGAACATCTGCTCTTTCAAGACTTAACCTTGGTGGCAGAATGTAATCAGCGAATTGAGAAGTTTGGGTCATTCTGTGATCAATTGCTACAAGAAGGTCCAAGGCTTCCATTGCTTCAAGACTTCTAGCTTGATCTGGCCACGCCGCAACAGGGTTTCCCCCATTGGAAATCAATGCTTTTATTTGACCTTCGCCTGGTTCGGTAATTTCCTGTGCCAGTGTCGTGCATGGCATTTCGCCCCCGTAACCTCGTAACCCTCGGAACCGGCTTTTAGGACCCTTCAAGGGGTTAAATGGTCCAAGAACTTGAGCTCTTTTCGGAGTATCTGGTTGCAAGAGACTGCGCGACTCAGATATTTCCCCTGTTCGAAGAAAACGTCCGCAAACTATATTGAGGCAAATCACTAGGTGCTCCATCAAACTCGGATAGGGAGACATGGAGGGACCTGTCCCAGTACCAGCATTCCCGGTGGGCCCTTTCGCAAACAATGTAGCCGCTTCTACTATGTCTTCAGCACGCACGTCACAGCGTTTCGCTGCAAATTCAGGCGTAAAATCTTTAACTGCTTCTGCAAGGTTCTCTAGGTGACCTTCACTAACCCAGTCTTCACAAAATTCAATATCGTGCATTCCTGCCGTCAGAATAATATTGAGGAATGCGGCTAGGAGAGTCGGGTCCTCCCCTGGTTTAATCTGGAGATGTATATCTGCTTGAGTTGCGAGTTCTGTCTTTCTTGGATCAACAACGATTAGCTTCATCCCCTCTTCTTTTCTTCTTCGTAAAGTAGTAAAGGGGTTGGTCCCTTGCAATCCACCGAATGGGGCGAAACTGGAAACCATGGGGTTGTACCCAATAGCGAGAAGGACATCTAGTTCGGTGAAGTTTTGCGGCCCTGCTTCCCAAACGCCTGCCCGCATACTCGCGGTTCTTTTCATGGGTTGATCTATAGTCACCGAGGTGTAGTAACTGACTGATCCTATGGCTTTGTGAAAAGCTCTTGCTACAGGGTCGGAGGGCGCATTCTGATATCCACCGGTTCCGGTGTATGTAGAGACTGAACTGGGTCCATGGTCACGTATTATCTCTTCCAACCGTTCAGCTATTTCATCAAGTGCTTGTGTTGAACTTATTTCTTCAAAATGGCCGTCAGGCATTTTCTTTAAAGGGTAGCGAATCCGGCTTGGACTATTAATTTGGTCAGGGATCTGCCGACCTTTGACGCAGGTATACCCTTCAAACAGTGGGTCTTCTTCTACCCCATGTATTTTCGCAGGCTTGCCATCCACGAACTCAACGTCAATAGGGCATCCCGCGTGGCAAATTCTGCAGAAAGATCTCTTTATTTCAACTTCCATGGACTCAAACCCCCTTTCCCCCTTTAGGCACGTAAGAAACTTTTGGTCTCCTTAACTTAGCCGATGACTAGCATCAATTCTCTTAGCGGCAAGCCAGATGCATAGTTCTGGGTCCGCTTCGTATAGTTCACCTTCAATCCAACGTCCCTCTCCATCAAAGAAACCGATGACGCCTTCTTTTGTCGTTACCTTTATTTTATTTTCAGCTGCGCGTTGATAGAGGGCTCTGGAAAACCCGTGTCGTATTCCACCTTCCTCCCCCATTACAACGATCCTTTCTCAACATATTCTTCGATGAGATCTTGGCGCCACCTAACAATTGCTTCTTGATATCTAGATAACACAACTCCGTCTCTTCGAAGAACCTTGAGGCCTTGATGGACCCTCTGCATGTTAAAAGTATCTTGTTCCGCAACCATAGCTAATTTCTCTAGTTCCGGAGCATCTGTCCATGGGTCATTAGGCCCAAGCTTAGTTTCAGTTGCTGACGGAGGTCTTTCTCCTGAGAATGGAGCAAGGTAGAAAATTTCAAATATGCAACTCTCATGATCATCTCCGTTAGGTCGGAAACGATAGAAAATACGGTTAAACGCTCCCCATGGCATAAAATTTGGGAAGACCGTATACACCCATGCATCTAAAAATTCAGCGTCGGTTAAATTATCGACTTGGTCACCGAACGATTCTCGAAACCGTTCCCTACCTGCTCTTGAAAGAGCAGTTCGCATTGTCTCTCCTTCTTTAAAAGGAATAGGTAGAGGCTCTCCTGCACGCACATCTAACGCATCTCTGAGCATTTCCTCCTCTGTAGGCGTGTATGGGAGAAGCGGGCATGGAATACCTTTGGGACTAATGTTTCGGGCAGTGTTACCCCAAATATCTACTTGGCTCTGCGGGTCGCCCGTATAAGACATCCCTTGAGGGTGGGTTGCATTTACGTGGAAACCCTCGCTAAACGCTTCGTTGGCTATTTTCCAATTGCACTTAACTATTTTTGAAACATGTGCCTGCACATATCTATCCTCTAAACCCCACCGTTCAAAATGTTTTTGTATTTCTTCCCCTAAAAATTGTTCCAAATCTTCCGCGTTCTGGTCAGGATTAATAAAAACGAAACCAGCCCATGTTCCTACTTTTACCTCTGGAAGGGTCATATCTTCCGAACGAGTTTCAAGATGTGGGAAATCCCATTCAGCCGGGATGTGCTTTAATCCCCCATCAAGGTCCCATGCAAACCCATGATAGGGGCAGCGAAATTCTGAACATCGACCATCATACGTCTTAAGTAAACGTCCTCGATGAAGGCACACATTTGGGTAAGCCTTTATTTCATTCTCTGAGACTCTGGTTATGAGGAAGGATTGGTCCGCTATTTCATAAACAATGTAACTACCCACCTCGGGTATGTGTTCCTCTCGGCATGCAAATTGCCAAACACGACTCCATAAATAGGATTTTTCTTTTTCATGCCACTCACGACTTATATATCTCTCTTTAGGTATGTCTTCCAGCCCATTTAGATACGGGGATTCTGCCCGTAAGAATTCAGGCACGATACGCGAATCTAAATCAAGCACATCTTGCCAGGTGGGACCTGGGCTTCTTGCTAAATCAATTTCATCCTGTGAGTCTGCCGACATTAATTCCCCTAACAACAAATATTGATTCTACCGGAGATTTGTTAAAGGGTAATAATGAGTTGATACTAGATATGAGGCAGGGATCGCATGGATTACGAGTTTCTAGATGTCAGGATTGTAGATCAAGTAGCGACGATAATGATTAATCGGCCTGAAGTCCTAAATGGCCTGCATCCGGAATCTCATCGGGAAATGGAGATGGTTTGGGATGACTTGGGAGAGAATGACGAAGTGAGGGCAGTTGTTCTAACTGGGGCTGGAAGAGCTTTCTGTGCTGGCGGAGACTTAAAAGACATGGAGGAACGCCTAAAAGTTAACCCAACTGGTGGGTCCGGCATTTCTCCTGCTTCTGCAAGAAGAATCATCTACAACTTGCTTGATTTTGAAAAACCTCTGATTGGCGCGATCAATGGACATGCAATAGGTCTTGGTGCAACGCTTGGCCTTCTTTGCGATATTGTGATCTCCTCAGAAGATGCTAAATGGGGTGACCCTCATGTAAATATCGGACTTGTGCCAGGAGATGGTGGGTTAGCTATTTGGACGCTTCTTGTTGGACCTAATAGAGCTAAAGAGTTCATGATGTTTGGCACAACATTAAATGCTCAAAGAATGTACGAAATTGGAATCGTCAACCACGTTGTTGCTTCAGATCAAGTCTTGCAAAAAGCGCAGGCAATGGCAGCTGAATTATCGAAAGGCCCTCAACTTGCGATTAAGGGCACAAAAATCTCCATTAATAATTGGATGAAAGCTCAGTTCTCTTCAATGTTTGAAGTGGGTCTTTCATCAGAATTGCAGTCAATGTCTCATCCTGACTTTCAGGAAGGAATAAGTGCCGCTATTGGGAAACGCGAACCTAAATGGCAATAAAGATTTATTTACTTTAGCTTCTAGGTGGTTTGCCAAAGTTAGGGGTGCGGCCCTCAATAAATGCAGCGACTCCTTCTTGATGCTCCTCAGAAGCGAAGCACTCTAGAAGTGTCTGCCTGCTTTTGATTTGATGCGATACAATACTCGTTGTTAATCCCTCGTACAAGAGCCTTTTAGTTAATCTATGTGACGAGTCCGCACCCTTTAGGTAGCGCCGGGCCTCTTCGATGGCCTTCTCAAGCAGATCGTTAGGGTCAACGACTTCTGCGACATAACCCATTTGTAAAGCGGCTGATGCATCTAACCAGTCTCCAGAGTATAGAAGTCTCAATGCGTTCTGAATTCCGATTTGACGCGGAAGTAACCATGTACCTGCCCCTGTGTCTGGGATTAAACCCCTATGAGCAAAGTTCCATGAGAATCGGGCATTTGAGGAAGCGATTCGTATATCACAATGGCTTGTCCATTCGGCGCCCATACCTACTGCAGGGCCATTGATTGCAGCGATTATTGGCAAAGGACACGAAGTGATATTCCACCACCCCTCTTCGTCATGTGTTGGCACCTTAATGCCCCGCCCTTCAGGCGGAATCGTTGAAAGAAAATCAAGATCGATTCCAGCACAAAATGCATCTTCAACTCCGGTAAGAATGACGACTCGAGCTTCAGTTTCTGCGATCTTAAGGTTCTCATAAAGTTGCTCAATCATCGGATACGTCATCGCGTTCCGTCGACGAGGATTATTAATGGTTATTGTCGCAATCCCATCATTGTCACAGTGATAATCCGTGGTAGTCATTATCTCAACTTTAGACGACTACTTGATTCGATCAAAAGACGCCCATAACGTACGACGTTTGATTCTGCTGCTAAACCATGGAGATGGCACTATCTCCTATCGTTGGAACGTTGGCGTACATCTTAAATGAAGAAACGGATGAGGTTCTTTTAATTCGTCGCGATAGTAGGCCAGATGATGATCATTTTGGAAAGGTAAATGGGTTGGGAGGAAAAGTTGAGACTAATGAGCATATTCTTTCAAGCCTTCGGAGAGAGATCCTTGAGGAAGCGGACATTATGATTCGTTCAATGGAGTTACGGGGTGTTATTACGTGGACTGATTTTGGGCCCAAAAGAGAAGATTGGCTTGGGTTCATCTTTCTTGTCCGAGATTGGGACGGGGACCCCAAAGCCTTCAACGAAGAGGGGTCATTGGAATGGGTTCCCAAACAAAATCTTCTTAACGCCTGCAGCAGCGACTCATCAATCCGGAAAGAAATGAACCTTCCATTGTGGGAAGGAGACCGCCATTTCATTCCATTGGTCTTCGACAATGATCCACGGACTTTCTATGGGCTCATGCCTTATGATGGGGAATCTTTTGAAAGCTGGACCTACGAAAGATTATGAAACTCTCTTAATTTTTTAGCAGGAGTTCTTTGAGTGCTATTGCGGATGGGGATTGAGCTGCGTTTCTTCGGGTAGCTAAAACTAAATTTCGTGTTCCCAATACGATACTTGGGTGCAGAGGTCGAGGACCTGATTCCGCTTGTGCGTTTGGAAGAACCGTCCATCCAATACCGAGATTTACCATTTCTTTAAGGACTTCTGGTTGAGGAGAGTCAGCTACAACAATGACTGGTGCCCCCTTATGATTCAACGCATTTGAGATAATCTGACGCGTATTAGAGTCCTCGGGGAAAAGCACCCAAGGCCCCCAACCTGCTGGTTTTCCCAAACTTCCTCCACCTGGTTTATAGACAGAAAGTTCTTCCGTTAATAACGGTTGAATCTCTATTCCGGAAATATCACTTTGTGGTTGCACACATACAACGAGGTCTAGTTGCCCTACGGAAAGGGCTTCAATCAAAGGTCTTGATGGGCCGACACGTAAATGGAAATCAAGTAATGGGTGGTCACTGCGAAATTGTTGAAGCACATCAGGGAAATGATTGACTGCAGCTATATCTATCATCCCTACGCGAAGTGCCCCCTCATCGGCTCTGTTCATTCTGTCTGCCCATCGACAAAGATCACTTGTAAGGGCTACGACTTGACGGGCATGATCCAAAACAACTCCGGCACTCGGATGTAAAGTCCGGCGCCTTCCAACACGTTCAAACAGTGGCACTCCTACTCTCCTCTCTAGTTCGGCTAACCCCTGTGAAAGAGCTGAAGGGGTTACACCAACTGACGTAGCAGCGTCTGCCCACGTTTGCTCCTCTGCGATAGCGACCAAGTATTCTAATTGTCTTATTGAGAGATCTGGTAAGGCAAGCACAGTCTGCATTATAGTTAAGTTTTGCTTAACAATATATGTTTGTTATTTACATTTGCTAATATTTCATCATGAACTCAAGAGACATAAAACCAGCAAATGGCAAACTCGGCGTACTCACACCAGGAATGGGTGCTGTCGCCTCAACTTTTATAGCGGGAGTACTCGCAGCACGTAAAGGACTGAAGCCACCTATAGGGTCAATCAGTCAAATGGCACATATTCGACTCGGAACAAAAGCAGATGACCGAAATCCTTTAATAAGGGAATTCGTTCCCTTGGCAGACCTCGGAGATCTTGTTTTCGGTG
The DNA here is from genome assembly GCA_002709645.1 of Acidimicrobiaceae bacterium. GTDB lineage: Bacteria > Actinomycetota > Acidimicrobiia > Acidimicrobiales > UBA8592 > UBA8592. Next base: position 23,331 of record PAQG01000028.1, read on the forward strand.
GGTGGGACCCAATCTCCCCCAACGTATTAGAAGCTGCGAGGACAGCTGGAGTCCTTGATGGAGATGACCTCTCCGAAATCTCCGGAGACCTTGAATCTATCATCCCGATGGAAGCAGTCTTTGACCAAAAATGGGTTTCAAGACTCGACGGGGTTCGGGTTAAAAATTTAGATAGCAAATGGGATCAGGCAGAAGCCCTCATCCAAGATATAGCGAATTTCAAGGAAGAAAATGAATGCGACAGACTTGTAATGGTTTGGTGCGGATCAACAGAAGCGTTCCAAGAACCTAGCGACGTTCATTCTTCAGTTGCAGCTTTTGAGGAAGGGCTCAAAAACAATGACCCCAATATCTCCCCCAGCCAAATTTATGCATATGCGGCTCTCCAATCGGATGTGCCTTTCGCTAATGGCGCTCCAAATCTCAGCTGCGATTTAGATTGCATTGTGGAACTTTCAAAATCTCGAGGAGTTCCTATAGCCGGGAAAGACTTTAAAACCGGGCAAACATTAATGAAGACCCTTCTAGCCCCTGGATTCAAAGCCCGTATGCTCGGACTTGAAGGCTGGTATTCAACGAATATTCTTGGCAACAGAGATGGAGAAGTCCTCGATGCGCCAGAGAATTTCAAATCAAAAGAAGTTTCCAAATTAGGAGTACTGGACACAATCCTTCAACCTGAGCTCTATCCAGAACTATATGGTGACATACATCACGTTGTAAGAATCAACTACTACCCCCCTCGTGGAGATAACAAAGAAGGGTGGGACAACATAGATATCTTTGGTTGGCTGGGATACCCAATGCAGATCAAAGTTGACTTCCTCTGCCGAGATTCTATTCTTGCCGCCCCAATAGTTCTTGACTTAGCACTATTCATGGACCTAGCGCATAGGGCAGGGGAATCGGGAGTACAAGAATGGCTCAGTTTCTATCTAAAGGCACCGCAATCTTCTACTGATAAGGGACCTGAACATGACCTGTTTATCCAACAAACAAAACTGAAGAACACTCTTCGAGAGTGGATGGGTGAAGAACCCGTCACCCACAGCGAAGCGGGATAACAGAACCACTACTGTGTTGGGACGACCCCGCCAGCTTCAACCCATTCAGCAATTACCTTTCCAGCCTCTTTCGGGTTGTAAACATCTTCCTCGTAACTCCATTGACCATTCCCTGCATAATGCAGGATGACATGGACATTGAATGAGTAGGCCTTGTCTCCGCCTTTTGGGTCAGGAAGACAATTCGGGATGAGCGCTATTACCCGATTCCCATCAATCATGTAATGATCAATTGGAAAAGTCATTTCAGGAAATGGGCCCATTGTGTTCGTTATCCATTCCCGTATCTCTTCCCTACCTGAGAATTTCCCATAATGGTGCTCAAAATATCTAGCATCCTCGGTGAACTGGTCAGCCCACTGATCCCAATCACCCGTTTCAACGGCTAAAGAACTTCGTTGAGAGTATAAAAGAAACTCTCGTTCTACCTCTTCTCTTGGAAATGACGGTTCAGGCACGGTAGGCGCCCAATCCTCGATTCCTTTTAATGACCTATTAATGGGAGTTTCAATTCGCCCCCCATCATTAAACCATTCTCCCCAGACACGTTCGCCATCCGCAGGGTTATAAAAATCCTCCTCATAATTCCATTTCCCATCCCCCGCATATTGCAGAATTGTTGTATTCGGAAACCCATACCGCTTTCCGGTTCCAGTTGGATCAGGGAGGTTGTTCCAGATGTAAAGAGCTACTCTGTCATCTTGGATCACCCACCATTCCATCCACAAAGACATGTTGGGGTAATCCTGCATGGTGGAAACTATCCAATCGGTAATTTCTTCTCTCCCGTTAAACTCACCAAGAAAATGCTCAACATAATGCGCGTCTTCCGTAAACAGTGAACCCCACCCTTCCCAATCATGATTCAAAACGCCACGTTGCCGATATTCATCAAAAGCAGCCTGTATTTCTTCTTCGGAGTACTCCCCCATTGACACCTCGTTCAAAAAATCAAATTGGACTCTATGGCTAGACTTCCACGGTGAAAGAAAAAACTCAAGATTGAAGTGCCTCGTTTCGGCAATTACCCAGAATCTGGGGTAAAAATATATACATGATTATTGTTGTTTCTCCAGCGAAAGCTCTTGACTTTGACTCGCCACTCGCGACTGAAAAAAATAGTGATCCCAACCACCTGAAGAAAAGTTCAGAACTGGTGGAGGTTCTTTCAAATAAATCCCCTGACGACCTTCGTTCACTCATGTCTATCTCGCAGTCACTTGCAGATTTGAACTTTGAGAGATACCAAGACTGGAGTCTCCCCTTCACAACCGATAACGCTCGGCCTGCTGTTCTTTCTTTTAGCGGAGACACATACATTGGCTTAGACGCTGTTGCCTCTTTCTCTGAGAGCGACTATGACTTTGCCCAAGAAACTCTTCGCATCCTTTCAGGTCTTTATGGGGTACTTCGCCCCCTTGATCTGATCCAGCCATACCGGTTGGAGATGGGGACCAAATTGGTCACCGAACATGGGGCTAATCTTTACGAGTACTGGGGAAACACTATAACTGACTCTTTAAACAAGGACCTTGATCAAAGCCCAGGAGAAAGTGTTTTAATTAACCTGGCGTCAAACGAATATTTCAAATCTATTCATCTTGATCACTTACAGTGTCCAGTAGTTACTCCATCTTTCCTAGACAGAAAAGAAGGGGGCGATTATAAGACGGTGAGTTTCTATGCAAAACGCGCACGAGGGTCAATGGCATCATGGATTATCAAGAATCGTATATCTTCCGCTGAAGACTTCTCTGGATTCTCCGAAAACGGGTACAGCTTCTGTAAGGAGCGTTCAGATAATGCCTCACCCGTTTTTGTCAGAACAAACGATTAGTCGGCCGGGCTTTCATGGCGCGTAGAATTGGTATTAACGGGTTCGGAAGAATGGGTCGGCTTGTAGTCAGAGCTTTGGCCCACCACAGTGACCTTGAATTAGTCCATGTAAATGAAATTAACGGGGATGTTGATACTGCAGCCCATTTGATGATGTTTGATAGCATCCACGGAACCTGGAAACGAGAAGCAAGAAGCGATGGGAATTCTCTCTTCCTTGATGGGGCAGAAGTTACTTTCTCAAACTATGCCACACCAGCCGAAGTTCCTTGGGCTGACCTTGGGGTATCTTTGGTCTTGGAATGCACCGGCGCTTTCCGCTCGGTTGAAACCCTATCCCCGTACTTCAATCAGGGAATTGAGAAAGTCGTTGTTGCAGCTCCGGTCAACGATGATCGGGTTTTAAATATCGTTATGGGATGCAATGACGATCTCTACGACAGCGACAAACACGATATTGTGACCGCTGCTTCCTGTACAACAAATTGCATAGCCCCCGTAGTGAAGGTTCTCAATGAGGAGATAGGAATCGAACAGGGAATGGTGACGACAATTCATGCCCCCACTAACACGCAAGTGGTCGTTGACTCTCCATTGGACGATCCGAGGCGTTCGCGTTCAGCACTCAATTCTCTTATTCCCACATCAACTGGTTCGGCAACAGCCATAACGCGGATTTTTCCGGAACTTGAAGGCAAACTGACCGGTATCGCTGTTAGGGTTCCGGTGCTTAACGCTTCACTCTCTGATTGCGTTTTCGCTCTTTCTGCAAAGGCTTCTGCAGTTGAGATCAATGATCTTTTATCGCAAGCAGCGGAAACTTCTCTTGCGGGGATACTTGGAGTGGAGCGGCGCCCATTGGTTTCAGCGGATTATGTAAATGACTCAAGATCTGCAATTGTTGACGCACCATCAACAATGGTCTTGGATGATGGACTAGCTAAGGTTCTTATCTGGTATGACAATGAGTACGGTTACGTCCATAGAATGGCGGAATTAGCAAGTAAAGTTGCCAGCGAATAATGGTCTTTAATACATGAATTTCAGAACCTACAGTCTTGTCACTGGGGCATATTGGAGTCTCACCATCACTGATGGTGCCTTACGGATGATTGTTCTTCTCTATTTCCATGAACTAGGTTATGGCCCTCTTGAATTGAGTTTTCTTTTCCTTGCTTATGAACTTATGGGTGTCGTTACTAACCTTTTTGGGGGTTGGGCCGGTGCAAAATCTGGTTTAGATCAAACGCTTAAGGCAGGTTTAGCTATCCAAATCGTTGCTCTTTTAGCGATTTCCTTTGTTGATCCAAATTGGAGTAAAGCGCTTTCGGTTATCTTCGTTATGACGTGCCAAGCCCTATCTGGTATCGCGAAGGATCTCACAAAAGTGAGTTCAAAAAGCGTTGTCAAATTTGTTGTTCCCGATGACGTTAATGATCAACAACAATCCCGTCTGTTCAAATGGGTCGCTATCCTCACTGGTTCAAAGAATGCTTTAAAGGGGGTAGGGTTTTTCATCGGAGGAGCCCTGCTTTCCTGGTTAAGTTTCCGGATCGCCCTTATAGTGATGGCCTCATTCGTAGCAGTTCCACTATTTCTGATAATTGTTCTCTTGAAGGAGCAAATCGGGAAATCTAGGAAAATAGGATCTAAGAGAGTATTGTCGTCAACCTATCCTTCTGTGAATCGCCTATCGGTAGCAAGATTCTTCCTTTTCGGTTCCAGGGATATCTGGTTTGTTGTCGCCCTACCCGTATTTCTTGATGAGAATTTGGGATGGTCTTATCAAGGGATAGGTGGGTTCCTAGCAGCGTGGGTGATTGGATACGGGATTATCCAGTCCGGTGCTCCTTCCATGATGAAGTTGTCTAAAGGGTCAAATGCTGCCGGGAGTTTAGCGAAAGGTTGGGCTGCTGCATTGTTCGTACTTACTGGTGTCATCACAATTCTAGTGGGAAACAATGTCGCCCGAAGCACAACTGTTATAGCTGGACTGCTGGTTTTTGGTTTCCTATTTGCGTTAAATTCTTCTCTGCACTCTTTCCTGATCCTTGCATATACTGCTGATAACGATGACGTAGCTGTAAATGTTGGACTCTATTACGCAGCGAATGCTGCCGGACGATTTGTTGGAACGCTTCTATCCGGCTTGGCTTACCTCTGGGGTGGACTGACACTTGCCCTATTGTTCTCAACAGGTTTTCTTATGGTCAATTGGGCCTTATCTCTGAGTTTGCCATCAACAGTTACGTCACAATTGAAAACTCACTAAAGATTATTGAGTCCTATTTCAAGAACTTTGAAACCTTCGTCAAAATCTGTCAAAGCGAATTCTGTTTCATTGCTATAGCCATACGGGCATACCATTGCATCTGTTCGTTCTAGATTGATTTCTTTCTTGTGGTGAGTGACCGTTCCCGTTCCTTGAAGAACAAACCAGAGTAGAAATTCAGGGTTATCTTCAGTGATAAGTGGATTTAGACTGGATTCGTTCGTGTCATTAGTTCCAGTCGCTTCAATAATGGTTACCCAACCAGTACCTCCTGATGCATCTGCGATCGATGTTTCTCGAATCCTCAATGAACTGTTTCCCATATACGGTGTCCACTGGCTTTCAGATTGCCTACTGAGGGCAAATCGCTGTCCCGAGAATTCCTGAGTTGGGGCAAACATCTTATTAGGTAGGCTCATTGCCCGATCTGCATATGTTGCGTGGTCAGATGGTGAACTGAACTCAATAACTTCTAGGTTGTCAAAGGATTCAAGAACCCTATGGCGTATGTGTGGTGGCTGCAGAACACAATCTCCTTCTTCAAACATAAAGGGATCTCCTTGACCCTCGTATACCAGTTTGGCTGAACCTTGAAGGCAGTAAATGATTTGAAAACCTACATCGTGGTAATGAACCCAGTCTGGAACTTCCCCTGATCCTTCAATTCTGATGTGAGAGGCTGTGACCCCGGAATTGGGAACTTCTATGAGTGAGCGGTATGCCATATCAGCGCGTCCAGTAACCCACTGGGAATTGACTTGTTTCGCTGTAGTAAAAATAGGATCTGGTCGCGGCTCACTAATTATTTTCTTTGTGCGTGTTACATAATTTATTTTTGTCCCGTTGGGACCCTGTATACAAGTTCCTTCGAGTTCTGCTTCTTCGGCAAAAACCTCAAGGGTGACTGGAGAGCATTTCGAATGCTTATCTAGTGATACGGTAAAATCTCCAAGGGCTAATATGGCAATATTGGGATCTTCAGCTGGTGCGATCATTTCGACTTCAAAACCTAATTCATCGACAAAGAAGGAAAGCCCGCTTTGGAAGTCCGGTGCTGCGACTACCAGCTGAATTGGATTGATAGCGTTTCTCTCTACCGGATCTGTATTCATGAGGGTGTGGCAAGAACCCAATCTAAACTGTCATGGACGAGTATTTGGGTTCCTGCTTCATTTAAAGCGTCATTTTCAAGCAGCGTTGAGAGTATCCCCCCTGTGCAATCCACAATGAAATCTGAGGCTGCAAGTACTTCGGAAAGAAGGTTGCGCGTTCCGGCTGCATTCTCCGTATTGGATTCGAATGGAACATGTACTTCAATCATTGGTGACCCTAATGATTGAAGAGCAAATCTTGTTACATCTCCTATTTGAGTATTCTCTGAAGAAGAAACCATAACGACTGAAGATTCATGCGTAATTCCTCGTTGTTTCAGTTGCTGCGCATTTAAAGCTACGCTATTCCAAGTAATTTCCATCTGGTTTAAGTCCTATTAGCTTGCGTACGAGCCATTAACTCCTCTATACGAATTAGTTTCAATTATGTACGATACCGTTCTTATGCATACCATTTGCTTTGATTGGGGAACATGACAACAAAACCACTTATAGGAATTACGGGGAAACGAAGAAAAGGCGAAGATTTGCGCGGAAGTTTACGTGTTATGAGCGCGTTATCTTTCGATGTTTTCTGGGTTGATTATGCTGAGGGGATTCTCGCGGCGGGAGGTATCCCTGTTTTCCTCCCACTGGGTATTGAACCTAAGGAAATCATTAATCATTTAGATGGAATCCTTATGAGCGGAGGTGCGGATATATCACCGGAACTGTATGGAGCGGATCCAGAGCCTGGGTTAGGAGCTGTTGAACCTATCCGGGATCAGTTTGAATTAGATCTTCTTGACGTGGCATATGAAAGAGAAATGCCCATTGCGGGAATCTGTAGAGGTTTACAGATATTGAATGTTTCCGCTGGGGGAAGCCTATTTCAGGATATTCCGCCTCATGCTGTTCGAGATAAACCTCCCACGGCACGAGTACATGAGGTCACTATTGAAAAAGGGTCAACTCTGGAAGGACTTTATGGATCAAAAGCACAGGTAAATTCCTTACACCATCAAAGTATTGATCGTGTTGGAAAAGAATTTCTTGTCACTGCGAGGTCCGCTGATGCAGGTGTTGAGGGCATTGAACATGAAAGCCTTCCAATCATCGCAGTGCAGTGGCACCCAGAAATGCTTGATACGCGTGATAGCGATCCACTTTTCAAATGGCTTGTTGACAAAGCTATTTCTTCATAAACCTAGTTGTTTCGTGGAAATCCTAAATCTACCTGGCTAGTTGTTGGATCTGGCCATCTACTGGTGACGACTTTTTGTTTCGTGAAGAAATGCATGCCTTCAGGACCGTACATTGCCGTATCTCCAAATAAGGAATCGTTCCATCCCCCAAATGAGTGATATCCCACAGGGACTGGTATCGGTACGTTGATTCCAACCATGCCAGCTTGAACATCTTTCTGGAATCGCCGAGCAGTTCCACCATCTCTAGTGAAAAGAGCTACACCATTTCCGTACCGGTTCTGTTCAATTATGGTCATCGCTTCGTCAAATGTGTCGGCTCTCACTATGCATAGGACCGGTCCGAAGATTTCATCCTTGTAGACATCCATTTTGGTTGTCACATTGTCAAGCAGTGTGACGCCAAGAAAGAAACCTGCATTATCTAAGAGGTCGTTTCTCCCATCGGCGATAATTGACGCTCCTTCTTTTTCTCCTGATTCAATGTAGCTAATCACCCGATCTCGATGGTCTTTACTTATCAAAGGTCCCATCTCTGATTCAGGTTGCGTCCCGGGTCCAATTGTTAGTTCATCAATACGTTCGGTAATTGCGTCAACAAGCGGATCTGCTACTTCCCCTACTGCAACTACGACAGAAATTGCCATGCATCGTTCACCCGCTGACCCATATGCTGCTGATACTGCTGCATCTGCAGCAAGGTCAATATCTGCATCAGGTAGTACTACCATGTGGTTTTTCGCTCCACCGAGAGCTTGAACACGCTTACCATTAGATGTTCCAGTCTCATACACATGTTTGGCAACCGGTGTTGAACCCACGAAACTAATTGCGTCGACATCAGCATGGGCTAGAAGAAGATTAACGGATTCTTTATCTCCATTGATGAGATTCACTACCCCTGACGGAAATCCGGCTTCCTGTATTAGCTCCACAAGCAATGCTGGGGCAGAAGGATTCCTGTCTGATGGTTTCAGGATAAATGTATTTCCGGATGCGATTGCGTTTGGCAGCATCCACAATGGGACCATCGCAGGAAAATTGAATGGTGTGATGCCCGCACAAACACCTACTGGCTGGCGGAGTGTGTAGACATCAACGCCCGTTGACGCTTGCTCACTGTAGCTTCCTTTCAGAGTTTCAGCGAAGCCGCATGCGTATTCAATGTTTTCAATGCCGCGGGCTACTTCACCTCGGGCATCTTCTATAACTTTTCCATGTTCCTGAGTAATAAGTTCAGCTATTTGCTGCTCATTTTGCACGACAAGATTTCTGAATTTATATAACAGTTTGGTCCGTTGCGCTATAGATGTATTTTTCCATTCCTTAAAAGCCGTTTTAGAAGTCGAAACAGCGAGTTCAACTTCTTTGTTTCTTGCAATCGCTATTTCAGCTACTTGTTCCCCAGTAGCTGGATTCAATACTTCACTTTTCTCATTTTCGGAAGAATCTAATCTTTGATTGTTTATTGTGTGTTGGATTTGCCGCATATATACCTATGAATGGACTGCTACTTATGGTATTGGATTATTCCCAAAGACGGAGATTACCTTAAGAAACCTCGGAGGTGTTTTTAAAGGTATGCGTAATCGCGCTAATGAAGTTTTAAGGGGGCAAGGCTATCGCCCTGCCCCCTTTAAGAATGCTTCAGCCTTTAGCCTTTAGCCTCAACAAAGGCGTCTGCGTAGTTGGTTTCAAAATCTCCGGTATCTTCAATTGATTCCAAGGATTCAATACCACCAGCGTACCGCGCAGGGTCTCTGACAAAATCTAGTAGATCGTCATAGTACCCATCAGCGTCATTAGCCATGAGGTCTAGAGCTGCTTGGTTTGGCGTATCGTAATAGTTCCAATCGGACAACGCCGCTCCTTGTTCTGCACTGAGCAACCAGTTAATGAAAGTGTGAGCCGTACATGGATGTGGTGCGTCGAATACAACAGCCATATTGTCAATCCATCGAGTTCCACCCTCTTCTGGGACAAAGTATAAGTAATCCTCATAATTGTCTTGTTCTAGGAATTGCACAAACATGTCACCTGAGTACCCATGACCAATTACTGTTTCACCCTGGGTGATAAACTCATCTGCTGAATCCGTATTGAATGCTGCTAGTCGACTAGCAGTGGCTTTCAGTAGATCTTTAGCTTCATTGAGCTCATCTTCACTAGTTGAATTTAGTGAATACCCCAAATATTTCAGTGCGGCACCCACGGTTTCTCGTGGGTCGTTAAGCAGTTGTATCTGTCCGTCAAATTCCCCTGATATTGCAGGGTCAAAGATTAGCCCCCATGAACGTGGGAAGTCCGTCCCGACTACAGCTGTATTGACAGCAATACCAGTGGTTCCCCATTGGTAGGGCACAGAGTGAGTGCCATCAGGATCATAGTAAAGTCCGCTGAAATCATCGGAAATGTTCGCAGCGTTCGGAATGACGTCAAAGTTAAGTGGTTGTATTTTCTTAGCGTCAATAAGAATGGAAACCATATAGTCAGATGGGACAATGACGTCGTACCCTGAATTACCTGCTGAAATAATTGGTTGCATTGCCTCGTTGGAGTCGTAGACATCCATCGTGGCGTTAATCCCATATTCTTCAGCAAATTCAGCGAGTTGTTCTTCGTCTATATATTCCGCCCAGTTATATAGGGCCAAATCGCCATCTACCTGATTTAATTCGCACGATGCTTTCTCTTCATCGTCACTTCCACCGCATGCTGGGATGACTATAAGCGCTAACGCTGCAAATGCCGCCACAAAACGGAGTTTCGTGTTGTTTCTCATAAATTCCCCTTTCGACCAGTGTGGCCATCTTTTGAGATCTTAATCTTATCCACCGCGCCTTGCACGCTCAGCAAACAACGATAGGACTACAAGAAGCATAGACGCTAGAAGCATAATGACTGAAATTGAATTGATAAGCGGTGTAACTCCTTTACGGATTAACCCGAATACGTAGACTGGTAGTGTCGTCCAACCTGGACCAGTCACAAATTGTGTGATGACAACATCATCTAATGAAAGTGTCATCGCTAGCAAGGCGCCCCCAGCGATACCGGGAACGATTTGAGGAAATGTGACGTGCCGGAATGCTTTCCAGCGTGAAGCATATAGATCAACAGCGGCTTCTTCTAAGTTTGTGTTCATCCCACTAAGTCTTGCTCGAACAATCACTGATACAAAACTGATATTGAAGGCGATATGACTGATCGTGATTGACCAAAATCCTTTTCGCAACTGAAGTCCGAATAGCATGTCAAGCAAATCGAAAAACTCTCCAAAGAATAATAGGAGCATCACAGCCATGGTGACATCTGGGATGATTATTGGTAAGTAGAGTAAAGCATCAAAGACTTTCTTCCCTCTGAAAGTGAATCGCTCTAGTGCTAGTGCTGACATGGTTCCCAAGATGACAGAGATGATCGTGACGACGATAGCGATTTTTACTGAATTGGATAGTGCTCCGCGGGCATTTGAACTGTCAAAAAAATCTTGGTACCAGTCAAGTGTGAAACCTCCCCATATCCCGACATTTCGGTTATCACTGAAGGAGAACAGAACCAAAAGAGCTATCGGGGCGTAGAAAAAAATGTATACGAGCCATCCGTTGACGTGTAGCGCCGCTTTAGCCCAACCGCGAGGTTCAACTGCCGTGCTCATAGGGTTCTTCCACCTTTACGGAAGTATATGACTGTCCCTACGAGCATGACAGCCATTAGGACGAACGAAAGTGCTGCACCGAATGGCCAATTACGGGCTGTGAGAAATTGCGTGACGATGTAACTTCCCAGCAGTGTTGTTTTCGCTCCTCCAAGTATCTCTGGCGTGACGTACGCTCCAAGACTGGGTATGAATACCAGAATCGATCCTGCTATCACACCGGGCATTGAAAGAGGGAGGAGGACATTTCGAAATGATTGCCAGCCTGAACCGTAGAGATCCCTGCTTGCTTCAATAAGTTGCCCATCAATGCGTTCAATCGCCGCATAGAGAGGGAGGATCATAAAAGGTAGATATCCGTAGACGAGCCCCAAAACTACGGCTTTCTGGCTGAAAAGGAGTTCGTGGGTGCCAAGCCCTAAAAATTCAGTAGTTTTCGTGAGTGGGCCATCGTTCCCAAGGATTACTCGCCACGCAAAGTTTCTTACTAGGAAGTTCGTCCAGAAGGGAATCATGACGAAAACCAGCATGACGTTACGTATCGCTGGCCGCCTCGTTGCTAAGAAATAAGCAAATGGATAGGCAATAAGCAAACAAATGATGGTCGTTAGAAAAGCAAGCCATAGTGAACGGAAAAGTATCGTTCGGACAATAGGTTCAGCGATTCTTTCGTAACTTGCGAAATTCCATCCGGAAAGATCTGTCCCCCCAAAGCGGTTGCGCGTTGCGAAACTGTAAACAAGAACAATTGCTAAAGGAATGACAAAGAAAATGATTAGATACAGGTATGACGGTAGAGCTAAGAAAAATCCGCGTCGAGATTCTTTTCGCTGTGCAGCTTTCTCAAACTGCGGGGTCGCTTCGGCGCTCTCTGAAGAAGGTTCCGATATGACCGTCATTAGTCGGCTACCACGGAGATTGCATCATGGTCCCAGCTAACAGTGATTGGGGTACCAGGTTCATAAAGTTCAATACCAGGTCTGTTCTCTTCCCGAACTTCAAGGGACATCCAAGTGAATTTCACGCCGTAAACACGTGCGTTGCCTAAATAAGTAATCGTCTCAACCGTCCCATTTACGCTAGAAAGGGGGTTTCCATCCTCGTTCTGTTGGGAAATTTTGGCTCGTTCAGGGCGGATGCTAATCGAAACTCTAGTTCCTGCAGCAAAATTGCTGTGGGCTCGAATTGGTGTTCCGTTGGTGAGGATGACTGTTTCACTATCGGAAACAGTTCCCTCAAGAAGATTTGTCCGCCCTATAAAATCAGCTACAAACCTGTTAGCGGGAGTTTCGTAGATCTCTTCGGGGGTGGCGACTTGAAGGAGTTTCCCCTCATGCATTACGGCAATGCGATCTGACATGGTAAGCGCTTCTTCTTGGTCGTGGGTTACGAATACGAAACTGATTCCGACATCTCTTTGAAGTTTTTTTAGCTCTAGCTGCATCTCTTGCCGTAATTTCTGATCTAGAGCTCCGAGCGGTTCATCAAGTAATAGAACTTTTGGTTGGTTAACCAATGCTCGGGCAAGGGCAACGCGTTGTTGCTGCCCTCCAGACATTTGGGAAGGTTTCCGGTCTTCAAGTCCTTCTAGCTGGACAAGTTCGATCATTTCCATGGATCTTGAACGGGTTTCGCTTTTATCAACGCCTTGCATCTTCAGACCGAAACCAACATTTTCTAATACGGTGAGGTGAGGGAAAAGCGCATAGTTTTGAAAAACGGTATTCACTGATCTTTTGTTCGGCGCTAGTGTCCCTACTTCTTCTCCAAAAATTGAGAGACTTCCCTGTGTTGGGAATTCAAGACCAGCGATCATTCGTAGGGTGGTTGTTTTTCCGCAGCCACTTGGTCCGAGCATTGCGAAGAATTCACCATCTTCGATTGCGAGGTCAACGTTATCTACGGCAACAACATCCCCGAATTTTTTTGTGATGGCTTTCAATTCAACTGCTGCTGTCATGGAATCCCCCTTCTGACTTAATATAGCTTCCTCTAGATCCGTCCAAATGGTTTGGAATCTGCTCCAGCTTTTATTGCCTGAAGGCAAATAAAATCATGGAGGATTGTCGCTCCTGCGATAGCCGTGATTTCCCCTACGTCATATAGAGGGGCGATTTCGACGAGGTCCATCCCAACTATGTTGAAATCGGCAAGTGACCGTATTGCCTCTAACGCTTGTGATGAGCTTAAACCTCCAGCAACCGGTGTTCCTGTTCCTGGTGCGAATGCCGGGTCTAAGCAGTCGATATCAAATGTTAGGTAGGCAGAGTTGTTCCCGACGACTTCTTTGATTACGTCAGTGACCGCTGTGATTCCTTCCCTATGCACCCAGGGGGCTCCAAGTACGGTGAATCCGTATGTATCTGAGTTGTGGGTTCGTATTCCGATCTGGATTGAGGTTGTTGGATCAATGATTTCCTCCCGGATTGCGCGTAGAAACATTGATCCATGATCCATTCGTTCTCCATCGTCAACCCATGTGTCGCAATGGGCGTCAAAATGGATGAGTGAAAGGGGTCCGTGTATTTTTGCATGTGCTTTAAGAAGCGGGTAGGTGATGAAGTGGTCCCCTCCCATACTGAGCATCATGGTATTGGTGGCCAGAATTTCATCGGCATGTTGCTCTATTATTTCTACAGCCTTTTGCGGGTGTCCATAGTCAATGAAACAATCGCCGTAATCAGCAACACGTAGGTAAGAAAATGGGTCAAAGCCGAAGGGGTATGCTTCAAGTTCGGCTAATCCGACAGATCCAGCTCGTATAGCTCTGGGCCCGAATCGTGTCCCTGGCCGGTTTGAAGTAGCCATATCGAAAGGAATGCCAGTTACAGCTATGTCTACATTTGTTAAGTCTTTTGTATAGTTTCTGCGGAGAAACGATAATACCCCACCAAAAGTCATCTCGGGATTCCGCCCTAATAGGCTTTCTCTTCGGAAGGCTTGATCTCCTTCTATTTGTTCCGACATTATTGTTCCTCTTTATAGTTTTGGTTTCGCCAAATGATCAACGCAGCGTAGTTGTCAATCTCAGGATTAGCTATGTAATTGGGTAAAGCTTGGAGAAGTTCAAAACCATTTTCTTGCTGAAATGAAAGAGTAGGATCATAAATTATTTTCTTTTTTACGTTTTCTATATATTCATCGGCTGTCATTACGTTTTTATGATTGGTGTAACCTGGCATTACTCCGCCAGCTACGATTCCCCTTAAATTCAGTTTTTGGCAAACTGTTTTACGGAGACCGTACAGTTCGGCTCCGATCCCCCGTCGCCTGTATTCGCTTCGCACAGCTATTGATGTTCCATAATACCAATCCCCTTCTGGCCGGTGACCAGAATCTCCGTTACCAGGCATCATGTCATGGACGGTATGTTCTGGTTCGTCAAGGTTAAAGAAAACTTGGATGCCTAACCCCATTGCCACAGGTATACCTTGGTCAAAACCGACAAATCCTCCCTGAGGGAAGTCATTCGTTAGAGCTTCTAGTTCGGTTTGGTTGTAGAGGTCTTCGGGGTCAGACGTAGGGAATGATGAACGCTCTATGTCTTCTAGTAATTGTGACCATTCAGGTCTTGGGTGTCTATATTCAAGTCCTGATCGTTCACCTATTTGGATAATTTCTCCTTTAATCATTATCCCATCCAATGAGTTTGTAATCATTCTCTGATGGTTGACCCCAACATGCCCAGAATTCCTTGGTGGCGGGTCGCATAATGGCTGCTCCGCTGGATTCAATGAGGTGTGGTTGTTCTGGCCGGCGACATATAGCTTCTTGATCTTGGGTGAGTTCAATAAGCCTTTGCGTGTCAACGTCACCTTTATCTAGAAGTTCAATACCTCGATCTAATCTCCTTATTGAATTCATTAGGAGGTCTTCTGGACGTGCTGCCTGTACAGCTTTCGCTGATGGTGCAACTGCATGATTTGTGTGCACGATTGGTTCGTCACTCAATTCCTGTATTGGACGAATTGATGGCATTGCCTCTACGTTGAATCCGTTTCCATTTTTATCCATGATTAAGTAATTATGTGCTCCTGCGAGATCTGCTTGAAGCAACACTTGAAGTGCAGCATCTGCTGTTTCTTCATGAAGCATCCCGCGCACAACAGATGTCCACGTTACGCCTCTCTTTCCATCATCACCGGTTAGGTTATTAATCCCAACTGCAACTCCGTGTTCGTTCATACCAATCTGACCTAAACATCCCGTGGTTGAGAAAATGATCGCCGCGGGTTTGTTCGTTGGTTGTAATCGCAAAAGGACAACATGGTCTGTTGCTGTGTCGTGCATATCCCAGGTTTGCGCAAGGAAACCAGACCCTCCAGCTCTGTTATTAGGTACTAGTACTGCGGTGCAGTCATCCTCTTGCAGTTCTGAGGGGATCCTCCCTCCTGTTTCTGCTCGTACAGCATCAACGAAATCAGTGAACCCGCCTACAATTATCGCCTCTTCCACAGAGATCTGTGCTCCGTGAGCTATTGCAGTCAATTCTGCAAATAGTTCTTCATTAAATTCTCTGTGCGCGGGAATCATTGATCCTGCGAGGTCATGAATATCAGTCTTTGTCATCGGCGCCCCTGACCACGATCCTGCTGCTACTAATTGGATCCGGTCTTCAGCATATTTTTGGATTTCTTCAGCGTATTGGGTGCCATGTAGCTGCCCGATTTCTTCCGATGATCCTTTGGCATCGAGGATGCGTATTGCTGGACGCTTCATACGCTCATTATTTCGTTGATGGCTTTAGCAGCAGTGTCAATAAGTAGGTCTGTATCACTATCTTCGATGATGAGTGGGGGGCAAAAGGCTAACGCCCCGTTAATCGCTCTACAGATAACACCCATTTCTGTCATTTTGTCTCGTATCTGTATTCCTTGTTCGGTTGTTGCTGCAGTGACTTGCCCTGCCCAAATCGCCCCTACTCCTCGTACTTCACTGAGTAAACCGTCATCTCTCAAAGCCTCTAGTCCTTGACTGATTCGGACTCCGACGTGATTGGCTCTTTGAACGAGTTCTTCACTTTCGATCAGGTCAATATTTGCTATCGCTGCGGCGCATGCAGCAGGGTGTCCGCTATATGTATACCCATGCATGAAGACGAATTGTGGATCGGCTTCAAGAAGATCGCAGATCTCGCGGCTGATGAGCACTCCTCCCATTGGCTGGTAACCGCTTGTTACTCCTTTGGCGAACGTAATTAGGTCCGGAGTAATATTGTATGTATCTGCTGCGAACCAGTTACCTGTTCTTCCAAATCCCGTGATGACTTCATCAAACACCAGAAGCGCCCCATTGTCATCACATAACTTTCTTAGTCCTTCTAAAAAGCCATCGGGAGGGGGGAAGACGCCACCTGCTCCTTGTACTGCTTCAGTTATGACACCAGCTATTTTATTTCCATGCTCTTTAAAGATCGAAGCAGCTGATTCAATATTGGTTGGGTCTATTTCTAGCACACTGGGAAGGAGATCCCCCCACCCTTCTCTATTGGCGGGAATACCTTGAAGCGTAGTCCCACCGACATTAACTCCGTGGTAGCCGCGACCTCGCCTGAGAATAATTTGCCGTTCTGGTTCTCCTCGGAGGATAGCTGTTTTACGGATCAGCTTTATAGCTGAGTCAACGGATTCAGATCCTGAATTACATAGAAAGACTCGACCGTCTGCAAAGGGAGAGATTGATCGAATACGTTCAGCAGCAGCGTCAGAGATATTGCTTCCCATTGGAGCAAACGTGTGATAGGAGCTTAATGTTTGCAATTGTGAAGTTATGGCTTGAATCAACTCGGGTCGATTGTGGCCTACCTGGCAGTACCAGAGGCTTCCTAATCCATCTATGTATTCATTGCCTTTGTCATCCCATACTCGTACTCCTTCAGATCGGACAAGAGTGTGGTAGTTGTTGGATGAAGGTTTGGAAAATGGGTGAAGTAGTGCCGATGTCATTGATCCTCCGCATAACGCCGTTCCGCTAAGACTAGTTACTAGTCATAGTGTGTGCTAGTTCAGCTTTCGCTTAGAACTTGCAGTTTAAACGCTAGTAGAGTTCCATTGCTTTATGACTGCAATTTCAAATGCGCGATCCGTATCGCTGTGGATGGATCGGCTGAGTGAAGATCTAATTCCTAGAGCCCCGCTTCATGGTGATACTGAGACTGATATTGCAATCATCGGAGGTGGCTTTAGTGGGCTTTGGACTGCCTATTATCTTTTGGACCGTGATCCATCCTTACGAGTTCTCGTAGTGGAAAAGGAGTACTGCGGATTCGGAGCTTCAGGGCGAAATGGAGGCTGGTGTGAAGGTGGTTTAGCCGGCGGAACAGAGAAGTACGCTAAGCGCTCGTCCCTTGATGAAGCTCTCCGTTTGGAACATGCAATGTTTGCCACTGTGGATGAAGTCCAACGCGTTATTGAATCCGAAGAAATTGATTGTGGTTTTCAAAAGGGTGGGGTGATTTCTGTCGCTCGAAATAAGCCACAAGCTAAACGTCAGATAAGTGCTGTTGAGACGGCTCGATCTCGAGGGTTTGGTGAGGATATCATTCGCCTGCTTGAACCTGAAGAGGCGCGAAACCATTTAAACGCGACAGATATTCATTCTGGTATTTTCTTTTCCCCTTCTGCAACGATTGACCCTGGACGTCTTGTTCATGGTTTAGCTTTAGCCGTGGAGTCCCGCGGTGGAAAAATTGTTGAGGGAACAACTGTCCATTCTTTTGAAGAGAAAAGAGTTTCCACCTCCCATGGTGAAATTTCCGCGGAAGTAATTATTCAAGCAACTGAAGCATTCACCCGTGACCTCAAAGGGAAAAGGCTAGATCTCCTTCCTGTCTATTCGCGTATGATTGCAACTGAGCCTTTAAGTGATTCGCTCATGGACGATATTGGGTTGGCGAATAGACCTACGTTCAATGATGGCCGTTACATTGTCATTTATGGTCAGCGGACAGAAGATAACCGTATTGCTTTCGGCGGGCAGGGAAATCCTCCTTATCTTTATGGGTCGAAAATTGATTCTTCCATTGAAGGAAATGAAATCTCTCATGAAGCAGTTTGGCGGAATTTAATTGACCTATTGCCACAACTAAAGGATGTCGCTATCACTCACCGGTGGGGTGGCGTTCTCGCAATCCCCAGGAATTGGCTTCCTGGCCTTCGATTTGAGAAGGCTGCTGGTTTGGGGGTCCTTGGAGGTTATGTGGGTGAAGGTGTAGCAGCAGCAAACTTGGCGGGAAGGACAATGGCTGACTTGATTCTTAACCTGAAAACAGATCTTGTTTCTCTTCCATGGGTTGGAGTGCACTCTCGGCGTTGGGAACCTGAGCCTCTGAGATGGATAGGGGTAAGAACAAGCCGCCGGTTCATGGGTGCAGCCGATGTGACTGAGACACGGACTGGGAAAACCGCATGGGTGGCTATGAAAGCCGCCCATTTCCTTAGAGGAGACTGATTCGGTTTAGAGCGTCGGGTCTACCCTAATGCCCTAATTGCTTTGATGATGATTTCGATTCCTTGATCGATTTCTTCATCGTTAACATTAAGCATTGGCGTGATTCTAATGACGTTTCCAAATACCCCACCTTTACCTAAAAGTAAGCCCAAGTCCTTACAGATTTCTAAGAATTCAGCGGCTCTTTCGGGGTAGGGCTCAACTGATCCACTCTCGGTTTCATCTCCTACGATTTCTAGGGCAACCATAAGTCCGCGTCCACGTAAATCTCCTATCCATGGAGTTTCTCCAGCTACAGCCTCTAGACCATCCTTTAGTCGGGCTCCCATTTCCTTTGCATTAGCCTGCATGTTTTTATGGGTGACTTCTCGGAATGTTGCTAAACCAGCGGCTGCAGATAGTGGGTTTCCACCGAACGTGCTGAAGTTCAAGGCTGTAATATTTTCCATGATTTCCGCTCGTGCCACGATTCCTGCAAGCGTTATCCCGTTACCAACACCTTTGGCGAATGTCAGCATGTCTGGGATAATCCCATGAGCTTGATAACCCCAGAAGTGCTCTCCGGTTCTCCCCCAACCAGTTTGGACTTCATCGCTGATAATGAGCGCTCCGTAGTTGGAAAGTGTTTTGCCCATTTCTCCATAAAAACCATCCGGTGGGATAGCGAAGCCTCCTACACCTTGTATCGGTTCGAAGATAAGGCATGCGATATTCCCAGTTGTGGCGGTGTCAATGATTTGTTGCAGGTCTGCTACGCATGCGTCGGTAAGTTTTTCATCTGGAATATCTTGAAATGGGCTTCGTAACCGGTATGGGCCTTGGACATAATTCACTGAAAGTCCTGAGATGCGAGATGAAAGCCATGATGATTGGCTGGTGATTGCTTGTGTGGCAAAAGTACGTCCATGATAGCTATTTCTCATTGCGAGAATTTCGTTTGAATTTCGGTAGCTTGTGGCAAGCATTAGGGCTGTATCGTTCGCTTCGCTACCTGATGTTGTGAAGAAGACTCGTGCGTCAGGTATGCCAGAAGCAGCTCCGATTTCTTCCGCTAGTTCTATCATCGGTTCTGATAGGTACAAGGTGCTGGTGTGTAGGATTTTGCTGGCTTGTGTTTGTATTGCTTCAGTTACTGCAGGGTTGTTATGCCCGATCATCGTCGTTAAAACGCCACCGAAAAAATCAAGGTACTTGTTTCCTTCAATGTCCCATACGTAGCTTCCATCTCCTTTATCTATTGAGATTGGCTTTGCGTACAGCGGATTTAGGTATGGTGCCAGAATTGCTTCGTAGCGTTGCTGCAGCGAATCATTTGTTGACATTTTCTAAGTCCTTTGAATAGTTAATTAGAAGGATACGACAGGCTAGACCGGTTTCCCTATTGTATAAGCGCAACTTTTTGGCCTCTATGCGTTGATTTGTGCCTCTAACCATTTTGCTACACCTTCTTCTTCGCAGGTCCCGATAACGAGATTTGCCGATCCCTGCACTCTGCTTTCTGATTGCCCCATGGCAATACCTGTTCCAGCCCATTCCAACATGGAGAGGTCATTTAACCCATCTCCGAACGCTATGACATTTTCTTGTTTGATTTTGACATGTTTTGCGAGCCATGTGAGTGCTGTACCTTTTCCACTTCCAGTTGGAAGAAGTTCCATCATTGGAAGCCCCGAATATTGGACCGCGACGTCAAAACCATTACAGACATCAACGATTGTAGAAAAAAGTTGATCAAGTCTATGCACGTAATCTTGATGGTAGATAACGAGATCCCTTATGGCTGGTTTGAGCGCAGAAACAATGTCATCAACGATTTGGTCTTGGGGGATCTCTAACCCTGGTGGCATGGCATTGACCACTTCGGGTTCCCCTATCATTCCCTTATTTATTCCTGCTCCTATGGCAACTCCGTCAATTCGGTCACGTATTGCTTTGACGAGTTCTTTTGCTGTTTCTACAGAGATTTGCCTCGCATAGATTAGCTCTCCGGAATGATCGTAGATTTCTGTTCCGTTCGTGCAGAGGGCGAACTCCATCTCCGGTAGTTGTTTGAGGAGATTTGTGAGTGCCCCCCAATCTCGCCCTGTCGCCAATGCTGTAACCGCTCCTGCCTCTTTAGCAGCCAGCAATGAACTAATTGTTCTTTTGGTGAGTTCTCCTCGAGAATTCAACAGAGTCCCGTCAACGTCAAATGCGAGAAGTTTCCCCTTAAGTTGGTTGTTCAATTTCTTTCCTTTTTAGTGCTTATTGTGCTTTTCTTAATCCTATTGGGATTCTGTCACCGTGGGCTAGAAGCATTTCATCAACTAGTGCCCATATTTGGTTAAGGCCTAGTTCAGCACTGGTATGAGGATCAACCATTGCGGCATGGTAAATGTGTTCTCGTTTGTTTTCTAAAACGGCCTGAACGGTCAATGACTGGACGTTGATGTTTGTTTGGATTAGAGCAGCGATTTGCCGAGGTAGTTCGCCTATCGGCGTAGGTGCGATACCTGAGCCGTCGACTCTGCAGGGGACTTCAACGCAACACTCTGCTGGGAGGTTCGTTATTAAGTCCCCATTGGGCACATTACCGTTAAAGGTTCTTGGCGTACCTGTTTCGATGCTATGGATAATGCCCGCTCCGTATTCATTGCTCGGTCGGACATGGATATCTCTGGCTGGATCTTCAAGGTCAGATCGGAGTGTTTCCCAATGTTGTATTTGTTGTTCGCATCGTCTTGGGTATTCATCTAAAGGGATTTCAAACTGTTTGATGAGATCTTCGCGCCCGCTCTTTATAAACCATGGAACGTATTCAGCGAAATGTTCGCTTGATTCTGTGACGAAGTACCCGATTCTTTCGAGTACTTCGTATCTGACTGCATCCGAGAGTGAAACTCCTCCAGGAAGTTTTCTATATGGTGGTTGACTCTTCGCGCGTTCTCGTATCAACGGATACAGATCCATAAGTCCTTTATCGGTGTGTTGTTCATATTTGAGAAAGAACGACATGTGATTGATGCCAACTGCAAGATAATCAATTTCGTTGAAAGGGACACTTATGTCTTCTGATATTTGCGCAGCGGTTTGTTGCACGCTGTGGCACAACCCAATGGTCTTGATGTTTGAGGTTTCTGCAATTGCCCAGCAAAGCATAGCCATTGGGTTCACATAGTTAAGGAGCAAAGCATCTGGACATAGGTTCTCCATGTCTTTTACAAGGTTAAGCATCACGGGAATAGTTCGGATCCCCCGCATGATTCCGCCTATTCCAAGGGTATCCCCGATTGTTTGCCGGAGTCCATATTTTTTGGGAATTTCAAAATCAATCACTGTTGAGGGTTCATATCCCCCTACTTGAAACATCGTGATGACATAATCAGCTCCATTAAGGGCCTTTGCCTGATTAGTCGTGCTGGAAATTTGAGCTTTTGCTTCAAGTTTTTCGCGAATTCTCTCAGCGACAACCATACTTGTGGAAAGTCGTTCAGGGTCTATGTCAAACATGACTATTTCTGATGAGCTTAAATCTGGCATGGAGAGAATATCTCCCAGCAGGTTCTTGGCGAAGACAGTGCTTCCAGCACCAACGAAAACAATCTTTGGCATCTTCGCTAATGTAGACGCAGTTTCCGAAACAATGAAGTCTAGTTTCTTGTTTGGTTTCCGTTTTTAAGGTCCGTAGAGGACAATAGAGGAGTGTCTCCATCTCATGCAATGATTACAAAGGCTCGAAAAGGTTTCCGATCTCATTTCAACGAGGACCCTGTTTTCGTGAGCCGTTGCCCTGGGAGAGTGAATCTGATTGGGGAACACACTGACTATAACGACGGATTTGTTCTTCCTATAGCACTGCAATTCTCAACGGTGATCGCCTCAAAGCCTGTTTCATCTGATGATGTGCAAGTCCATTCCGAAGGGTTCGGGCATGCGCAATTCTCTCTTTCAGAGTCTCCGCAGGAGTCAGAGGGGTGGAGTAGATACTTGCATGGGATGGGTGCTTTACTTAAGAGTTCTGGTGTTCCTGTGAAGGGGTGGAGAGGGTTCATTTGTTCAGATATTCCGGCAGGTGCGAACTTGTCATCGTCTGCGGCCCTTGAAATAGCTTCTGGGTTGACTTTTCGTTCAGTTGCCGGAGTTGATACCCCTCTAATGGAAATAGCGATAGCTGGTCAGGCTGTTGAGAATGAAATTATCGGAGTTCGTTCAGGAATCATGGACCAACTTGCTTGCACGTTCGCTGAAGCGGGTTCTGCGTTACTCATTGATTGCCAATCTCTAGGATTAAGTTCTGTTGCGCTTCCAAAACAAGTTTCTGTCGTAGTGATGGATACGGGAACGAGACGTGAATTATCTGGAACCGCCTACAACGACCGAAGAGAAACCTGCGAACGGGTAGCGGCGGCTTTGGGTGCCGATTCGTTACGTGAGGTGTCTTTACAAGATCTTGGGTCTTTAGAGGTTGTTGACAAAATTGGTTTTCGTAGGGCTCGCCATGTCGTTACGGAAAATCAACGAGTGGTGGACGTCGTACATTGTTTACGCAGTAATGACCTAATGGAAGCCGGTAATTTGATTAATGCCAGTCATGAGAGCTTACGAAGTGATTATGAGGTTTCTGGGCCGGCGTTGGACAAAATCGTTGAAATAGCTCAGAACGTGAAGGGTTGTTATGGGGCGCGCATGACTGGTGGCGGGTTTGCGGGTTCAGCTGTTGCTCTTGTTGAGAATGAACATGTGGAGGCCTTCTGTCCCCAGGTTTCAGATTTATTTCCCGCCCCTGAAGAACAGCCGGCGGAAGCCCCAGCCACATTGTTTGTCGTGGAAGCTTCCGCTGGTGTCTCAGTTACTTGACTGGGGCTTATCCAAGTAGGTCAAGACCATTCCAGTATCCTTCTGGGCCGATGACCGCAGGAGGTAGAGTATTCCCTTCGGAATCTCCGATTTCAACAAACATTGCTGATCCTTGGCAGAGGGATGAAAGGCCGATGTCTTGGTAAATGCATGCCCAACCAAAACCACCTATTCTTCCTCGGGTCTGACCATCATCCATGGTGGCAATAATGGTCCCTGGTGTGGACAGGTTTTCATATCCTATTTCGTCGTAGAGATCATGAATGTCTATCATTGTTACCCAGCCAAGTCCGGTGAATGAAGCATCTGGAGCTTCTGGAGCGTATTGCTCTACTAGCCCGTCTCTGCTATCAAATTCGGCCAAGACTTCATCGGGAGCCCATGGGTCCCTGGTCGTGTAGCCGCCTCTGTGTATGTAGCTGCCAACCATGAGTTCACCTACTTCTGCGTAAATATTTTCATCGTCACATGTTGCGCTAAGGAACATTTCGTCAGCAGGTATTCCTAATTGACTTGCTGCTCGGATGACGGGAACGCATTCATTTCCTGCAGCAAGAAGCATTATAATATCTGCGTCATATGCTGCGGCTTGACTCATAGGAGGGATGGCATCTGTCAGCGGGATAGGAACATCAAAGGCTTCGTACTCAATTCCGTAAGAATCAAAGATTGGGGCTAGTCCTGAGTCAAGGGCCGCAGTGGCTGCGGGGTTCTGGTTTACCAGAATTGCAACTTTGTTTGCGCCGAGGTCTTCAGCGACAAAGCGTGCCGCGGCTGAATAGACTTGTACGCTTCCTCCGTTGAAATATCTAGCGTTTGGCTGGTTGTAGTCAACAGCGAACAATGGCAATCCACCGATCACAGGGGTTTCTCCTAGTGTTCCATAGAAATCAAAAGCGATTGTCCAGATATTTACCCCGTTAATAACTGATATTAAATCACTTGTTGCGAGTTGTTGTGCGCATTCTTGAGCGGCTGGAATACTATTTTGCAGACAGGTCACAAGTTCAACTGGGTGACCGTCGATGCCTCCCAGTTCTGCATTGATGTAGTCAACAGCTCCTTCAATACCAAACCTGATTTCAGGGAATGAGCCTACAGGGTCATTTTCCTGATTCATGAAACCAATTCTGACTGGTGCAAGAGAGTCATCTGCTGCTACAGGTCCAGTCTCTTCCTCTTCTTCTACTACTTCTTCATCTGCGCCACTATTGTCTTCGGCTTCTTCCTCTTCAGCAGTTTCACTAGCAGATGAAGAACTTTCTTCAGTAGTCTCACTTGATGAACTTTCCGTCTCCGTCTCCGTCTCCGTTTCCGTCTCTTCTGAAGAGCTTGACGTTGTTGAGTCACTATCTGAGCTACCACCGCACGCTGTAGCGAACAGTGCAAAAACTGCAATCATAGTTAGTAACGCTTTTTTCATGATTTCCCCCTTGGCTTGCTTCAATGAAGAGCCGTAGCTTTTATTACTTTATTTTTTTCGGTTTTCGCGCTTCGTCTCGCTTGATTATCTCTTGCGATTTTCCCTGCTATTCCATCGGTATTTAATATTGCAGTCAGTATAAGTCCGACCCCCCCGACCAAGTTAGCGTATGTTCCGATGCTGCCGCCAGAAAAGCCTTTGGCTATTAATCCTACGGCGAGTCCACCGGGGGCGATTACGCCTGCGACAAGTGCCCCGCTGACTGAACCTATACCTCCGAGGTAAGCGAAAGCGAGGAGAGCCAAACTGGCGAATACGCTGAAAGATTCACCGCTAATTTGGCCTCTCATGTATGCCATCATCGCTCCGCCGAGACCAGCGAGGAATGAAGAGAATGCGAAAGCTTGGAGTTTGACTGCAGCTCCGTTGATTCCACATGCAGCGGCGGCACGTTCATTGGCGCGTATTGCTAAGAACCTGAGGCCAGTACCTGACCTGCGGATATTCACCACAGATAGGGCACAAAAAACGGTAACGATCAGAAGCATCAGGCCGTATTCCCATCTATTAAAATCAGTTCCAACATTTGCCGCTAAATTAACGCCAAATATGTCAGGGGGTTCTATCGGTAGAGCACCGGTATTTCCTATAAACCAACGGTTTGTAAACAAGATTGTTCCCAAAGCTACGCCTAGCGCCATGGTGACAGCCGCTAATTGTATTCCTCTGATACGTAGGGCGGGTATGCCCACAATCAATCCGAGGATTACAGCTCCGAAAGCTCCGAGAAATGGTGAAATGGGGAATGGGATGCCTGTTTCTATTGCTATTTTCCCGAGGAGGAAGCCAGCGACTCCAGCGAAAACTGCTTGAGCTAAAGAAACCTGTCCCACAAGTCCGGTGAGGACAACGATGGAAAACACGATGATAATTGAGGACAGTGATTCGTAGAGGCTGAGCCTTAACGCCCGGTCGAAAAAGAAAATACCGAGAACCGTCAATCCGGACAAGATTATTGTTGCGGGAAAAACATTTCTTGGTTTTGGGGCAAATGCTAATCGGACATCAGCAAAATTTTCCCGTGATGGAAGATTTTTTCCCCGTAGGAAAAGAATACCGACGATGACGATAAAGGGCAGCACATCCCGCATCCCTGTTCGCGCAAAGTCAGGCCACCATGATTTGATCTGCAGTAAGGATAGTTCTGAACGGAACATGCCAAGAATAAGACATGCCGCTGCAGTAACTCCGAATGATCGTAATGCTCCTACTAGGGCTCCAGCTAGCGCAGGAACAACCAGCAATGTGTAATTGACCGTATTCACACCATTAGAAAGCGATGCTGCGAGGATCCCAAATACTGCCGCTACTACGGAGGCGAGAACCCAGTTACCTGCAGCAAGGAAGTTAGGGGAGAAACCAAGAATCGTTGCTCCTTTCTCTTCCTCTGCTGCTGCTCGTGTTGCTAATCCAAAAACCGTTGCTCGGTAAAAAATGGTGAGGAGAAGAGCAGTTAAGATAACTATTCCCGCCAACCAGAATCTATCTTGAGGTATTCGGGTTCCGAAAAGTGTCACTGTATCTGTGGGGAGAATCGCTCTAACGGTTTCATTCGCTGTTCCGAAACGGAGAAGGACTAAGGATTGTAAGAGAATGAATACACCAACAGTTGCTACAACTTTGGCTAGTAACGGCGCTCCTCGTAGAGGGCGGAAGACAAGTAAATGGATAAGTAGTCCAAGTATTGCCGCCATTAGAAGCGCTAGAAGGAACGAAGGCCAAAATGCTGCTAGCTCGCCTTTGTCAGGTGTTCCAAGGAGGTTGACCCTGTCTGTTCCGAAGAACGAAATTGGGAAAACAAAATCCCCGGTATCTCGAAGTTCATCGTAGATATATGTTGAGTACATCATCATCGCTCCATGAGCGAAATTCAGGACACCGGATCCTTGGTAAGCCAAGACTAGCCCAAGCGCGACACCTGCGATAACGGCCCCATCGCCGAGTCCTGTTAGAAGATTTTGAAGGTAGATCTCCAAGACGTATTTTCCCCCGAATTTTTAATACCCCATAACCTGTTAGTGATAAATGGTAATGGGGTTAGATTTGTGCAACAGTAGCACTTGGCGCTAATGATGACCTAAACCTGCGTCAAGGGGGAAGTATGACAACGACAGAAATACCTGAAAGCGAGACGGAAGAAGGGAAGCCATGGCATCTTTCGGGCAATAACGCACCCGTATTTGATGAACTGACGGTCACCGATCTGGAAGTAAAGGGTTCAATTCCAACGGAACTAGAAGGGCGGTATTTCCGAAATGGAGCGAACCCGCAATCAGGTACCTCTGATCACTGGTTTGTAGGTGATGGCATGATCCACGGAGTTGAACTTTCAGGTGGGAAAGCAAACTGGTATAGAAACCGATACGTCCGTACCCCAATGTTTGATAATCCCGATAAAGACCGAATGGAACTTTACTTTGACATGGAAAAAATGGGATTCAACTTTGAAGTAAGCGTCGCTAATACAAGCGTTCTCGGACATGCAGGAAAAATATACGCTCTTGAAGAGGGTTCTTTCCCATACGAACTAAGTAAAGACGTCGAGACTATCGGCTGCCATAACTATGATGGGAAACTCCACACAGCAATGACAGCTCACCCGAAGGTATGTGGAGAAACTGGAGAGCTTCTCATGTTTGGCTATAGTTCTCTAGCCCCTTTCCTCACCTACCACCGGATAAGCGCAGATGGTGAATTGATCCAAAGCGAAGAAATAACCGTGGGTGGACCAACAATGATGCATGATTTCACTGTCACTCGTAACCATTCTATTTTCCTAGACCTACCTGCAATATTTGATATGGAACTGGCCATGCAAGGTGGGATGCCGATCCGGTGGAGTGACGATTATCCTTCTCGGTTTGGCGTTATGCCTCGAGCGGGTTCTGATGCTGATGTGAAATGGTTTGACGTCAACCCCTGTTACGTTTTCCATACCTTGAACTCCTATGAAGATGGAGACGAAATCGTTGTAAACGGTTGCCGTTTACGTGAAATATGGAGAAACTCATCTGAAATAGCTGTCTCCGACGATCCCGATCCGGCTGATTCCCCAATGATGTGGGAATGGCGTCTCAATATGAAAACAGGGGCTGTTTCAGAACGACAAATTGATGACCGTGGAAGCGAATTTCCAAAGCTTCCAGATAACCTCGTCGGCCTTCAAAATCGTTACGGTTACTGCCTTTCAATGGGCGATGGAGGTATTGGTGATGGCCCCGGAGGAGGAGCTACCGTAAAATACGATTTAGCTAATGGAGGGACATCTGAACTTCATAACTTCCCTAATAGCCATTTCCCAGGGGAACCCTCATTTGTCCCAGCTGAAGGAGCAACTAATGAAGACGACGGATACCTAATGACCTACGTGTACGCAGGCGATACCGACACATCATATTTAGCTATTCTTGATGCAAGCAATATAGCTAATGACCCGATAGCAGAAATTCATATCCCTCAACGAGTCCCAACAGGTTTCCATGGCACTTGGATCGCTGATAGTTAAAGCTAACCAGCGATAAAGCGTTCTGCCATTGCATGCCAATGACGGATTTTAACTTCTTGATATTTCGTTAGGGTTAATCCGTCAGCTCTAAAAGTTTCAAGTCCTTTCTGGACTTTAGGTAGATTAAAGCTATCTTGCTGGAAAACTCGAGCAAGGTTACCGATTTCAGGTATTAACTCGGTCCATTCTTGGTCTATTCCTAATTCAATATATTCAGCTGGGGCCGGTCGTTCATCACCCTCATAATCCTCTGTATAGATGCATTCCATAAGGCATTCATCAACTTTCGTTCCTACAGGTCTAAATCGATAATTGATGCGATTGAAAGCGCCCCAAGGATGAAAGTTAGGGAAAAGTGTGAAATACATACTGTCATTGATTTCCGCATCACAGTATTCATCAACATTTGGGACAGCTGAACGGAGTCGTTCACGTGCAACTTGAGCGGCAAAGGCTCGAGCAGACATTCCTTCAGGGATCGTTGCCATAGGATCCTCATCCAACCTTTTATCAGTAATAGCATCAAAAATTTCTTGCTCTGTAGGTTCCCATTGAAGATGTGGGCTTGGAGTCCCATTTGGAGTGATCGCTCGTGAAAAGTTACCGAAGACATCGTATTGGCTATTGCAGTCACCTGTTCCAGTGAGTATTTGAGGATGCGTAGCGATTACATGGAACGCCTCCATAAAAGCTTCTTGAGCGACTTTCCAATTAACCGGGTAACGCTTTGCAACATGGGCAGAAACAAATTTTTTGTGTGGAGCCCATTTCTCAAAATGCATTGGAAGATCCCCAATATATTCATAGAAGTCTTCACAGTCAGGATCCATATTAATAAAGACCCAGCCTTCCCAAGATGCCACTTGTACTTCAGGCAAGGAAAAACTTTCGGGCTCTACTTGAGGGAAATCCCATGCTGTTGTCAGGTTCTGAAGTGATCCATCTAAGTGCCAAGCAAGCGCATGAAATGGGCAGCGAATGACATCACCTGCATGACCGCTACACTCTCGTAATTGCCTGCCGCGATGAAGGCAGGCATTATAGAAGGCTTTAATCTCATCTGGTGCAGACCGAACGACGAGTATAGAGGTTCCCACGATGTCATAAACATAAGTGTCTCCGACATTGGGAATATGTTCCTCTCGGCAAACCATTTGCCAAGATTTCTTCCATATCTTTTCAACCTCTAAATCAAAAAATTCTTGTGATGTATAGCGTTCAACTGGGATATTCATTGTCCCAAAATCAACATCACTTGTCATTCGTAATGTTGGGTTAACCTCGTGAGTATCTGAATCAAGGAGTTCTTGATAAGTAAGATCTTGAGATTTTGATTCAGCAATTGTCATGATAATTTCCTTGTTCTATTTTCTGTATCGCGAAACCGGTTCTCTCCGCGTTCACTACCCAACCATCCACAGAGATGTTTATCGGCAATTTTCAACTCGCCTGAAATCCACTCGCCTCCAAATGTGAATTCACCGGTTCCAGCATCGCCATTTACGACTACGTTCAGCCCATCATCACTGACCTCGTAAATTTCATGTGTTATCGGATGCTTAATACCTCGCATAATTTCCCCCGTTTGGTACGATCATAGCCTTTTCCTAACTGCATTCAATAATCTAAGCAGCAGTTAAACCACCATCAACTGAAAGTATTGATCCTGTACAGCGTGCTGCTTCATCAGATGCCATCCAGCAAATAGCATTAGCTGCTGT
Source organism: Acidimicrobiaceae bacterium (assembly GCA_002709645.1). Taxonomy (GTDB): domain Bacteria; phylum Actinomycetota; class Acidimicrobiia; order Acidimicrobiales; family UBA8592; genus UBA8592. The sequence continues at coordinate 53,451 of PAQG01000028.1, forward strand.
ATCTGGTTCAGCCATGCCTCGGAAACCCGTGTAGGTCTGCATTAACTCAAAATCGATTCCCTCAGGAACCTGCCAATTCTCAGTCATGGCGGTTTTCATCCCACCGGGTGCGATCGCGTTCACACGCAGATCGGTTTTTATGTATTCCATAGCTAATGCTCGTGTCATATTGATAACAGCTCCTTTCGCAGCGCAGTAAGGAACAGTGTAGGCCTGTCCCATGAACCCCGCATTTGAAGCAACATTGACAATATTTCCACCTGTTTTAAGAAGATGAGGGATTGCTCCTTGGGTAATCCAAAACATTCCGTCAATGTTGACCCCCATTATTAAGCGCCACGTTTGTTCATCAACATCGGTGGCATGATGAGACCGGACAACTCCAGCGACATTTGCCACAATGTCCAAGCTTCCAAAATGAGTTACACACTCTTCAACAGCATTTCGTGCCGCTTCCCTATCGCTAATATCGCAGACGGTGTAATGAAATTGATCCCCAACCTCATTTGCTAAAGCTTCGAGGCCGTCATGATTTATATCTATGCCGGAGACTTTCGCACCGTCCTTGATCATCTGGAGAACAGTTGCTCTTCCTACACCTGATGCTGCTCCCGTTACTAACGCTACTTTCCCACTGAATCGACTCATTTAGACCCTCTGACATTTCGGTTTACCCTCTCAGCTTATCGGGAATAGATGATTCAGGAAATACGAGAATACGAACGCTGCATCATGGCGTTCTGCTTCTGTGGGGTTTGCATTGAGTTGAAGTTTGGGCGAAGCTAACTCTGAAAGTTATTTAGGAGTTCACTATGCCTGTTATTCATAAAAGCCCGCTTCCAGAAATTGAGATCGCTGATGTTTCCATCACAGATTATGTTCTACGAAAGGCTGACGAACTGTCCGAAAAAGCAGCCTTCATTGAAGGTAGTTCAGGGCGAGTGGTTACTTTTGGGGAACTGAAAGACCAGATTCGAAGATTTGCTGGCGGTCTAGCTTCTCGAGGGTTCACGACAGGTTCGACGCTAGCGCTCGTAGCACCAAATATCCCTGAATACGCGGTTGTTTTCCATGGCTGTGGTGTCGCTGGGGGCACGGTCACGACCGTGAATCCAACGTATGGAGCTGAGGAAATCAGATTCCAGCTCCTTGACGCTTCAGCCTCAATTCTTGTAACCATTGAAGCAGCCATGCCCATTGCGTTGGAAGCTATCGAGGGAACGGGCGTTGAAGAAATCATCGTTATCGGCGAACACGATGATGCCACTTCAATAACAGATGTTCTTGCTTCTGACCCAATTGATCAGGTTCCCGTTGACCTCCATGGCCACCACATGGTACTCCCCTATTCTTCAGGTACGACAGGGTTGCCTAAGGGAGTGATGCTCACTCATCGCAATCTCGTGGCGAACCTCTGCCA
>PAQG01000029.1 GCA_002709645.1 Acidimicrobiaceae bacterium
AAGGAGTTCTTGAAGCTCGAGGGAAAGTGATGGTTAAGATGAACGTCGCGAAGGATGACCTCGGTTCAGTAATAGGAATTTTGCCTTCTATGAAGTCGCCAACAGTTAATGAACTCTTCGGCGGCGAAGGTTATGCGATTGAAACAGTTGTCCCCAAAGACCAAATAAACATACTTATCCCAGAACTTAGGGGTTCGGGTGCTACTGATATTGTTGAAATACCTATTTCAAAAATAGTCCATTAGTCCCAAGCCACCGGAAGAGTCTTCCGCCCCCATAGAAGAAAGGGCTCTATCCTTTCTGGTTCCTCAGTAAGTCGGAGGTTTGGGAAACGTTCAATAATTTCCTTCAGTGCAAGGCGTGCTTCAAGCCTTGAGAGTTGCGCACCTGGACAAAAGTGTCGTCCTAACCCGAAAGAGAGATGTTTCCGCAATTCCTCAAGTTCTCTATCAAGGCGAAAAGTATCAGGATCCTTAAAAACATTTGGGTCCCGATTAGCTGCCCCATAGGTAGCCATAACCTTTGAGCGTTCAGGAACGTCTAAACCGTGGAGATTAACCTCCTTAGTATTTGTCCGATACAAGCCCAAAACAGGAGCATCAAACCTAAGGCTCTCCTCAACTGCTACTTGGTACAAAGACCGATCATCTTGCAGTTGTTCATAGAGTTCCCGATTTGATAAAAGTCTCCAAAAAAGATTAGTTATTAAAGATGTAGTTGTCTCATTTCCTCCAACTAGAAGTTGATTGAGCATGACCAAGCGTTCTGTGTCAGAAAGCATCCGGTTATCAACTTCAGCAAGAAGAATCCCACTAATAACATCATCAGGAATTATGCTGCCAATCAACTTCTCAGGATCTCCCTCCCCATCAATTCCAGCATCTTTGAGGAGGGAACGACGGAAATTTAACTGCTCAAGAAGGTAAGTATTCATTGCTTCACGAGGAGCTTTTGAGTCATCAGCGTTGGGAGATTTTGAAGCAGCTAACTGCGCATCGCTCCAGGCCTTGAATTGGTCAATGTCGTCTGTAGGAATCCCAAGAATTTTAGCGATAACAAGAACAGGAAGCGGACACGCTAAGGCGTCATGTAGATCGCCGCTGGACGTTTTTTCCATCTCATCAACTAGTTCCTTAACTAGTTCAGCTATTTCATCCTCCATAGAGGCAACATGTCTCGGAGCGAAACTCTTTTGTATAAGTTTCCTATACCAGGTATGTTCGGGCGGGTCGCTAAACAAGCATCCTTGAACTGAATATCTTGGCATCTGGCCATAGTGGCTAGACCACAATTCAATGTTGGTAAGCATTTCAGCTACATCGTCGTAACGAGTCATCGTATATAGCGGGTGGGAGAACTCTTTGTGCTTATGAAGCGGGCATTTTTCTCTAAGAGATTTATAGAACGGGAAAGGATCATCTAAAGCTTCGGTAGAGAAAGGATCAAACCGTTGGCTCATTGACATAACCTTATCGTAGGGAAAATCTTTCTCTGGCGCACGATTTCTCACTCAATATGGAGTATCGAAACCGTTACCCCTTTAAGCTAAGCGACTTTATTGCTTTAACAATCTGGTCCCAGTGGATTTCAGGGAGATCATGGCCCATATCTTCAAAAGTCAGCAATTCTGCGTCCGGAATAGCCTTTGCGGTTGAAATCCCGCAGTGAAGGGGGAGCAGAGGATCGACAGATCCATGAATAACTAGTGAAGGAACATCAAGTTCTCTAAGCTTTTCTGTTCTATCGCCGCTCATAGCAATAGCACCTATCTGAAATCCGATACCTTTCGGATGGAAACTCCTGTCATAATTCTTCTCAGCTTGCTCTCGAGCGAAAGTTTCATTCCAATGAGGGCCTGCGAGCGCTTCAGAGGCAACAACATTTGCCTCAATAATTTTATTACGATTGCTTTCTGGTGAAGCTAAAAGGGCATCAAGTGCTTCTTCTGTCGGAGTGAATTCTTGTGGATTCCCAGTAGCAGACATAATGCTAGTAAGAGAAAGCACGCTGTCAGCCTGCTCTATAGCTATTGTTTGAGCGATCATTCCTCCCATAGAAGCTCCCACAATATGAGCAGAATTAAATCCTAAGAAATTGAGTAAAGAAACCGCATCTTCTGCCATATCTGAAAGCGAATACTGTTGAACAACCTTTTCGCCAGATGCGGCTTTTAGGAGAAGCTCTCCGGAATCTTGAGGATCCCCAACTGTTTTGCCTGATAGCCCACAGTCACGGTTGTCGAAACTAATAACGAAAAAACCCTGATCTACAATTTTTTCCACGAGGCCTTCCGGCCATCCAATCAATTGGGCACCGAGACCCATGACGAGAAGAAGAGGCGGATCGTCGGGGCTACCCAATGTTCTATAACAGATTCTCACACCGTTAACATCAGCGAATTTATCTAAATTGCTCAAAGTATTCCCATTCTCAGATGCCTCATAGTTTAGTAATCTGAATAGATTTTTTATATTTGGTAGAGCTAATTTTCATTTGATGTTGCAGAATCGCTAATTTGCACGAACGCCATTTGTATTTGTGAAAGAGCATCTTTGAGGACAGCTTCATTCTGTCCTAACCGACTGTCAAGAGAACTTAAGATGGCAGTCATGGCATCAATTGCTACTTTTGCTTCATCAAGTCCGGGTGGTTGACTACTTAAATGAATCGCAGCTAATTCGTAAATTCCCATTACATGGTTAGCGATTACTTCTGCAGCTGGCGTCTCCGCAAGTCGTTGCCTTGCCTCTGCAAGTTCTGCTGCCATGGCCTTTGCTTGCTCTTGCTGTTCAGGGGTTAGATCTTCAAATCCGGGAACATCATTTATATCTTGACTCTCATGAACGCTCTGCTCATCAACTTGTGGTTGATCCTTATTTACCTCATGCTCACCATCAGGTGTCCATAAACTCATATCTTCTCCTCTTTCTCTTACTATGACTTTATAGATGACTTTGTCAGAACAGTTATTTTTCCCTGTAATCTAGTTAGTGGCCTATGAGATAAATAGGTTGAGAAAGTGCTGTCGAGAGGCAGTCGCCTTACCACTGCAGAAAGTAGAAGTGCGTTGGGTGCAACATCACAACTGTTTGACAGTTTCGGGTGCTGACTTCTCAGCACCCTTATTTTTTCTCAAAGTTCAAAAACATCAACTTAAGGAGTTATAACTTGACAAGGAGTTTGACATAGCTGGGAATGAGGAGCCTCGCATCAACGAACAAATCCGTGCCAATGAGGTGCGGTTAGTATCGCCAGATGGGGAACAGATTGGTATAGCACCATTGTCTGAGGCTCTGGAACAAGCCCGAGAACTTGACCTAGACCTTGTGGAGGTGGCAGAAAATGCTAACCCCCCCGTTTGTCGGATTATGGACTACGGAAAATACAAGTACGAAGCAGCACAAAGGGCGAAAGATTCCCGGAAGAAAAGCACAAATATCGTAGTTAAGGAACTGAAATATCGACCCAAAATAGCTCGAGGTGACTTTGATACGAAAACGAGCAAAGTACGAAAATTTTTAGAAGATGGTCATAAAGTCAAATTAACTATTATGTTTCGGGGCCGAGAAGTCCAACACCCAGAACTTGGGAGAAGAATTCTCGACGAAGTGTCAGAACAGATGGAAGATATAGCAGTTCAGGAGTCCTACCCGCAACTTGATGGACGGAACATGGTTATGGTTCTCAGCCCAGATAAAAAAGCAATTGAAAATCTTCGAAAAGCAAAAGCTCAAAGAGAAAAAGAAAGCGATAACGAAGCTTAAACTTGTCACAGAATTTTAAAACTATTTCCGAAGGAGACAACGAAATATGCCAAAGATGAAAACACACAAAAGTTCAGCTAAGAGGTTTAAGAAAACTTCGAATGGGAAACTCAAACGAGGACGAAAACACAGAAATCATCTAGCTGAAGCGAAATCCCCAAAGCGGAAAAGGCAAGCTAGAAGGCCAGCAGAAGTAAGCGCAGCTGATACGAAAACAGTTCGCAGGAATTTAGGTATTTAACACAACAGATCCGAAAGGCTTCGGACACTAATCAGGAGAAATAACATGGCAAGAACAAAATCCTCTGTTCACAGTAAGAAGCGCCGTAGGCAAGTACTAGGTAGAGCTAAAGGCTATTACGGCAATAAGAGTAGAAGCTTCCGAGCAGCAAATGAACAAGTCATGCATAGTGGAAATTACGCTTTTCGCGACCGTCGCGCACGAAAAGGAGAATTCAGAAAACTCTGGATTCAGAGAATCAATGCAGCTTGTAGGCAAAACGGTACAACGTATAGTCGATTTATTAATGGATTAAAGAATGCTGAAATTGAGGTAGATCGAAAAAACCTAGCAGATCTTGCCGTTAATGATGCTGCGGCTTTCAGTGCCCTTGTGAAACTAGCTGACGAGGCAGTCGCTGCGAAAGCTAACTAACCACCCATGAGCGGGCTATCAAAGAACAACGCGAGAATCCGCGAACTCAGGAAAATTATTAAAGATCCAAAACAACGGCTTGAATCCGGAAAGTTTGCTGTTGAGGGACTTGAGCTACTAAATGAATCAATTATTACTGGGAATCATCCTGTAGATGTTTTTCTTTCCGCGTCTTCCGACATGAGTGGGGAAATCGAAAAACTTATCTCAGAAACTGATGCAAAGCTTTGGCGAATAGAAGATGATTTACTTTCCTCCATTGCATCAACGGTTACCCCTCAGCCAATAATTGCCACATTGCCGAGGCTAGACATGGCTATGGAAAACGTTGTAACCAACGAATCAACTTTCCTGCTCGTTGGGATAGGAATAAACGAGCCAGGAAATGCTGGTTCAATGATCCGTAGCGCTGCATCCGCAGGAGCTCATGGAGTTATTTTTTCAACCAATTCTGTAGATATCTACAACCCTAAAACCGTACGATCTTCTGCCGGAGCTCTTTTTCGAGTACCGGTCGTCTGCGGTGTAGAGACCTCTTCTATTCTTCACGCTATAAAGCAAAAACAGATCAATCTTATAGGGCTATCAGGTAAAGGAACTAGAATCTATACTGAGATCGACTACTCAAGCCCATTTGCAATTCTGTTAGGAAATGAAAGCAGGGGGCTAGACCCAACGATATTTCAAGAAATGGATCATCTTGCAGTAATACCAATGGATGCTGGAGTTGAATCTTTAAACGTGGCTACAGCAGCATCCATTGTGTCCTTTGAAGCGAAACGCCAACGCGCTTGAGGCCATCGGAGAATCCCCAACTAGTGAAAACGAAAAGTATTTTCATTAAATCCCTGTAAGGTCCCCAAGCAACCTGCGAGAATAGAGTTACCAGAGGAAATGTTTAATGATTGATTTAAGTAAATTACCTAAAGATGCAGAAGAAGCTTCATTGGCAGCTTCCACAGTTGACGAACTCGTAAAAGTGCAAAACCAGTTCCTTGGAAAAAAATCAGAACTTGTTGCTGCAAAGAAAGCTCTTGGCTCAATCCCAGAAAGCGAAAGAGCAACAGCTGGAAAAGAAATCAATGAAATACGAGTCAGTATTGAGTCGGTCATAGACAAGAGGAGAGTAGAGATTGAAGATACTGAATGGGAAACATACTTTTTAAATGATGTTGCAGACCTTACAGAGGTGTTGAACCCGATTACTCGAGGACACTTGCATTTAATCACTCAGGCGAGAGACCAATTAGAGGATGTTTTCGTAGGTATGGGTTTCACAGTTGCTGAGGGGCCTGAGGTTGAGACAGCTTGGTACAACTTTGAAGCACTCAATATCCCCGATTGGCATCCAGCAAGAGGAAATTTTGACACAATCTTTGTTGATCTTGGAGAAGAAGAAGAAGTGATGCTCCGTTCACATACATCTCCAGTTCAAATCCGAACAATGGAAGAGCAACGCCCCCCAATATATATTGTCGCTCCTGGTCGTACATTCCGAACGGATAGTGCGGATGCGACTCACTTGCCTGCTTTTAACCAGATAGAAGGCCTTGTTATTGACAAAGGAATAACAATGGGTGATTTGGCAGGAACAATTGATTCATTCGTTCAAGCATTCTTCGGAGAAGAAGTTAAATCGCGATTGAGACCCAGTTATTTCCCATTCACTGAGCCATCTGCTGAGTTTGATATTTCTAGACCTGATGGTAGTTGGCTTGAACTTGGAGGTTGTGGAATGGTGCACCCCAACGTTCTCAAAAATTGCGGCATTGACCCTGAGGAATGGCAAGGCTTCGCATTTGGATTTGGCATTGACCGACTGGTATCAATGCGGTATCAATTAGATGACATCCGAGAGCTGGTACTTAATGACGCTCGTTTTCTGAGACAGTTCTAGGAGAAAAATGAAAGTTCTATTGTCATGGTTGAAGGAATTTGCCCCAGATATAGAGGGTGATCCTATAGAACTGGGAGAGAAACTAAGTAGCTTGGGTTTAGCTGTTGAATCAATGTCAATAATTGGAGAAGAACTGGACGGGGTAGTCGTCGGGAAAGTTCTTAATTTAAGGCAACACCCAAATGCAGAACGTATTCAACTCGTTGATGTGGATATAGGTGACGGAGCACCAACCCAAATTTGTTGTGGGGCATTCAATATGTCCATTGGAGATTTAATTCCCGTAGCCACAGTCGGAACTACCCTGCCAGGTGGAATAGAGATAGCCCAACGGGAACTCCGAGGAGAGTTATCTAATGGAATGTGCTGCTCTGCAAGCGAAATTGGCATGGGAGAAGACAATGAGGGGATAATGATCATCCCTGACCCAGATATGGTTCTCAAAACAGGAACGCCACTCCAAAAGGCATTGGGGATAGAATCCGACATTCTGTGGGACCTAGAAGTTAATGCAAATAGGCCTGATGCTATGAGTGTCGCAGGTGTAGCACGTGACCTTGCAGCAGAATTAGAAATCTCATTTGCTTTCCCAAAGATAGATGTTGAAGAGGATAAAGAATCTACGAAAAGCAAAGTATCGGTCCACATAGAAGATGGGTCACTGTGCGGTAGATTCTTGACTCGTGTAGTGAAAGAAATCTCTGTAGGGCCGTCTCCGCAATGGCTACAAAATAGACTCGTTCACCTTGGGATGCGACCCATAAACAATGTCGTAGATATTTCAAATTACGTAATGTTGGAACTTGGTCAACCGAACCACACATACGATATGGCTAAAGTCACTGGGTCAACTCTTGGCATCCGGCGTGCGGGCAATGGAGAACTTATAACAACTCTTGATGGGGTAGAGAGAGAATTAACTGATATCGATGGTGTTATTACAGACGCTGATGATCAACCAATTGGGATCGCAGGAATTATGGGTGGGGAATCTACTGAAATTTCTGAAACGACTAAAGATATTATCATCGAAGTTGCTTGGTGGGACCCGCCATCAATTTCAAGAACTGTGAAAAGATTGAATCTTATGAGCGAAGCTTCTATGCGGTTCAGGCGAGGAGCTGATTTTGGTGAAAATATGGAACGTGCTATCAATCGCGTTGCTGCGTTACTTGAAGAATGCGGAGGGATTTCAACATCTGGGATAGAAGAGTCAAAAGGCGACTTACCAGACCGTTCACCAATTCTTGTTCGTCCAGAGAAAATTAACTCCCTGCTTGGCACGGATCTAACCGTAGACACGATGAAATCCCACCTTTCGTCAATAGGTTTTGAAATAACTCGGAAAAAGAAAAATTTGAATGTGATTGTTCCGACGTGGCGTTGGGATACACAATCTGAAACAGATGTGGCTGAAGAAATAGCCAGAATTCATGGCTATGAAAATATTGCTAGAACAGTCCCACGAGGGGCGCAAGCAGGAAAACTTTCGCAATATCAAAAAGACCGGAGACTAGTAAGGGATGTACTGGTAGGAGCTGGCCTTGATGAAACAATGCCCATGCCTTTTCTCGCCCCGGGCGATTTGAAATTAGCAGGTTTGTCTGAAGAAGCTATTTCTCTTTCAAATCCACTGGTTCATGAGGAATCACTTCTTCGGACATCATTATTGCCTGGCCAAATGAAATTAATCGCATATAACCAATCGCACAGAATTGACGGATTGAAGTTCTTTGAAATAGGGCATGTATTTCTTCCTCCGGGAAAAGGAGATTTGTTACCAGATGAGAGGGAGTACCTCTCTGTTGCTCTCGTAGGTGAGGAAGCTCCTGCAGCAGTCAAAGTTTTGAATCTTCTCGGAAATGCTCTGGCACTTCCGAATCTGCAACTTAAAGAACAGCATGTAGAAGGACTTCACCCAAGACGATCATCAAGCGTGACCGTAGCTGGGAAAGAGCACGGGATAGTCGGAGAAATTGACCCAAGAACACTCCAAAAATTCGGCATCTCCGGAAGAGTGGCGTGGATTGAGTTGGACCTAGGAAGATTACTCAATGGTCCTCATGGGAAAAGGAAATACACCAAAGTTTCAAAATATCCAACAAGCGACATTGATCTAGCATTTGATGTACCAGAAAATGTCCGGTCGGCTGAAATAGAAGGTTGTTTACGTAAAGCCGGCGGGCGGTTCCTTAAAGATCTTCAACTTTTTGATTCCTTTAAGCCACAATCACTGGGGGAAAAGAGACGAAATCTTGCGTACAGGCTTCGATTCCAATCATCTGAAACAACATTAAATGATAATGAGATCAGAGATTTACGCCAAAAATGTATTGATGAAGTGCAAAAGAAAACTCGGGCGAAAATACGCGAATAATGCATAGATATGCAAATAAGTGCATATTTATGCAAAATGATGGTATTATTGCATCATGAAAGATATAGGAATAATTGGCGCGTCTGGCTTTACAGGTGCCGAACTACTCAGATTGCTCTCAAACCACCCTCAAATGAACGTCAAAGTTGCTACCGGCGACACAATGGCTGGCGAACGAGTTTGCGACCTTTATCCAAGTTTGGCAGTGGCCTACCCAGATATGGAATTTAGTGAACTAAACATTGCAGAAATAACTGGACTGGAAGCAGTATTCTGTGCGCTACCTCACGGATTAAGCCAAATGATTATGCCTGACCTTCTACAGAATTCACAGACGATAGTTGATCTAGGTTCAGATTTCCGACTTAAAAACCCTGAAGACTATATCGATTGGTATGGCGCAGAACATACCTGTCCTGAGTATCTACAACAAGCAGTCTATGGATTGCCAGAATTATTCCGAGACAAGATTGTTGGGGCTGAACTTATAGCTGCTACTGGATGCAATGCAGCAGCTTCGGTGTTCGCACTAGCACCAATGCTAGAAGCAGGGCTTATAGACGCGAATCAAATAGTCATTAATCTCATAACAGGAGTTAGTGGAGCTGGCCGACCACCGAAAGACAATACGACGTTCTGTGCAGTTGATGAAAATATAGTTCCTTATGGCTTATTAACGCATAGGCACACTCCTGAAATAGAGCAAGCCCTTCTTGAATTTACGGGTAAGGAAACGACAGTTCTATTCACACCGCACCTGGCGCCAATGAATCGAGGCATCATTGCAACTTGTTACGGGAATTTAACGAAAGAATCTACTACAGAAGAAGCGCTCAACCACCTCGCTTCTTTTTACAAAGATGAACCATTTGTTGTCGTTGACGAAAGACCACCATCAACCAAATCAACTCTCGGATCAAACACGGTTCATATTACAGCACGAGTAGATCAAAGAACCCAGACGGTGATCTCAATAGCCACGCTAGACAACCTTATGAAAGGGGCTTCAGGAATGGCGATCCAAAATGCGAACATAGCCCTAGGTCTAGAAGAAACAATGGGATTACCGATAGCGGGACTTTACCCTTAGGCATAATAATGACTATTTCACCCCTTGCCCCAATTGCATTCCCTGATCTGCCCCACGTTGAAGGGGTGGAGATTGCAGTTACTGAAAGCGGAATGCGTTATGAAGGCCGAACAGACCTTTGTCTAATTACCATGTCAGAAGGGACATCAGTTAGCGGGGTATTCACCAAATCTCTTTGTCCTTCAGCGCCAGTTGAATGGTGCAAAAGAATAATAGACTTAGGTACAGCAAGAGCGCTTCTCTGCAATGCAGGCAATGCGAATGCTTTCACTGGGCAGCCGGGGGAGGTGGTTACGAAAGCAAGCGCTGCTTGCGTAGCTGAAGAACTTAACGTAGCCCCCCAACATGTATTCCTAGCTTCAACTGGAGTCATCGGTGAACCGTTTGAAGCGGATGAAATCAATAGAAATATACCTGAGTTGCTCTCAAATCAAGAAAAATCAGATGCAAACGAATGGGAAAAAGCTGCGAACGCTATTAAAACGACAGATACTTTTGCCAAGGGATCATCATGCGTTATAGAAGGAACCGATGCCGTTGTCGTCGGGATAGCTAAAGGCAGCGGAATGATCGCGCCTGATATGGCAACAATGTTGGCATTTATCTTTACTGATCTTTCAGCACCAGCTTCAGATCTCAAAGGAGTACTCAACCAGGCGATAGAAAAAAGTTTTAACTCAATAACGGTAGATTCAGATACTTCTACTAGCGACACAGTGCTTCTTTTCGCTACCGGACAATCAAAAGTTAAAGCTTCTGATCATTTGGACGCATTTGAAAAAGCAGTTCAGAAAGTGGCATTAGATCTAGCCCACCAAATTGTTCGAGATGGAGAAGGGGCGACAAAATTCGTGGAAGTACATGTAACCGGAGCAACTGATAATCACTCCGCCCGAATAATCGCAAAAAGCATAGCTAATTCACCACTAGTCAAAACTGCTTTGGCGGCAGAAGACCCTAACTGGGGCAGAATCATCATGGCAGTAGGAAAAGCAGGAGAACGAGCAGATAGGGACCTGCTCAAGATATGGATTGGAGATGAATTGATTGCAGAGAACGGTCAACAGTCCCATGCTTATCAAGAAGCCAAGGCGGCATCACATTTGCAGAAAGATAATGTGAGCATTCATGTAGATATAGGGATCGGTGATGGAAGCTCCAAGGTTTGGACCTGCGACCTTACTCATCAATACATAGAGATAAATGCTGGATATAGGTCGTGAGGGCAACTATGGAAACGAATAAAGAAAAAGAATTCTTTAGCCCTACAGAACGGGCGCAAGTACTCATAGAAGCTCTTCCATATATACAAAACTTCGCAGGGAGTACTGTCTTGATCAAAATAGGGGGAAGCATTCTTGTAGACAAAGATCTCTTCCATCACTTTGCAGAAGACATGGTGCTCCTTCACTCAGTAGGAATAAAGCCAGTAGTTGTGCACGGTGGAGGTCCACAAATTGGAGAAAGACTTGCAGCTATAGGTAAAGAAAGCACGTTTATCGATGGCCTAAGAGTGACCGATAAAGAAACACTGACAATTGTAAAAAAAGTCCTCAAAGAAGAAGTTGGAAAGGGAATAGTCAATGCCATTGTTGACCTTGGAGGGAAAGCAATTAGCATCAGCGGCGAAGAAAGCAACTTAATTTTCGCTGAACAACGTAATGAAAAGCTCGGTTATGTCGGAGATGTCAAGGAAATTTCTACACCCGTCATTGACCAAATTATTTTAGATGGATACATCCCAGTCATATCAACAATCGGGAAAGACAAGAAAGGACAGGGTCTCAACATAAATGCTGATACTGCAGCGGGGGCTTTAGCAGGGGCGTTACAAGCCGAGAAGGTTATTTATCTGTCAGATGTTCCAGGCTTATTACTAAACAAAAACGATCCTCAGAGTCTAATATCTGAGATTTCTAATACCGAGATACACGCAATGATTGAAACTGGTGGAATCTCCGATGGGATGATACCTAAGGTAACTTCCTGCATTGAAGCGCTCAAACTGGGAGCCCAAAGAGCCCACTTGCTTGATGGGAGGATACTTCACGCAGTGCTTCTAGAACTTTTTACAGATAGTGGCATCGGAACGATGATCATTGGAGGGGGAACAGAATGAAAACACATTCAGAAATAATGGATTCCAAAACAAAATTGACTTCATGTCCTATCATGCCGACATACGGGGCACCCTCTGTAATGTTCGTTAAAGGGAAAGGAACTGAACTTTGGGACAATAGTGGAGAAAGATACCTAGATTTTGTCGGTGGTTTAGCCGTGCAATCTCTTGGCCATGCAAACGAAGAAATCGCTGAAGTCCTTGCTTCCCAAGCCTCCAAATTAACACAGGTATCAAACTATTGGGCAACCGAACACGCCCATCATGTCGCCATCGCATTAGACAAAGCTATTACCGGAAGATTAAAAGCTCCCAGTAAGAAAGCTTACTCACCGTCAGGTCAGGTTTTTTTCTGTAATTCGGGTGCGGAGGCAAACGAATTGGCTTTTAAAATAGCACGCAAAACCGCTCCGAAAGGTGTTTATGGAATCATTACTACTTTTGACTCATTCCACGGGAGAACTCTGGCAGCCCTAGCAGCTTGCGGTCAGCCCCATAAACATGAACCATTTGCACCAATGCCCGAAGGCTTCTCACACGTTGAGCGTGACAACTTATCGGCGCTACAGTCGTCTACCGACGAAACTACCGCGGCGATACACCTAGAGCCGATTCAAGGTGAAGGCGGTGTCTGGCCAGGTAGTAAAGAATTCATCTCAGCAGCAGAGAAACACGCTAGAGATAACGGGCTACTTTTCATGGTGGACGAAGTTCAATCTGGTTTATGCCGAACAGGAGAATGGTTCGCCTATCAACATTACAATGTCGAACCGGATGTCATCTGTATCGCTAAAGCATTGGGAAATGGTTTCCCTATTGGTGCGGTTTGGGCCAAAAATGAAATCGCTGCAAATTTTCAGGCTGGAGACCACGGAAGCACATACGGGGGGAATCCCCTCGGAACTGCGGTGGCGAGAAAGGTCTTAGAGATAATGGAGCGCGACAACTATCTAGAAAAAGCCCGCAGAATCGAAAAAGTTCTCACACAGTCACTCCTTGAAATGCCACAAGTTCTCTCAGTTCGCGGAAAAGGAGCAATGCTGGCTGCGGAACTAGATGTCGGAACAAGTAAAGAGGTTGCTGCAAATGCTACGGAGAACGGTTTACTGGTAAACCCGATCACACCTACAGCGCTTCGGTTTACACCCCCCCTAACTACTACAACCCCACAGATAGAAGAAGCAATGACGATCTTGAAAGGTGCCCTCAATGCCACGTCACTTACTTGAAATTGATGACCTTACACCAGCAGAAATTAGCCTTGTGCTTGATTACGCACAAAACCCTGCGAGCCAGCAACTAAGAGGGAAAGGAGCGGCTCTACTATTTGAAAAGCCATCTAACAGAACCAGAAACTCAATGGAAATGGCGATTATGCAACTCGGTGGACATCCAGTCACGATCCGACCTGATGAAGTCGGACTTGGAAAGCGAGAAAGCACAGGTGATATAGCGCGAACGCTATCCTGCTATCACGCAGTTATCGGAGCACGAGTGTTCGATCACGCAACTGTAAAAGAGCTAGCGGACTACGCAACAGTCCCCGTGATCAATATGCTGTCTGATTCTGCACACCCTCTTCAAGCACTTGCGGATTTATTGACTATTCAGCAAGAGTTCGGGGAGTTTGAGGGAATCAAAATCGCCTATGTCGGGGATTCAAATAACGTTGCAAGATCCCTTGCAATTGCATCTGGAATGGTTGGTATGAATTTTAGAGTTGCTTCACCGGAAGGCTATGAATTCTCCGACAGTGATATCAAACGAATCCAAAGAACAGGCACCGAGATTCTTCAGACACGAGACCCGAACGAAGCTGTAGAAGGAGTTGATGTTATTTATACCGACGTATGGACTTCAATGGGGCAAGAAAACGAAAGAGAAGGAAGGCTTAAAGATTTCTCTGCATTCACTGTCACAGATGATCTTTTGCAGAAAGCAAATAATAAAAATATTTTCATGCATTGCCTTCCAGCTCACCCAGGAGAAGAAGCGACTCGGGAAGTACTTGATGGACGAAGTAGCAGGATTTGGAAACAAGCGGAAAATCGAATGCATTCCGCACGCGGTTTATTGATGTTTTTATTAACTGAAGGAACTGAGTAACGATGGCTTTAAAAAAACAAAGACAACATGTAATTACCCAATTGCTTGCAGATAATTTCGTGAGTTCACAAGAACAACTAATCGCTCTTTTGGAAACAGAAGGGATAGAGGCAACACAAGCAACTGTTTCTAGAGATCTAGATGAACTCGGGTCAGTTACTGTCAGGGTAAGTGGTGGAACAATGGTTTACGCTATTCCAGAATTGCCAAGTGAACACCACGTACATGAAGATCACCTAAGGAGAGTGCTAGGGGAATGGGTAGTTGCAATAGGGGTTTCTAGAAATATAGTAATGTTGAAAACACCACCTGGTTCAGCCCATGTAGTTGCATCAGCACTTGACCGAGCAGGCTTGGAAACTGTACTTGGGACAGTTGCTGGCGATGACACGGTAATGGTGGTAGCAAGCGAGAGTTGTGAAGGATCCGAGCTCGCTGTGTCGTTAAGTCAATTATCAGGATTGGAATAAGATGAAAAAAGATAAGCAAATACAAAAAGTCGTCCTCGCGTATTCGGGCGGTTTGGATACTTCCATTATTTTGAAATGGCTTCAAGAAACATATCAATGTGAAGTAATAACCTTTACCGCTGACATTGGACAAGGAGAAGAAGTAGAACCTGCACGAGCGAAAGCTCAGTCAATGGGCATCCCAGACAAAGACATATTTATTGAAGATCTTCAAGAAGAATTCGTAGCCGAATATGTTTTCCCAATGTTCAGGGCGAACGCAATCTATGAAGGAGAGTATCTTCTCGGAACATCAATAGCGAGACCATTGATTGCTAAACGGTTAGTAGAAATCGCTAGTGAAACTAACGCTGATGCGATTAGTCACGGAGCTACAGGAAAAGGAAATGACCAAGTACGGTTTGAATTAGGAGCTTATGCGCTAAACCCGGACATCAAAGTTATAGCCCCTTGGAGAGAGTGGTCTTTAGGTTCCAGAGAGTCGCTTATGGCATATGCAGAGAAACATAGCATTCCGGTGGAAATGAAAAGAGGAAAAGAATCCCCATTTTCTATGGATGCAAACCTTCTCCATATCTCTTATGAAGGAGGCCCATTGGAGGATCCGTGGAATCAGCCCCCAGAAGAAATGTGGCGTTGGTCAGTAAGTCCAGAAGCAGCTCCAAACGAAGCAACATTTGTGGAACTTACTTACGTAAAAGGTGACATTACAGCCATAGATGGAGAAGAAATGAGCCCTGCAGAAGTTCTGAGAGAGCTTAACAAACTAGCCGGATCTAATGGGATTGGACGATTAGACATTGTAGAAAATCGTTTCGTAGGAATGAAATCCAGAGGAGCTTATGAAACACCAGGGGGAACAGTGATGCTCAAAGCACATCGAGCTATTGAAAGTTTGACCTTAGATAGGGAAGTCGCTCATCTAAAGGACGAGTTAATGCCTAGGTATGCAAGCCTTATTTACAACGGCTTTTGGTGGAGTCCCGAAAGAACAATGCTTCAAACCGCTATTGACCATAGTCAAATTCATGTCAATGGTGAAGTCAGACTTAAACTCTTTAAAGGAAATGTAGAAGTCGTCGGTCGAAAAAGTGCAGATTCGCTCTTCGATGAAAAGGTAGCGACGTTTGAAGAAGATGATGGAGCATATGACCAATCAGAAGCCGAGGGGTTCATAAAACTAAACGCACTGAGATTACGAACATTAGCGTCCAAAAGAACCAGAAAAGAATAATGACATGAAATTTGGAAAAAAGAATACTACGGAAGAAACAGGGAAAACCGCTCAACCATTATGGCATGGAAGGATCAAAGAAACTTCCGCTGATGCGTTACAGAACCTCAATACAAGTATTTCATTTGATCTTCGTTTGTATAAAGAAGATATATTTGCTTCAAAAATACACGCGCAGATGCTAAAAGACATCAAGATTCTCTCTAAAGAAGAATTAGCGGAAGTCATTAGTGCCCTCAACACGGTTGAATCAGAAATAGAGGAAGGGACGATTGAGATCCTGCCTACAGATGAGGACATTCACACATTGGTTGAACGTAGGGTGACTGAAATAACAGAAGCTGGCGGACGCTTACACACCGGCAGAAGCAGAAATGATCAAGTAGCTACAGATCTACGATTGTGGACAAAAAAAACAATTACTGAAATATTGAAATCCCTTATTGGATTTCAAGAAATGTTGTTAGAAAAAGCTATTTCAGTTGGTCCCGCAATGATGCCTGGGTACACGCATCTACAACAAGCACAGCCTGTCCCACTGGCACACCACTTACTGGCGCATGGATGGGCATTGTCTAGAGATGTTGAAAGGTTTTTAGAAACAAGAGCCAGACTAGATGTATCCCCATTGGGTGCTGGAGCATTGGCCGGCTCATCCCTACCACTAGATGTTCAGGCCGTTGCCGAAGGTTTAGATTTTTCTTCAGTGTTCAATAACAGCCTTGACGCCGTTTCAGACCGTGACTTTGTAGCCGACACACTTTACGCTCTAACGATACTTGGTGTGCACCTTTCAAGGATTGGGGAAGAAACTATTGTTTGGGCATCAAACGAATTCAATTATATTGAACTTGATGGTTCGTACTCAACTGGATCATCAATGATGCCACAGAAAAAAAATCCTGATATTGCAGAACTTGCTAGAGGGAAATCAGGGCGTTTAATCGGTGACTTAACTGGTTTCCTAAGCACCCTGAAGGGAGTTCCACTTGCATATAACAAAGATCTTCAAGAGGATAAGGAAGCACTATTTGATGCAGTAGATACTATTTTAAATCTACTTCCCGCAATGAAAGGGATGCTTGAAACGGCGACATTTAATACTAAAAGAATGAATGAACAAGCCTCCTCTCCTTATATGGGAACTACCGACCTTGCAGAATTAATGGTGCAAAACGGAATACCTTTCCGTGAAGCCCACTCAATTGTTGCTGGTTTAGTCCAAGAATCACTTGAGCACGGCAACGACTTTAAAGATCTTGTCACAAGCCATCCGTTACTTGGGTCTGAAGGTGCGAACCTTTTGCAGTTGGACACAATTGCATCCAACAAAAAAACACATGGAGCCGGTGGTACCAACCAATTGGAACAACAATTTAAAAAGTACAAAGAGAACATCGCTGAGAATAAAGAAAAACTATGAGCTACCATCACAAAGTTCGAGTCCGATATGTTGATTGTGATATGCAGGGCGTTGTCTACAATGCCCATTATCTAACATTCGTAGACGACGCATTTGATTGCTGGCTACGAGAAATTGATATGAATTTTGAAGAAAAATTTGGGAGCGAGGTGATGCTTAAAAAGGCATCAATCGTTTGGGAAAAACCTGCCAAATTCGCAAATACTTTAAATATCGAATGCAAAGTTACGCGTTGGGGAAACACTAGTTTCGATGGATTCTTTATAGGGACAGTCAATGCCGAAAAAGCCTTTGAAGCAACTGTTACCTATGTATGTGTCGATCACGAGAATTATCAACCTATACCTATCCCTAATTATCTCAAAGAACACCTAACGGAAACCTAGGGATTAGCTCATCAAACTATGAGAAACCCAAAACGTACAGATATCGAATTCGGCAATCCACAATCGCTGACAATTGCCCAGTCAGAAATCAAATCTGTATTGTCTACTAGCCAAGCTTCTGACATAGCACGAAAGAAAATACTTGATTTCATTCAAGACCATCCTGATGCCTTGCATCGCTCTTGTGTAGCTGGTCATTTAACTGGATCAGCAGCGGTTCTAGATCACACAGGAGAGAGAATACTTGTAATGTTGCATAAGAAATTGCAAATCTGGCTTCAACCCGGGGGTCATGCTGATGGAGATGGGCTTCTCTCTAGGGTGGCTTTAAGAGAAGCAGTTGAAGAAACCGGAATTCAAGAATTAGAACTTTTCGGACCCGGAATTGATTGTGACGTTCACGTAATACCAGCAAGAGGCACGGACCCAGAACATCTTCATCTGGACACTCGATACCTAATCCGAGCTCCGGAAGGAAGCAAGTTTAGAAAAAATCATGAAAGCATAGAACTTCGATGGGTTACTCAAAAAGAACTACTCTCTTTAACGGAAGAGGAAAGCACCCTTCGTCTGGCAAAGGTCTCTATCCGGATGGCGAAAAAATGCTTCTTAATTTAGCTTGTGCAAAAACTATCCAAAAGCTCGATCTCGTTAGGGAATAAGAATCCTGCTTCAAGTGTTATAACAAATTCTCAAATACAAGTAGGATATGTAGGAATACCTCACAGAATGGTTCTTCAATACAAACTATGGCAAGCAGCTACCTCCGGACACTCACGAAACTTGCGATACTGCCATTCGTTTTGATAATAATCGCTTCTTGTGGGAGTAGTAGCCCCACAGATGATCTGACACAAGAATCAGGAACTACGGCTGAAACCACCTCCGTTGTTTCGGGCGAACAATCAACAACAGAAGTTGAACAACCAACGACCTCTGCAGTAGAAGAAACCCAAGCAACGTATCAAATAAGCTTCCAAAACGACATAATGCCTATTATCGAATCTTCTTGTGCTCGTTGCCACACTGGAATTGGACCCGGTACTCCCCATGCATTATTTGAAACAGCCGCAGATGTCTCTGCAAATGCTTTTGCAGTAGCCGCAGTAGTAGAAGCTGGGATCATGCCCCCATGGCCAGCATCAGATTTAAGTGTCGGATTTCTTCACGATTGGAGCTTAAGTCAGGAAGATAAAGACTTAGTTAGTGACTGGTCAAGATCCGGAGGTGCGGTAGACATTGACCCAGCAACAAAAGTTATTGCTTCAGAAGGCGTCAATCACCTCGTTGCATATGAAGAATTATTTCCCGATGGGAATTACGACGGAGAGAAAGGGCAGACTGACGAATACCGTTGTTTCATTTACGACCCCGAATTGACAGAGAGAAAATATCTAACCGGATATGAATTCGTTCCAGATCAACTGCAGGTGGTGCATCACATGGTGGGTTACCGCGTGCCCACTGAACTTCGTGCAGCCGCAGAGCGGAAAAACTTTTCAGATGGGCAAGGGGGATGGAGTTGCTTTGGTGGCACCGGACTTGGTGGAGATCAAATTGGGACTCTGAACCAGATGATTACCGTTTGGGGCCCTGGAGGAGGCGCTGTCCAATATGAAGAAGGATTGGGGTTACTTATGGAACCTGGGGACTTTTTCGTACTGCAGGTCCACTACCATTTTGATGTTGAAGCTCCTGCTGATAACTCAACTTTCCGCACTCAATGGAGTTCTAACGAAAACATAGAACCTGTAGAGCTTCTTTTATATTTTGCGCCAGCCGAAATACCATGTTCCGTAAACGAGAGTGGTCCACTGTGCGACAGGAATGCAAGTATTAACGACCGACTCGCAAGTTATGACGGAGAAGGTGTACAGGCCAATATGGTGCTCGGACTTTGCGGATACACCCCTGAAGATTTCGCGCACATGACTGATGGTATTGCCTCATCAACTTGCGATCAGTCCGCAGGATTAACTGGAACTATTGTGTCCGTTCTCGGCCACCAACATAACATAGGCACCTCTTTTAGGATGACTCTGAATCCAGATACTCCTGAAGAAAGAATCCTTTTAGATATTCCGAAGTGGGATTTTGAATGGCAATTTGCTTACTACCCAACAGAGAAAATCCAAATCAAAGCGAATGACGTCATACGCCTTGATTGCACGTGGGATCGATCTCTTCGGCCATCTAACCTTGAACCCAGGTACGTCGTTTGGGCTGATGGAAGCGACGATGAAATGTGCTTTGCTATTATCATGGGTAACAGAACGAATTAAGCAAGAAGAATAATAAAGATGATCCCGAAAATAATTAGCGCCGATGACCACGTAATAGAACCGCCAAATGTTTGGCAAGACCGGTTGCCATCTAAACACAGAGAAAAGGCACCAAAAATAGTCATTGCACCGCAAGGAGAAATGACTTTAAACGATGGAGTATGGGTTGAAACTCCCGGAGTAGGAGAAAAGATGGCAGCATGGTGGCATTTCGAAAATAAACGCTACCAGATCAAACAAATGGTCGCCTGCCCAGGAATACCGCCAGAAGAAGTCACCATGGAAGGCGTCACCTACGATGACATCGCAGATGGATGCTATGACCCTAAAGCAAGACTTATAGACATGGATACCAATCATGTAGAAGCTTCACTTTGTTTCCCCAACTATCCAAGATTCTGCGGACAACTCTTCTCAGAAGCTGATGATCTAGAACTCGGATTACTTTGTGTGCAGGCATACAACGACTGGATGATTGATGAATGGTGCGGTGATAGTCAAGGCCGCCTTATCCCATTGTGCATAGTTCCACTTTGGGATCCGAAACTAGCTGCGGACGAAATCTATCGTGTAGCTCAAAGAGGCTGTCGAGCTGTTGCTTGGTCCGAATTACCTGCATGGTTAGGACAGCCAGGGCTTCATGGCGACCACTGGGACCCATTCTTTAAAGCATGCGAAGAAACAGGAACCGTTATTTGCATGCATATAGGTTCAGGAACGAAAACGGTTCAAACATCACCGGAAGCTCCCACAGTCGTCACAGCTAACCTAATTGTCTGTAATAGTGCTGCTTCCATGATTGACTGGATATTCTCTGGAAAATTTGACGAATTCCCAAACCTCAAACTCCTCTACGCTGAGAGCCAGATTGGATGGATACCTTATTTCGTTGAAAGAGCCGATGACACTTGGCAAACGCATCAATGGGCTCAAGGTGAGAACAGAATTCCTAACCCCCCCTCCTATTACTACAAGAGGCATGTTTATAGCTGTTTCTTTAAGGACACAGTCGGTATTCATCTTCTAGACAAAATAGGAGAAGACAATGTCCTGTTCGAAACAGACTACCCCCATCAAGATGGAACTTTCCCCAACACGCTATCAATAGCTGAAGAATTGTTCGGTCATCTAGAACAAGAGACTATTAATAAGATCGCTAGAGGAAATGCCATTAAACTCTTTGATTTAGATTTCGCCTGAGCAAAGGATAATTACATGTCTGATGAACTACAGCCAACAGAACAATACGTTGAACAAATCTGGGAAACACCATCAAGGCCGGAAATCGTGGAATTAACCAAAACGCATGTACAAGCAATGGAAATGACTGATGACGACCTTGTGTGGGTCCAAGCTGGCATGCACCACGTCCTCCTAACTACCATTGGACGAAAATCAGGTAAAGAGCACAAAGTCGCTCTTCCAACTTGGAAAGATGAAAATGGGGTACGGGTAGTAGTCGCTTCATTCGCCGGTGCTGACAAAAGTCCTTCATGGTTTATTAATCTTCGCGACAGGGAAGCTAACCCCAAAATCTTATGCCAAGTCCAAGATGGGAAATTCTGGTCCGAGCCCGAAATCCTTGAAGGAGATGAACGTAACATCGTGTGGAGACAGCTATGCACAGACAGGGCATGGTACGAAAACTACCAAAGCAGAACAGACCGACAAATCCCACTAGTTCGCTTGCCAGAAACGCAGGCTATTAAAGACTAGGCTTCTAAATAGTCTTTCAGCCCTTCCAACACTTTTGTCATATTGCCGGAAATCGAATTTAGACGGTTATTGATAATTCGATCCTCTTTCAGGGGTTGCTGTTCAATTAGGCGTGTTAACCCTGAAGGCCCTGGACCAAGCACAGCCTTATGGCGGACCCGTGTCATACTCCCTAAACTTTCAAGTTCAAATCTCCAACGCGCCCCAGGTAACGATGGATCACCTGTACACCAACCAAAGGCTTGATTTTTCTCATAAACGTCAATTGTGCACTGTGCCGACCATTCACCAATATGTTCATTACTATTTTTCCCAGTAAAGGTAGATCCTAAACCCAAATGAGCGGAACTATCATCCCAATCTGCCGAAACAAACTCTTCAGAGAATCTTCCAGGAAAATTTATGTCTGTTACAACCTCCCAGGCTCTCTCCAAGGAACACTTCACATCAATCTCAACTGAAATACCTGGTCCATCTTCAAAGGAAAGCGGTCCATTAGGTCCTGCTAGGAAAGTCCGTCCATACGAATTGAAATAAGTTATGTCTCTGGCTGGAGACCTTTTTACTTTTGAAAATTCAGTTCCCTTTGTCCAAGCAACAGGAAACATGGCAATCTCAGTAATTTCACTTGGTATCCCCAGAATAGCTTTAAGCTCTTCTTGTTCGCTAAGGATCGCGGTTGTCCAAGCAGTGCCTAAACCTCGGGCGCGAAGAGCAAGGCAGAAACTCCAAGCACTTTGAATAACAGAGTCAAAAAGTCCTGGCCGCCCTGAATTATCATGAATCCCAATTATTACTGGGATAACAATTGCTGGAGATTTCGCTAAATTCTCAGCCAAATGAGCAGCTGATGCCATCATCCTTTCATTAGGGTGTCCAGTTCCAGTTAAGGAATCCCGAGCTTTGATCATCCATTTTCCAGCTGAGGCGAGATAAAGGTCAGCAATTTTTTCTTTCTGTGCCTTTTCAGTTATTACTATCCATCTCCGACTCCCCAAGTTGCCACCCGTGGGGCCTTGCTCAGCTATATCAATGCAATCCAAAATTATCTGCATATCAACTTGACGATCAAAATCGAGTCTTAAACGAACGGAACGTGTTGTCGAAAGGACATAATCAATTGAAGAAATATCAATCTCCATCTACATGTTTTAGCACCATCTGACTTTTGGCAGGAATCAGAGCAATATTTCACGGCATACTAGAAACGTGTTTTCTTTGCCGATAGAAAAAATTTTTGAACCAGAATTAACCGAAATTAATCGGTTGCCCATCCGCATTCCTATCTCACCTTACGACAGCATTGAAAATGCTAGAAGGGGAAACCCATCATCAAAACGGATGTGTTTAGATGGCGAATGGAATTTCCAATTGGTAGCCTCTCCATTCGAAGCTCCGAAAGAATGGGTTAATAAAGACTTTGATGACAGTTCTTGGGATTCAATAAAAGTACCTGGAGCTTGGACAAGGCAAGATAAGGCAGACTTACCTCATTACACAAATATTGTCATGCCATGGAAAGGGCTTGAACCTCCCGAAATACCTAAAATTAACCCCACTGGCTTATATCGAACTGATTTCAATATGCCTCGCGGTTGGAACGGGACGCGAATTACGATCCAAATAGAAAGCGCGGAAAGCGTACTTCTCCTCTGGTGCAACGGATCATTTGTCGGCTTAGGGAAAGACAGTCGTCTTCCAAGCGAATTTGATTTAACAGAATTCTTACAAGACCAAGGAAACTCAATATCTATCATGGTTCCACGTTGGAGCGACGGGACATGGATTGAAGATCAAGATCATTGGTTCCACGGGGGTATTCACCGTTCGG
>PAQG01000030.1 GCA_002709645.1 Acidimicrobiaceae bacterium
AAATCCTAGCTCAGCTAGCGGACTATAGTTAGGTGCTAGGAAAGCTCATTTGCCATGACACTGTTTATATTTCTTTCCAGAGCCACAAGGGCAGGGTTCATTTCTTCCTGTTTTCTCAAATTCGCTCTTGACAATTGTTTGTTGTTTCACAGTTGAACTTTCCTCAATCGGTTTTGGGGCATCTTTAACTAGCGATGTTGCAGATTTCTTTTGAGTTACTGCTGCGATTGCTCCTGAAGCTATTTCGTCAGTACCCGAATATTTTATGTCGCTTGTTCCTTGTGGTTCAGATGCGGCGTTTTTATGACTATCGTCTTCTCCAACCTGAATATGAGTTATGTATTTAACAAAATCCTCGCTTACGGACTCCATCATTGTTTCAAACATCTCGAAACCTTCACGTTGCCATTCAGTCAGTGGATCTTTCTGCCCCATTGCTCTTAGATGTATGCCTTCTTTTAGGTAATCCATTGAATACAGGTGATCACGCCAGCGTTGGTCAAGAATTCTAAGCATGATCTGACCTTCAACTTGTCTCATGACTTCAGGAGTGATCTCTTCTTCTCGTTTTCCGTAGAAATCCAGAGCTTCCTCCATTGAATATTCGTACAATTCATTGATATCGCTCATGTTGGAGAAATTTGAAACTCCTAATTCGTTTGGCCAAAGCGCTAAAAGCGCGCTGGTAAATCCTTCAAGGTCCCATTCTTCAGGGTGTTCAGCCGAGCAGTGGGTGTTAAGCGCATCATCAATCGCTGCAGCGAAACAATTAATGGTCTCATCTCTTAAATTCTCTCCATTAAGGATCTCATTCCGTCGTGCATAGATTACTTTTCTCTGCTCATTCATCACCTCATCATATTTAAGAACGTTTTTCCGGATTTCTGCATTTCTCTGTTCAACAGTGTTCTGAGCACGTTCAATTGCTTTAGTAACCATTTTGTCCCCAATGGGAGCATCATCTGGAAGTGCTTTCTTCATAACCCATTCCATGGCCCCTGTCGCAAACAGTCGCATTAATTCATCTTCAAGCGAAAGGTAAAATCGAGATTCACCTGGGTCACCTTGTCGCCCTGATCGTCCCCGAAGCTGGTTATCTATTCGCCGACTGTCATGCCGTTCCGTTCCAAGAACATATAAGCCACCAAGTTCTTTGATTTTCTCCCCTTCAGCCGTACAGACTGGCTCGTATCTTGCGAGAAGTTCATTGAATCTTTTCTTTCCGGAAGCATCGTCAAAACTCAAACCTTCAGCTAAGAGGTCTCTTTCGGCTAATCCTTCAGGGTTACCGCCAAGAATAATATCTACACCTCTTCCTGCCATGTTGGTTGCTACGGTTACAGAACCGATGCGTCCAGCTTGAGCAACGACATCAGCTTCGCTCGCGTGAAGTTTGGCATTCAAAACTGAATGGTTGACTCCCCTCTTGTTGAGGAGATCAGAAACTAGTTCGGATTTTTCTACCGAAATAGTTCCTACGAGAATTGGTTGCCCTTTCTCATTCCTGTCAATTATGTCTTCAACCAAGGCATCGTATTTTCCATTTTCGGAACGGTATATAAAGTCAACTTGATCTTCTCTAACAATAGGAAGGTTCGTCGGAATTGGGACGACATGTAGCCCATACGTGTTGTAGAACTCAGCGGCTTCGGTTTCTGCGGTTCCTGTCATG
This sequence comes from Acidimicrobiaceae bacterium, assembly GCA_002709645.1. Classification (GTDB taxonomy): domain Bacteria; phylum Actinomycetota; class Acidimicrobiia; order Acidimicrobiales; family UBA8592; genus UBA8592. The sequence goes on from PAQG01000030.1 coordinate 1,673, forward strand.
CCTGCCAATTTTTCGTAGAGCCGGAAATAATTCTGAAGGGTTATTGTCGCTAAGGTTTGATTCTCTTCCTTGATTTTGACTCCCTCTTTGGCCTCAACTGCTTGATGCAACCCATCGCTCCAGCGACGCCCATCAAGAACGCGTCCAGTGAACTCATCAACGATTTTTACCTCACTATTAGCAATGATGTATTCCTTATCTTTATGGAACAGTTCTTTCGCTTTTAGCGCAACTTGAAATTGGTGCACAAGGTTTGCCGATACGCCATCATAGAGATTCTCTATCCCCAATGCTTTCTCAACAGCGTGCACCCCGGCCTCTGTTGGAGCAACTGTGCGTTTTTCTTCATCCACCTCATAGTGATGATCTCGCTGGAGGCTATCCACGATAGAAGCAAATTGGTAATATGTTTTCGCAGCGTCAGCTAGCTTGCCACTGATGATAAGAGGTGTCCGAGCCTCATCGATGAGGATGCTGTCAATCTCATCAACTATGCAATAATGATGACCTCTTTGAACTTTTTTCTCCGCAGACATGGTCATATTGTCGCGAAGGTAGTCAAAACCCAGCTCATTATTCGTTCCATATGTGACATCGGCTTGATACTGGATTCGTTTGTGTTCCGTATCCCGATTGCCCGGCACAACAAGTCCAACTTCTAGGCCTAACCAACGATAAATTTGCCCCATCCATTCGGCATCACGAGTCGCGAGATAGTCATTTACGGTAACCACATGAACACCTTTACCTGCTAAAGCGTTGAGGTATATTGGCAAGGTTGAAGTTAGAGTCTTTCCTTCTCCAGTCCGCATTTCTGCTACCCAACCGAAATGAAGTGCAGCACCTCCTATAAGTTGCACATCGTAGTGTCTTTGCCCTATAACTCGCCAAGCAGCCTCTCGAACAACTGCGAATGCTTCTATCAAAAGGGAATTTATGCCTTCTCCTTGTTCAACTCTTTGTTTGAATTCTTCTGTTTTCGCTTGGAGTTCTTCATCACTCAACTCACGCATCTCGGGTTCTAATTCATTTATTTCAGGGACAAGATCCTCTAGGACTTTAAGTTTCTTTCCTTCACCTGAGCGGAGAATTTTTTTCATTGGGTTCTTAGCCATAACTACCTGTTCCTAACAGCCGCAGATACTTTGACTATAGATATGCAAAAAACCATAATTCCCATTCTAATAACGATAATGGTCCGGCTTGTAAGGCCCCTCGATTGATACATCAATATATTCTGCTTGCTCTTCGGTTAGTTCTGTAAGCCTGACCCCTAATGATTCAAGATGCAACCGTGCTACTTTTTCATCTAAAATCTTTGGAATAGTAATTACTTCAGTTTTGTAACTTTCTGCATTCTCGTAAAGATCTATTTGCGCCATCACTTGATTTGTAAAGCTACAGCTCATCACGAAACTGGGGTGTCCTGTCGCATTTCCAAGATTAAGTAATCGTCCTTCAGATAGGACGATTACGGAATGTCCGTCGGGAAAAACATACTCATCTACCTGCGGTTTAATTTGAATTCTTTGAACATCTGACATTTTTTGCAGTCCAGCCATATCTATCTCATTGTCAAAGTGTCCAATGTTTCCGACAATAGCTTGGTGTTTCATACGTGCCATATGTTGAGCGGTAATTATTCTTTTGTTCCCAGTAGCTGAGATAAAGATATCTGCAGTTTCCATTACATCTTCAAGTTTCACAACCTGATAACCCTCCATGGCTGCTTGCAATGCGCATATGGGGTCAACTTCAGTTACTACGACTCGAGCTCCTTGTCCAGCTAGTGAAGCTGCGCAGCCTTTACCAACATCCCCATAGCCCAGCACGCAGGCTACTTTCCCGCCAATCATGATGTCAGTAGCGCGATTTATGCCATCAATAAGTGAATGCCTACATCCATACAGATTGTCAAATTTAGATTTGGTGACAGAATCATTGACGTTAATAGCTGGAAAAAGAAGATTTCCTTCTGATTGCATTTGATAGAGCCGGTGGACACCAGTTGTTGTCTCTTCCGAAACTCCCTTTATGTCAGCTGCAATAGATTTCCAGTCAATACTTTCCTGGTCACTGATCATCTGCATTCTGTTTAGAAATACCTTCCATTCTTCCGAATCATCTTCCTCTGGGTTTGGCACATATCCTTGCAATTGGAACTCAAGTCCTTTATGCACCATTAATGTGGCATCACCTCCATCATCCAAAATAAGATTAGGGCTCCCACCGTCATCCCATTTGAACAGTTGTTCTGTTGCCCACCAGTAATCCTCAAGGGTCTCACCTTTCCAAGCGAAGACTGGTATCCCTTTAGGTTTGTCAATTGTTCCTTCAGGACCGACGGCAACTGCAGCTGCAGCGTGGTCTTGCGTTGAAAAAATATTACATGAAACCCATCTAACCTCTGCTCCAAGGGCAACTAGAGTTTCTATTAAGACTGCTGTCTGAACTGTCATATGCAGTGACCCTGCGATGCGCGCACCTTTAAGAGGTTTCGTGTCTTCAAGTTCAGCGCGAAGAGCCATCAAACCTGGCATTTCATTTTCGGCTAAGCGAATTTCTTTTCTTCCAAAATCAGCTAAAGATATGTCGGCTACTTTAAAATTTATGTCTGGCATGAGCGCCCCTTTTACTTCACGAAGTTTGTGGCTGGGGTCTTCTGACACCGCTCAACAGCCATATGCATTCTACTATATTTCATGTTACTTCTGGCAAGGGCATAACCAGTTCAGTTAAACAATCAAGAAACTTAATCAGTGAGCAGGGCTGTATGTCGTTCCTCAGAGATCTCTTCTGCTTCATTGACCAAGAGGACAGGTATCCCATCACGTATGGGATATGCCCGCCTTAGGCGTGGATTGTAAAGAATATTTTCATTTTCGAAATACATCAACTCTCCCTTATCCTCTGGACAGGCGAGTATTTCAAGAAGTTGCTGGTCTAAAGCCATGTTGAAATACTATCTCTTTAACTTCATTTGACATCACTTGATTCAAAATCAGCGATTAGTTCCTTAATCACTTCCAATTGCTTTTTGAGCATAGGCTCGTCAAGCGTCTCTAAATTCAAGCGTATTAAGGGTTCAGTGTTTGAGGGCCTCAAGTTAAACCACCAGTGCGTTGATGAAACAGTTAGACCATCAAGCCTGTCTTGATGTTGATCTGAAAATTTGTTTGCGATGAAATCCAACAGTCCGTTCGGGTTTCCAACTGTGAAATTGATTTCTCAAGTCGATTTATAGGTCTCAAATTTCTCTCGAAGTTGTGAAAGGGGCATTTCCTGTATGCTCATTTGCTCAAGGACAAGCAACGCTGCGATTATGCCTGAATCAGCACAAAAATTATCTCTGAAGTAGTAGTGGCCAGAATGTTCACCAGCAAAGGCTGCTCCGGTTTCCGCCATTAATCTTTTGATGTGAGAGTGTCCTACTCTGCTTCGGATCGGCGTCCCTCCCTTAGCGGAAACGATCTCTTCAACTGCTCTTGAACAAATAAGATTATGTATTATTGATGCCGAAGGTTCTTTTTCCAATATCCCATTAGCGACGATCGCTGTAGTGGTTGACCCAGATAATGGTACTCCTAGTTCATCAATTAGAAAGACCCGGTCAGCATCACCATCGAAAGCGAGTCCAATGTCTGCTGAACTTTTTAGCACTTGCTCTTTGAGATCAGTTAGGTTCTCTGGATTTAGCGGGTCTGCAGGATGATTAGGAAAAGTACCGTCAAGTTCCCCGTAGAGAATGTCAACTGTCGGGGGTATTTTTTCAAATACAACTGGGACGATAAGTCCACCCATTCCGTTTGCTGTATCTGCTACTACTCGGAATTCCTTTAAATTGTCGGCATCTATGAAACCAACTACATGATTGACAAAATCTTCAAGTACATCCAGTTCCTGCAAGCGACCGGGAGGCCCATAGTTTATATTTAACCCAGCTATTTCCGAATCCCAGTTCTTCGCGAATGACCGGATACGTTCAAGTCCTGAGCCTTCTCCTATGGGAACTGCATTTGCTTTACAGAGTTTCATGCCGTTATATTCTGCTGGATTATGTGAAGCCGTGAAGATTACTCCCGGAGCGGAGAGGTGCCCTGAAGCAAAATACAGCATATCCGTTGAACAAAGGCCTAAAGATATAACGTCAATCCCCATAAGCGTTATCTGCGAAGTGAACGCCTCAACTAAACTTTCGCTTGATGGTCGCATATCAAAACCAACGAGAATTTTCCCACCTGATAAGGAATTTAGACCACATTCTTCTTCCAGAAAACAGGCGAAACCATAGCCGATAAGCCCAGAGGCGATGGGGTCTATTTGCTCTGGGTACAGCCCACGAATGTCATACGATTTAAATACTGCATCAATATCTCCCATGTTTTAACGGTAGTCACTCACTGAGCATTAACACACGTTATTCAATGTTTTGTCTTGAATTAAAGATTCAGTCAATAACTAGAAGTGAGAAAAGTGTTGTCACGTTGAATCCCACATGCGCCCAGATAGCGGGGGCCAATCTTCCTTTTCGTTCGTAGAGCCAAGCAAATAGCATTCCAACAACAAAAAGAGCTGGGAAAAGCAGCAACTGGAAGTGAATAGCTGAAAAAATCGCTGAGGAAATGATTATTGAGAAACGAATAATCGCTTTTTCTGACGTAAACGAATTATTGCGTTTACGGAATGCACCATAGAGAAGGCCACGGAAAAATAATTCCTCAACTAACGGAGCGAGAATTCCAACAGTAACTATCAGGGCAATTACTCCAAATGGTGAAGTTGCTCTGTCGCTAAGGTTTCTAGCTGGTTCGCTAATCCGGTCAACATCAATATCAAAAAGCCAAACAAACGGGTATGTCACCAACGGAACTAGTATTAATTGCGCTGCCACTCCGCTCATCAACCCAAGTGTCACGTCTTTACGTTCCATATAGAAAAGGAAATCGTGTTTTAGGCTTTTACCGTATGCGTCTGCTGCAACCACTACGGTAAGGCCAAGTATAAGTTGTTGAGGAAGTCCGACTAACGAAATCCCCCACATTGGCAATTCATCCCACTCTCCATAGCTTGTAGTCGCATAAAGGACATTGATTGCTACCACTGAAGCCAGCAAACTGAGGGCGTAACCAAGGAGAACTTGACCAAGTCCCCATCGACGCCAGTCATTCTCTATCTTCCCCGGTTTAGGGAAAGATAGAGAATAGTCTTGTCGATCATTCTCTTCTTGAGGGGCATCAGTCACAAGAAGATAATAACCGATGACCCTCTTTGGACAACTTCTTGAATAACAAGAAAGTCATAACAAATCATCCTGACTGATTCAATGAGCTTAGATTCCACTACGATAGGTGTATGAAAGAAAGCCTTCCTCCTGCTCCTAAGAAGCAAGACAAAGAAGAGAACAATGAGAATGAACCTGCAAGTAATCCTTGGCGACGCCGCATATCGTATCTATTCGCTTTAGGGATTCTTCTTCTTTTTTTCCTACCCAACTTATTAAGCAATGATGGCGCTAAAGATATACCGTTTCAGGAATTCAGAACACAAGTTATTAATAATCAAGTTTCTGAAGCCGAATTTAATAACAACACAGGAAAGATCTCCTTTACATCTGTAGATGACGAGAAATTTAAGACATCTGGTCCGCTTGAACTATCAAGTGAGGACGAGAGGTTATTTCTTGAAAATATCAATGACTTCAAGTTCCACACACCAGGATCAAATATCTGGACTGGTTTCATAATTCCAGTTTTAGGACCGCTCGCACTGATCCTTCTTTTCTTCTATTGGCTTAACCGAAGAGCACAAGGACAAATGGGCGGCATCATGTCCATAGGCCGCTCAAAGGCGAAAGCGTATACAACAGAAAGGCCATCAACAACATTTGATGACGTCGCTGGTTACGAAGGAGTCAAACTAGAAATCCAAGAGGTTGTTGACTTCCTTCAAGATTCCGAGAAATTTGCTGAAATCGGTGCCCGGATCCCTAAGGGAGTTCTACTCGTAGGGCCTCCTGGGACAGGCAAGACACTGATAGCTCGAGCAGTTGCAGGTGAAGCAGGGGTTCCATTTCTTTCTGTGACAGGCAGCGATTTCATGGAAATGTTTGTTGGAGTTGGTGCTAGTAGGGTCCGTGACCTCTTCCAAACTGCTCGGAAAATGGGTAGCGCTATTATATTTATTGATGAGATTGACTCCATAGGTCGCAAACGTGGTGCTGGCTTAGGAGGCGGGCACGATGAACGTGAGCAAACCCTAAATCAAATGTTGGCCGAAATGGATGGATTCGAAGCTACCGAAGGAATAGTAATGATGGCTGCAACGAATAGGCCTGATATTTTAGACCCTGCCTTACTCCGGCCAGGTAGGTTCGATCGTCAAGTGATCGTCTCTCTCCCAGAGCTAGAAGATCGTGAACAAATTCTTGAAGTTCATGCGAAAGAGAAGAAAATGTCTGATGATGTCGAGTTAAACGTTCTTGCAAGAGGAACACCGGGGATGAGCGGAGCTGATCTAGCTAACTTAATTAATGAGGCAGCACTTATAGCGGTTCGAGGTGGGGACAAATTAGTTGATTCGGAACATCTTGAACAAGCAAGAGACAGAGTCCTAATGGGTCAAACCCGAGAAGCCACTGTCTTAAATCCGCATGAGAGAGAACGGGTTGCATACCATGAAAGTGGTCACGCTCTTGCAGCAGCTTTCCTTCCTAATGCAGATCCTCTTCACAAGGTGTCTATTATTCCTCGTGGAATGGCTCTTGGTGTAACGATGACCCTACCAGAAGAGGATCGATACCTTCTCCAGCAAAGTTATGTCGAAGATGAACTAGTTAAGATGCTCGGTGGTCGTGTAGCAGAGAGTATTGTTTATGGAGAAGTTTCAAGTGGCGCCGCTGACGATCTCGCAAGAGCAACTGAGATGGCTAGGAAAATGGTTCGAGAATGGGGGATGAGCGATCGAGTAGGCCCTATGGCCTGGCGGTCACACGAACAGGTTTTTCTCGGTGAGGATATGGGACGAGGACGTGATTACAGCGACGAAATGGCCAATCTCATTGACGAAGAGATTGAATCAATCCTCCGAAACGCTGAAACAAGATGTTATGAATTACTGCAGACAAACAGAAAAGGTCTTGATGACTTAGCCCAATCTCTTCTTACAAACGAAACCTTAGACAGTAAGGAAGTTTTCATACTGCTGGGGATAGAAGAGTTAAGCCCAGAGAACGAATCAGATACTCCGGAAGCGTCTACTAGCCCAGGAAATGTTGAAATCCCCGCATTCCAAACGTATAGCAAACCAGAGCAACCTTAAAATATCTTTCTTATGGCTGCCACCATTCTTCTTGTCTTAGTACTTGGAGGTGTCGCATTTGGCATATCTTTTTGGGCCAACAGAAGAAAACCCGATAGTCCTACAGTTCCTAAATTTGTCTTACCCTTGCAATTAGATCGCCATGACTTTGAAAGACCAGATTCGAAATGGCTACTAGTTCTTTTCACTTCAGAAACCTGCGACTCTTGCGTAACTGTCCTTGCGCAACTTCCAGACTTAGCCATTACAAACCTGCATATTCAAAGTATTGAATTCCCCGCACAGGAAACTCTCCACAAAAAGTACAGCGTTGGGTCTGTTCCGAGCCTGCTTCTTACTGGTCCGCAGGGTGTCGTTGAATGGTCTTTCGCAGGAGTTCCTCCTCTAGGCGCTTTATCTGAAGCTCTGGAACAACTCGGAATTGTCCCCCCCGAAATGGGTCAACAAGTTAACATCTCTTAGTTTTCTCGCTTTATCACTCGTAAATGGTCTGATTTACTTCAAGTTCAACTAATTCACTTGCTCCCGCGGACAAACGACCCCATTCCCCTTCCAATTCTGAGCCTAAATATCTTTCAACGCTTACTGGCTCGGATGAAAGAATTCGAATTACTGAATTCTCAGGAATTCCTAATTGTTGAAGGTCAACTATCTTGCGCGAAGATGCTGAAACCTCAATAACTTGAGACTCATATAACTGTCCTTCAGAATATGCATAAAGTTGCACTAACGTAAGCCTGTCATCAGCAGGGTGAACAATTGCTAATTGCCCTTCGGAGTCTTTAGCTATAGCAAAGTGTTCTTTCGCTGCAAGGTCTACCCCCAAGGTAGAGCCGGAAAGTTTCTGTGGAGTTATTGAAGAAATCACAAATCGCTCACTAACAATAGGCGTGCCGTTTATGCTGCGAACTACAACCCAGAACGGGATACCTCTCGGCACTCTTCCGGAAGCATCTACCCCATTCGATGCATCCAATGAGCCTTCACCGTGATTAAAGATAACTTCTTCAGAGCTTCCTGGTTTGACAGTAAGGCTTATGGGTTCAATGTATGGACCAGTTTCAATGTCAGAGACGATCTCCACGTCAACGATTGCTTCTAAAGTATTGGAAGGATTATAGATAACTACTGATGATCGGCTATCTAAATCAAATCCTCCGGGGAAAACCCAGAGTTCATTAAGGCTCGGTGAGCCTACCGCTGCACTAAGCCCAAAAGGCTGAAACTCATCGCCATAAACGATCAGCCGTTCTGCAACGACGCGCCCAATTCTCGTTTCCACTCTAGCTCCTACTGTTTCAGCAAGAGTTACTACATCTGTAATATCAATTGGCAATAAGGCGCCTGGTGGTAACACTAAACCGCTATAAGCATCAGGCCTACGCTTTCTTCCATCTGCGGCAAAAGTGATATCAAGTACTGCATTATCTGGGAATGGGTTCAAAATAGTGATGATTTCCCGAGTCCCAGTTTGAGTTGTCCCAGCAGCGAAATTCCATTCAGTTGAAGCACTGGACGCGCAGGGTGACTGGGCCACACCGACCTGCCCTGATAACCGGTGTTCAACGACTAAGTTCCCAATATCAGATTGAATGAAAGCAGCAGCATATTCTCCGGCAACTCCTTCAATCTCTGACAACGTTTGTGAGATAATAGATCGCTCCGGAATTACAATTTCTAAAGTAACTGATTCCAATTGTAGAGTTTCCGGACTCCCCCCTCGTTCTGTTGCTCCATCTCCGGAATTTGATTGTTTCGGTGACAAGACAGAAATAACTGTAATCGATGCTTGCCCCAAAGAGTTTGAGGGGTTCCCTAGAAGAATCTCGTGGTTCGCTATTCCGCTCCCCCCGACTGTCCCCGAAACGCAATACCAGGTTGAAGATAAGTCCGTTTCTTCTCCTACCAGCAAAGCTTGATTACGCTCAAATCCCTTTTCTACAGGGGTGACATCTCCAGTTTCTTCTGTTATCAATGCGGATATTATTAGAGCTGCAAACAGAAAAAAGGCGGGCCAACGAGTTACTTTCATTGTTTTACCCTTCTAGCTGTTGCTAAGGACCTAATTAAACCAAAAAAAGATACTAGCCATAGCAGGGATTGCAGCGACATCAAAAGTTTATGCTTTCCATCTGTTCTGTAGTTCAGTTCAATCAAACCTGCTTGCTGAGGCGAAAATCTTGTTCCCCAATCCAAAGCAATATCTGGTTGGATTGTTTCACCGTTCAATTCCGCTTTCCAATTATTTGAATAAGGAAAAGCTATGAATACCTCAGAAATTGAAGTGGACATGGCTTGATAAGCTTTTCCTGTTTTACCCACAGGCGTCAACGGTGAAGTGTAGATTTGCTCAGTTCCGGACGCATACGTGCGAAAATCGTCCATAACGATTGAATCGCTTTCTATAAGTGAAGCAAATCCAAATGTGGAGAGATTTCGATAACGGTCTATGCCTGGTGCTATTTCTGTTTTAGCGAGATCAAGTTGCCGTGATAGAGCTAGCTTTATGCTTTCTGATATTTCAACAACTATTCCCTTTGATGGTAAAGGAGACGCTCTTTCAACAAGGATTATTTCTGTTATGCCGAATGGGGCTAGTAACCTTCCCAAATTTGTCGTCCCATTAACCAAAGCAAGATCAATGGTCTCTAAAAGCAATTTATTAATCGGACGTTCTGGTGGTTGCCACCTATCTATAAACGTTGATTCTAAATTTGATGTGATTGCGACGGTATAATTGTTTGAGATTTTTTGGCCGACTGGGGCAAGGATATCATCATCACCTATCCAAAGAATACGGTTATTGGCATCATTCTCTTCCTCGGAGAAAAGAACGTCGTTTAATTGATCATCTGGGATTCCCCAATCTCCCGAGAAGGAGGATCCTAAGGTCGGAAGTAGCACTAGAGCCGAGGCAACTATTGCTGTTACTGGGATAAGTTGCCTCCAACCGAATCTGAATGTCTGCAAGTCACGCTGCAACGCTCCAATACCCATCGCTGATGCCACAGCTAATCCAAGCGCTGATGGGACTAATAAGACTTCTGTCCTAGGAAGCACTATCGGAAGATAATTTGTTCCCCCAATCCAAACGAAAGCTACTCCTCCCAAATACAGAGCCCACCCTCTGACAGCCCAAGCCCAACGTTCTCCGCGAGCGAGCAGTAACGGAACCATAGCGAGAGCAGGAAAGCCCCAACCAAAGATTGAATTCTGGCCTGATTCCATTTGTAATGTTAAAGCACCTAGCACATCTACCGATTCGGAAGTAGCTGATCGTGTGTGGAAAATTGAACTCCAAGATGGATCTGATAAGAAATAGTCAATAATCCAAGGAAGATTTAGGGAAGCGGCGACTATGCAACTCATGATAAGTACTGACGCCATACGGTTAAAACCCAAAGGCCATCCTGCTATTAATGAGCCTGCGCAGAGGAACACCATACTGGCGATTACAGCGGCTACTACTAATGGAGAGAAGGAAAAAACTACTCCCAACATAAATCCGAAAGTTAAAACTTCTCGGAAAATATCAGATTCATAAGCTGATGACCCCGCTGGCCCGCCTACAGGCCCGAATGGGGAAGATTTGCTTCCTCTAGCTAAGAACATTAGAGCCCATGGCAGACAGCCGAAAAGAATTAAACCATCCCATGAACCGGATGCAAGAGAATGATATGAAACTGGAGCTGCAAAATAAATTAGCGCTCCAGTTGTCCGTATCCATGCTGAAGTAAATGGCTTCAGAAAAAACCATACCCCCAAGACCCCTATCGGGATCATCCCTAATGTTAGGACCAGACGGAGTAGGCCCATACAGCCCCAGAATAATATCCCTAGAATTCCGATGATCCCAAGAGCATTAGGGTGTGTCCCTTCATAACCGATTCCAGTTTGCCAGTAATTTGAGAACCAAAGCGCGAATGTATCTTTAACACCTAGATCAAATGGGACAAGGTCTCCTACGATAGGAATCGTTCTTGTTATAAGGTGTCTACTGCCGAAAAGAAACACAATAGATGCTGCTACGAAAAAAGAAAGAGAAACCCTTGATGGGCCGCTACGTATTTCTTGAAGGAAATAACTAAATCTGCCCTTATTTTGGCCCAAAGATTTTCCGTCATATTGCAAGGGCGCGAAAAGTTTTTTAATTGGTGTTACTCCCCTAATTTGCGCTGACCTGATTTCCGAATCTGGGATTTGACGTAATTCCTTAATGCGTTTTCGCCTTTGCAAAAGAGATCTGGGTCGTATGAGATTCCATCCCCATGCTCCAAAAAAAACCCCTAACCTTGATAGGTTTCCAGTAAGTAGCCCGCCCAAAGCTTGAAGTAAAGAAATTAGAAATGCCTGTGGTACCACCCGGAATGAGTGCAGTATCCCATAATTACTAAGCACTGCCCTGAGACGATGTCGTTCACTATTCTGAATCTTTGAGCGGCTCTTTTGGTAGACACCAATTTCTTCGCGGTGACGAGCAATAGCTAGAGGAACAACCATTACTCTCGCACCTGCTATATGGGCACGCCAACAAAGATCAACGTCTTCACCAATCATGCCCATCTCTTCATCAAAGCCTCCTAACGCAGCAAATAAATCTGCTCTTACAAGGGTTGCGGTAGTTGAGACGACGAACACTGCAGATACAGCATCATATTGTTCTTGGTCCAATTCTCCTTCCTCAATTCGGCTTACCGGATAACCAAGCTTGTCCATTTCATAGCCAACATCTAGTAATTCATTTGGTCGCTCCCAATTGACAACTTTGGGTCCGATGATCGCTGCATTTGATCGAAATGATTCTTCTACCATTAACCGGACAGCATCTGGTGCAAGGGAAACATCATGATGGCAGAAAAGGAAGTAAGCAGGATATTCCTTCTTCTCAAGAACAGAATTCAAGTTTCTCCCCATTCCATGATTTGGGTTAACTTCGAGAATGTCTACCTGTGGCAGGTACTCGCTTGCAATCGTTTGGACTGGTTCAATAGGACCGGTTGTAAGAATCGTAACTTTCAGGTTTGGGTAATTCTGAACAGCAAATGAGGCTAATACTTCTTTAAACCAACTATCAGGGTTGTGCGCTACAACAACGATTTCAACAGGGGGCATTGAAATCTCGTCAAGTTCAGTTATTTCTTCTTTTACTGTTGATTCTTCCACTGTGGCGAAGATTAATCCCGAATTTGCCGGTCAGCACGTACCCCCCCTTGCAAGTATCCAAATAACTGCGTTGTTTCTTGCTACAGTTCTGAAACCGTAACCTTTCAGTTCCGATAGTACAATTGATTTAGGTATTGATTAAAGGAATGAAATGCTAGCTTTTATAACTGGGGCTAATGGATTTGTTGGGCGCCACCTTAATAATCATTTGGTTGAAAGCGGCGATGAAGTAATTAACTCAGACCTCTCAGATGGTGGCCCGGACTTGCTTGATCAACAAGCTTTTCGTGATCTCCTAGGGTCGGTTCGGCCCGATGTTGTCTACCACCTAGCTGGCCAAGCTGATGTGAAAGCTTCTTGGGATGACCCTTTAAAAACATTTAGAATCAATGCGGAAGGCACTCTTAACGTTCTCGAAGCTTGCAAGAGCTCAGGAGTTAACCGGGTTCTTTGCGTTTCAAGTGCTGAAGTTTATGGAATCGTTTCCGAATCTGAATTGCCTATCAAAGAGTCGCAGACATTGATGCCGGCAAATCCTTATGCAACTAGCAAAGCTGCTGCCGAACTAATATGCAATCAATATAACTCCAGCTCAATGGAAGTTTTAAGGGTCCGGTCTTTTAACCATTTCGGCCCTGGACAGTCCGATAACTTCGTCGCTGCAGCATTGGCCAAAAGGTTACTACTAGCCGACAAAGAGAACGTGGGTGAGATATTAGTTGGCAACCTTAAATCAAGACGGGACTTCACCGACGTTCGTGATGTTGTTCGAGCCTATCGTGCTTTGATTCTTGATGGTGAAGCCGGAGAGGTATATAACGTCTGTTCAGGATCTGCCCGAATTATTTCTGAACTTGCAAATGCCCTTTTAACTCAGATCAATAAAACGATTTCTCTGGTTCCTGATCCGAATCTCCAACGCCCTTCTGATATTCCTGTGTTAATGGGTGATAACTCAAAATTACAAAAACGAACTGGATGGAATCCGCTTATAGAATTTGAAGAGAGCATTGCGGACATAATCTATGCGGCTCAGGAATCATTGGATATATCCAATTAGAAAGGTTGCTATGCCTACAGCATTAATTACAGGTGTCACTGGTCAGGATGGTTCGTATCTCGCTGAGAACCTTCTCAGAAAAGGGTACGAAGTCATTGGCATGGTCCGTAGAAGCAGCACTGTTAACTACGAGCGGATAGCCCATATCCAAGGGAGCATCAAGTTTGTTAATGGCGATCTTCTTGACCAAATTTCACTTATAGATGCAATTAAAATGCATGAACCAGATGAGATTTATAATCTTGCTGCACAGTCGTTTGTTCAAACATCATTTGGGCAACCAGTCTTAACTGGTGAAACAACGGCATTAAGTGTGACTCGCATGCTTGATGCGATAAGAATTGTTAACCCCTCCATCAAGTTCTACCAGGCGAGTTCTAGCGAAATGTTTGGAAAGGTTGCAGAAGTTCCTCAATCAGAGAGCACACCCTTCTATCCAAGAAGCCCATACGGTGTTGCAAAGGTTTATGGTCATTGGATAACAGTTAATTATCGGGAAAGTTATAATCTGCATGCATCCAGTGGAATACTTTTCAATCATGAAAGTCCACGCAGAGGACTTGAGTTCGTAACGAGGAAGATCAGTTACGGTGCTGCATCAATCAAATTAGGGATGGAAGAAAAACTCTCCTTAGGGAATCTTGATTCAAAGCGGGATTGGGGATTTGCCGGGGATTATGTTGAAGCGATGTGGCTTATGCTTCAACAGGAAACCCCCGATGACTTCGTAATATGCTCTGGATTAACCCATAGTGTCAGGGAGTTTTGTGATTTGGCATTCAAACACGTAGGGCTTTCATATGAAGATCATGTTGTAGTTGATGAACGTTTCTTCCGACCTGCTGAAGTTGATCTGCTAGTAGGAGATTACAGCAAAGCTTCAAAAGTCCTAGATTGGCAGCCTTCAACTACTTTTGAAGAGCTCGTTGAGATGATGGTAGATGCGGATATGGCGCTTCTTGAAGGGCGTCTTAAGGGACTATCGTGAGCAAGAGGCTCACGGAAAAAATCGTTGTTCTTTGCGGAGGCGTTGGGGCTGCTAAGTTGCTATCTGGACTTGTACAAGTAATGGATCCATCGGAAATAACTGCGATAGTTAACACGGCTGATGATATGACATTACATGGGTTACACATCAGCCCAGATCTTGACACAATCACTTACACACTTGCTGGAGAAATCAATCCTGAAACTGGTTGGGGCCTTCGAGATGAGGGTTGGAAAGCGATGGAGATGGTTAAGAAATACAGTGGAGTTGACTGGTTTCGTTTAGGAGACAGAGATCTGGGAACGCACCTATTCAGAACCCAAAGACTCTCAGAAGGTGCCTCCCTGCAAGAAGTTACCAAGGAAATTGCGCTTGCTTGGGATATCCCTGTATCTATCGTGCCAGTTAGCAATGACCCGATTAGAACTTTTGTTACTACCGAAGAAGGAGTTGAAATCGGATTCCAAGATTACTTTGTCAGGTTATCTCACAATGTGGTCGTGACAGATATCAGGTTTGGTGGAATTGAGAGTGCTAAACCTTCCGAAGGTATCCTTGAGCAGATTAATTTAGCGTCTTCAGTGATCATTGCCCCATCCAACCCGATTGTTAGCATCGGTCCTATTCTCGGCGTGCCAGGAGTTCGAGAAGCGCTCCAAGGTCGAAGATGTGATGTCACTGCAATCTCCGGTATTGTTGGTGGGAAAGCGTTGAAGGGCCCAGCAGATCGCCTGCTCCAAGAACTTGGACATGAATCTTCGGTCGCAGGAGTAGCGCGTTTGTATAGTGATATTTCTAGCAGGTTAGTTATAGATGAAATCGATAAAGACGAGAGAGAAAGAGTTGAGCAAGAGGGCGTTGAATGTGTGATCACCAACACGATAATGGAAAGTTCAGATTTAGCAGCTTCTTTATGCCGAACCGTCTTAGCTTTAGGGAATTAACATGAATAAATTAGAGATAATCCCAATTGAAGGTCTCCCAGAGATCTCTCCAGGCGATGATTTAGTAGAAATTATCGGTCAAGATGGGCAAGTGATTTCTGGGGATATCCTTGTGATCACACAAAAAATTGTCTCAAAAGCTGAAAATCAAATTGTAAAAGTAGATCCTGATGACCCTTTAAGTCATAAACCTCTAGTTGAAGAAGAATCGGTAAGGATACTGAGGCGTAGAGGTGACTTAATTATCAGTGAAACTAAGCATGGATTTGTTTGTGCGAACGCTGGAATAGATTTGTCTAATGTTGAGCGAGGCCAGGCTGCTCTCTTACCAGAGGATAGCGATAGATCTGCTAGACGAATCCGCGATGGACTTAAAGGAAAATTCAATTTAGACGTGGGGGTCATCATTTCAGATACTTTTGGGCGGCCCTGGAGAAGAGGCCTAACAGATGTTGCTATAGGTTCTTCAGGAGTTCTTCCAATTCTTGACCTAAGAGGCAGTCCTGATGCATTCGGACGAGAAATGCAAGTAACAGAAGTTGCTCTAGTTGATGAGTTGTCAAGTGCTGCTGAACTAGTTATGGGGAAGTCCTCTGGTATCCCTGTAGCTATCATAAGAGGCGCTGATGAGTCTTGGTTCGGCTTGGGTTCAGTGAAAGATCAGATCATTCGTGAACCCAAGGATGACCTCTTTCGTTAGAACCGTATTTATCTACCCTTTTCTATCCCTAATTCTTGATTGATACGAGTACTCGAGTCTCTTTTCTCAGTTCCACCAAAATCAAAAACCATTTTTATCCCGTATTGTTCACAGATATTTTTTTCAGGAATATCCTCTTCGCTATTTCGATCCCCTCCGTTCCCAAAAATCAAAGTTGCATTTGGGTTGGATTCGGCTATCAGAGCTAAAGATTTCGTAACTGATCGATCTTTATCTATTGCTATCATCGCTTCATCAACTATTTTTAGAGCCAAGATAATCCTGAGGCGATCTTGCTCATCCAGAATTAATTTCCCTTTTTTTAGAATTTGTTGTTCGTTGTTATTAACGATGACGATCAATTGATCCGCCTTTTGTGCAGCCGATTCAAGATAATCAAGATGACCAGAGTGTAATGGGCTGAAATAACCACTAACGATTACTAAAACAGGTGTCTGGGATGAGACCTGACCTGCTCTATTCAAGTTCAACCCCAAAATCTTGAGGTCCTGGAACATTCGTAGTGTTAGGAGGCTCAATACCCGGTCCGCTTCGACCACCAAGGACTCCCTCTAAATTACCTATCGAATTAGGTAACGGTATTTCTGCTCCCAGAGGAGCTCTCGCTATTGTGAAAGCTTCTCGGTCGTTTAGGAATCTAACGTCTTCTAAATCTTCAAGAATAATTTCTGTAGGGTCACCCCCGACAAATGCATCTGACCATCGCACGATCTGCATAACTGCTTTTTCTCCATTGCACTCAACATCAGCATCAATTGAAGAACCACCGGGGAGCTCTAGTTTTTCTGAGGACAATGACGCACCCATAGCATTTAAGAAAACGCTCATTCTTGCTTGTTTACCTGTAACAGAAGAAGTGAAGGGGTGGATGTGGATTAGTCCATCTTGGTGTGAATGAATGCCCTCTGGATCAAATTCACTCTGAAATGGCGAAAGAAACGATTCTGAGACACAGTCCCAAACACCGTATGCTGCATGCCAATGGTCTTGAAGAGTTGGGGAAGCTTCAGCATCCCTTGTCGCACGTGCGAAAACTACAAGCGCTAAACCAAGCACTATCACTAACGCTACCGCAGAGGGGTACCCTATAGCTCGCCTTTCGCTTGGCCCACTTGTCGCACCAACACGTTCAGCCCGAGCAATTTTTTTTTCTGATGAAGCCTTTCCCATGACCTCACACGGTAGTGGAATCAGAGCAGAATTCAGCGGAAGTTAACAGGTTCTTTAAGAAAATCTATGAAAAACCTTGTCTTAGGGCCCGTATCCGACGTTTTTCTCTCAACATCCTTTGATATTTCCAGCCTTTTTGATAATTTCTGCACGTTTCTCTTCGTTCGTAGGTGAACTGTTAGCAGCTCCGGAAGTATCGTCTTCCGAGTTCTCATTTTCTGTATTCTGACTCTCATCTTCGCTAGAGGTGACTCCACGGAAATAATCTAGAATAGGGTCAGCTCTTGCTTCTACTAGGCGCTGAATTGAAAGCTCGTTTGCGAAATCATAAACCGTGGGTAGCAGATATTTTTCTAACTCATTCGGACGGAAATCTTTAAATTGCTGCGCTAAGTTGATTGCATTTTCAGGGGTTAAACGGTCATCCAAAATGACAAACCCACCGCCCAAGATTTCATCAACGATTTGACTGATTTTTAGCGGATTTCTAAAACCAGAATCAAATGCTTGCTGGAGTGCCAAAATCAAAAAATCTTGTTGTCTTTCTTGCCTTCCAAAATCACCAGCACCATCTACCCTTACCCAAGCGTTTGGAGCGCTCCCATACCATCCGTCAAAGTTATCAACGTATGCCTGTAGTTCTCTGGTTCTAACTAGACCGAGGGCTTGTTCAGGTGTCAACGACACACATCCAGAAATGGGAATATCTAATTGGGCTTTTCTGTCTCGAAGTGGGTATTCAAGATAAACATCAAGACCTCCAAGGGTTTCGAATAACCTCATAAAGCCATTGAAATCAACTTCGACAACATGATGAATTGGAATTTCTAGAAAATCTTGCAGGGATTGTACGAGCGTTGGCTTATCCGTAAAATAAACCAAACTGTTCACCTTCTCCCATGTATCTCTATACCCAGCAATCGGGAGATACAAATCTCGGGGAATTGAGAGAGCGGAAGCTTTGACCTCACCAACTCCAGCCCCACTAGAATCAAGTCTAAGTATAATAAGGGTGTCAGTAAGTAGTTGACGTGAAGAACGGCCTGAAGTCCAACGCAGAGGATGATCTTCTGGAAGATTCGCTATGGAATCTGACCCGATTAGAAGAAAATTCAGTGGTTCCTCTCCTTCAGTTGATTGAGAGGTAAGCGTGTTTCCGAATGCGGTTCTTGGTATCTGACCTACTGTGTCAGATGTGTATGCCAGAAGGACAGCAGCTATTGCTGAAATAGATAAAACAGCAAGGCAGGAAATTAAGAAAAATCTCTGTATCCACGTTCGTTTCGGGCGCGGACGTTTCGGGGTAGCCATTTAAATAAGCTAGCTTGTTTCAACCCTAATGTGAGTTAGCCTTGTTACTCATTAAAGCTCTAACGTAAATGAACCACGTCACCTACGAATACTTCTCTTTCTTCTCCATTTGCTAATTCAATAAGCAATGAACCATTGGGATTGACTGTTATAGCATCCCCGATAATCTCTTCTGTCGCCGTACTTATTCTGACTTTCCGGCCAATGGTGTCAACGAACGAAGCATATTGATCCAAAATGAGTGAATCGTCTTGGTCTAGTTTCGCTAACCATTCCAGCATTCTTTCAGCCAATAGAACCCTATCTGGGGCATCCCCTATCTCTGAAAGGGCTATTATGTTCTGGTCTGGCAACGACTGTCTTAAATTCCCAGGGAAAATATTTAGACCTATTCCAACAACAATCAGCGTTTCACCGCTTTCGGTAATTGTTTGCGCAAGAACGCCAGCTAGTTTATATGTTTGGTTTCCTTGAGTTACGATCAAATCGTTTGGCCATTTGATTCGAATATCAACGAAACCTAATTCATGGAGTGCATGACATGCGGCCAATGAAAGTTTCATGCTGTAAAGACCTAATTGTTCTTTCGGTTCCCGGATTCTGAAAAGAACTGACATCAATAAGGAGGTATTTCTTTCTGAGAGCCACTCACGGTTCCTTCTCCCCCGTCCAGCTGTCTGGTCATCAGCGATGATTACGGATAAATTGCCCGACCCTTTTAGTCCTGCTGCGATCAGATCTTCATTTGTTGAACCGGTACTTGACACCCACGAAATCGAACTAAATCCTAAGCTTTTTAGCTTTTCTTGCAAAAAAGCCGCTCTTTCTCTCGGGGAAAAATTTTCATTGACTTTTACGATTGACACTTAGTTTGGCTCCATCTTATGTAACGTTAATCTCGTGTTTAAAAAGGTACTAATTGCAAATAGAGGTGAGATAGCAGTTCGAGTTATTCGAGCGTGCCGAGAACTCGGTATTCAGTCTGTCGCAGTATATTCCGAGCTTGATCGCAATGCGCTACATACTCGCCTCGCTGATGAGGCGTACGCTCTAGGAGGGCAAACAGCATCAGAGAGCTACCTCAATACCGAAAAGATCATAGATGTTATTGAAAGATCTCAAGTTGACGCTGTCCATCCTGGTTATGGGTTTTTTTCAGAAAACGCTGAGTTCGCTGAATCTATTACGGAGAAAGGCGTAACATTCATTGGCCCACCTGTTGAGGCAATCGCTGTCATGGGAGACAAAATAAGTGCTCGGAGCGCCGCAGAGAAAGTTGGTGTGAGTGGGGTCCCTGGAACAACTGATTTTATTACGAGTTCCAAAGAGGTAGAGAGTTTCGCTGCTGATCACGGATATCCCGTAGCTATTAAAGCTGCATACGGAGGAGGCGGTCGGGGTATGAAAGTGGTGGACAACGAAGATGAGATACAAGCAGCTATTGATTCAGCCCAACGCGAAGCTCTAGCTTATTTCGGAAGAGATGAAATTTACATGGAGAGGTACCTTACTAAACCTCGACATATTGAGGTCCAAGTTATTTGCGACAGTCATGGGAATGCTCTTCATCTTGGAACACGTGACTGTTCAGCTCAGAGGCGACACCAAAAACTTATTGAGGAGGCTCCAGCTCCATTAATTCCGCAAGACATTCTTAATGCAATGGGACAAGCAGCTGTTGATGTTGCACAAGGGTGTGGCTACATCAATGCTGGGACAGTTGAGTTCCTCTACGAGGATGGGAACTTCTATTACTTGGAAATGAATACCCGTCTTCAGGTTGAGCATCCTGTAACTGAGATGGTTACCGGAATTGATTTAGTTGAGCAGCAAATCCGCGTAGCGTATGGAGAGGAACTGCCTTTCAAACAAGATGATATAGAGATTAATGGTCATGCGATTGAAGTCCGGATTAATGCCGAGGACCCCGCTGGAGGGCAATTCTTACCTAGCCCAGGGAAGCTACTTTCATTTAAAGCATCTGCAGGGTTTGGCACTCGTTGGGATGGCGGTTACGAAGAAGGTGACGAGATTAGCCAATTCTACGATAATTTGATTGGGAAACTGGTTTGTTGGGGAAAGGATCGGGAGACCGCTATCTCAAGAACTATCCGTGCTTTAAAAGAGTTTGAGGTCTCTGGGTTACACACAACAATCCCAGCAGATATCGCTATTCTAAGTCATCACGATTTCAGAGCAGTAGAGCATTCAACAAAATGGGTTGAAGAATCACTTGATTTAACAGAAATAACGGGTACCCCCTTTGCCACTAATGGTAATGAATCTTCAACTGAAATCCGGACTGCTGACATTGAAGTCAATGGGAAAAGGTTTGATGTTTCTATTTCTGTTCCAAACATTTCAGGTCAAACTAGAAGGAGTGCTTCTTCATTAGGCGCTAGTGCAGGAGGAGGAGATGGCCGTATATCAGTGCCAATGCAAGGAACGATTGTGAAGATACAAACCTCTATCGGCGCCATAGTTGAGGCGGGAGATATATTAGTAGTGCTTGAGGCAATGAAAATGGAAAATAATATCACTTCCGATGTCAACGGCACCGTAGTTGAAATAAGTGTTTCTGAAGGTGATGCAGTTGGCGCCGGCGACGTAATAATAGTAATTGAGACTGGCGATTAGCTTCTTCTTGCCCTAGCAAAATCTGAGACCTCCCAAAGATAACTAACTTTCCGGTTTAATATTTAACCATGGAACCAGTTGAATGTGAGATCCTTTATGAACCCTAGAATGCAAAAAAATCACTCTAGGATATGGCCAGTACGAGTGCTCTACATAGCTGATTTTTTCTCACTTATATTCATCCTATTTGGGACATTAATCGTTCGATTCGGATTTTCTTGGCCAAAATCATTTTCTACTTATCTCGTCGGATTCCTAATAGCGACGATTATTCACTTGATAATTTACTTCTTCGGTGAACTTTACGAACCTTCACCTCGCTTAGGAGCACGTTTATGGTTGCCTCGAGTGTCTGCCTTAACGACTGTAGCGATCTTGATAGATGCAACGCTAGCTTTGGTCACTGGCTACTTTCTTATGCCAAGAGGGAACCTTATCGCTTTTGGAATTTTAAGTTCTTTAGGGGTCACATTCAACAGGTGGCTTTCAAGGAAATTTCGGACAAAAAGATTTGGCAACCCGAGGGTTCTCCTCGCTGGGAGCAAAGCTGATGTGGAACTGGGTCAAGAGCATCTTCTCGCTTGCGAACCAGATGTAATAATTGTTGGATCAATAGAAAATTTAGACATGCTGCCTGAGAATGCGAGGCAAGCAGGAGCTACCGATGTTCTTCTCATGAGCGCAGGAGCCTTAGGGAAAATCTACCCTGGGCCTCTTACTGAACTTGAGTCAGAAAGAGTTGGAGTTTTTCAACGGATCATTCCATCTGACACTCTTCTCGGTTTAAAAAGAAGCCGCCAAATAGCTGGAATGCCATTTATTGCTCTGAAAGCCCATTCGCTTCCACCCTCTCGTGCAACATTTAAACGTGTTTTAGAAATTTTTTACCTAATAATTGTGTCTGCCCCGCTTGTACTTGTCGCTGTTCTAGTTGCTTTTTATATCAGAATTCGAGCTGGGGAAAATATTATTTACCGCCAAGAGAGGGTAGGGAAATTCGGTAGAACTTTCATGATGTTAAAGTTTCGAACGATGGCAGAAAATGCTGAAAGGCAAACAGGGGTTATCAAAGCAGACATGGATGACTCAAGAGTGGTGAAAGGTTTGGATTGGGTTCGGAAAACGAGACTGGATGAACTTCCCCAATTCATTAATGTCCTTAAGGGCGAAATGTCTATTATCGGACCTAGGCCTGAGCGACCAGATTTCACCAAAGAATACGAAAGGTTTATACCGGGGTATGGAAGACGACATGATATCCCACCCGGAATAACAGGTTTAGCTCAAGTAAACGGCCGATACCATACGGATCCAAGCTATAAGTTGGGTCATGACCTCCAATATCTCGTTAATTGGTCACCTATTCTTGATGTTCAAATCCTTTTTCAAACAATATGGATAGTAATCTCTAGGCGCCTTTAAAGATGACTTCATTGAATCCCCCTGTTTCTATTCTCATGCCAGTTAGGAATGCTGCAAAAACCTTAGAGAATGCGGTCCATTCAATACGTAGCCAAACGTATCCTGAGATCTCTGAAATTATTCTTGCAGTTGCCCCTTCGGATGATCCCACAGAAAGCATTGCAGAGAGTTTCAAGATAGAAGATAATCGAATTCAAGTTCTTAGTAACCCTTCCGGCAAAACCGCTACTGGTCTCAATAAAGCAGCTGAAGTTGCGAATGGCGACTATTTGATTCGAGTTGATTCACATTGTGAGATCCCGCCAGGATATGTTGAAGATGCGATAGAAACTATTGTCCGGACCGGAGCAGGAAATGTTGGGGGCATCCAAAAAGCTATCGGAGAAAATACTTTCCAAAAAGCGGTCGCTGCTGCTATGACTTCACGTTTCGGAGTAGGAAATTCAAAGTTTCACTATGGAGGAGAGGAGGGCCCAACAGATACTGTCTACCTTGGGGTTTACGATGCTATTCTCTTTCACGAACTCGGTGGCTTTGATGAAACACTGGTCCGCAATCAAGACTACGAACTAAATATACGAATTCGCCGAGCCGAACGTGTTGTTTGGTTTAACCCAAATCTGGTCGTTTCCTACTTCCCGAGAAGCAACTTTTTTGAGCTTTCCTCCCAGTACTTTCAGTATGGAAAATGGAAAAGAAAGGTGGTTGTTAAAGATATTCGATCCATCAAAATAAGGCAGATTATACCTCCATTGAATTTCTTGACTTTCTTCTCAGGGACGATTCTGTCGGTATTGATACACCCATTTTTTCTTTTTCTTCCGCTCACATATGTTTTCGCAGTTTTAATTGCATGTTCCAGTATCCCTAAACTCAAACTCCGGCAACGGCTAAGACTGATACTGATATTTCCAACAATGCATCTCTCTTGGGGTCTGGGGTTTCTATTCGGAATTGGGAAATAAATTTTCTACCTATTGAGGTAACTATCTCAACCAATAATCACAAGTCCCGAAGCGGGGCAGGCGCGCACAAACCCTCAAGTTCCGACACCTGAATGCGATCTCTATTCTCCCAGGTAATTTCTACGCTCGGGTCTTTCCTTAGTTTGTATTCCCTAAAGGTCATTTCACTTGCATCAAATGTTAACAGTCGGCCAACAAGTGAGTCTCCTAGATCTAGTACCAACTTGATGGCTTCTAAAGCTTGGAGGCTACCAATTACCCCTGGCAGAACTCCGAGGACTCCTGCTTCAGCGCAGCTCGGTGCGAACTCTGGAGGTGGCGGTTCTGGAATCATATCACGATACGTTGGGCCGTTTTTAGGGTCAAATACAGTTACTTGCCCTTCAAATCTAAAAATTGAACCGTGAACAACTGGAATGCCTAATTTCACTGATGCATCATTAAGCATGTATCTGACAGGAAAGTTATCTGTACCATCTACGATCACATCGTAATCAGAAATAATGCTTTCCACATTTGATGCATCTAGGCGCAAATCATAAGTAATTACGTTTACATCTCTATTGAGTTCAGTGAGTGTTTTTTTCGCAGAATCTACTTTCGGTTCTCCAAGACGGGATTGGTTGTGAAGGATTTGTCGCTGGAGATTAGATTCGTCGACCACATACATATCTACAATTCCGATTGTGCCTATACCCGCAGCAGCTAGATATAGAGCTGCAGGAGAACCTAGTCCTCCGGCTCCTAGACATAAGATTTTAGATTCTAGTAGTTTAATTTGCCCAGCTTCCCCGACTTCTGGAAGAAGAATATGGCGTTGATATCTATTACGCATACTGGCTTGAAGTACTGTAGGGATTTCCCATGATCGACTTTCATCCTTCCAACGGTTAAATCCTCCTTCCATGGAAGCAATTTGCGTATAGTCAAGTGAGCTCAGGGTATGGGCAGCAAAAGCTGATCTAGCTCCTCCTGCACACATAGTGACAATCTTTGTAGCCTTGTCAGGAATTTTTCCCTCAATAGAACTTTCCAAATTGCCACGTGCAATGTGGATTGAATTTGGAACCGCCCCCTGACTGAATTCGTCAGGCTCACGGACATCAAGAAGTTGCCACCCATCAGAAAGAAGCTTTTCAGCTTCTTCTGGGGTTACCTCATTAATCTCGCTCTTAACATTCTGAAGTAGCTGACGGAAATTTGCCATATTTCATTCTAAATTAAACCATTCGAAATCCAACAGAAGAGCTTTACTCGCAGATCTTTTGAAGCGTTGAGCTTATGTCCGCATGAAGAACAAGTGTTGCTAAAGCTTCATATTCTGTTTTCTCTCCATTGATTATCAGAATCGGGATTGAAAGACTGTGTGCTAGCGGAACGACTTGATTGATAGGACTCACCGTAAGGGAAGTTCCGACTGCTAGGAGAAGATCACACTCCTGGATGGAATCCTGTGCTTTCATGAGATCTTCAGCAACCAGTGATTGCCCGAAAGAAATTGTGGCTGACTTCAATAACCCTTTACAAACTGGGCAGTCAGGGTCCTCTTCTCCGCCTCTAACTCGTTCAAGAGCTTCTTCCATTGGGGCTTCATAGTCACAAGTAAGACAAGTAACGTTCCTCGTGTTCCCATGGATCTCAACCATTTTTTCTATTGGAGTTCCAGCCATCTGGTGGAGTCCATCAACATTCTGTGTAATAAGCAAGTGCAATCGACTCCCAAGACTTGCCAATGCATTATGGCCAATGTTTGGGGTGACATTTGGCCACAGGTCACCTGAAGCTCGCAGTTCCCAGTTCTTCTTCCGAATATCAGGGGATTCAACATAATAATGAATATTTGATGCTTTCTCTGCTTCAGGATTTTTCGTCCAGACACCATTTGGTCCACGAAAGTCAGGGATTCCGGAATCAGTGCTAATTCCAGCACCAGTCAAAACAACAATTTTAGTAGACATATTCACAAGTTGTCTTGCCTCTTGAATTTGCTCTTCTAATGCTTCATTTTGTTCCATTTATGAATGCTACCCTCCGTAACGTAGGTTATTTACTACTTCTTCTCTTAACCAAAGGTTGATAACGAAAATGAGTTCGGGCTTATTCTTTATTTCATGCCAGCTACTAGCAATAGGCGGCGCTATGAAGATTCTTTCGCCTTCTCCTACTAGCGGTGCATGGGAATCTCTTGGATTTCCGTCATCCTTTACCTTTGTTAGGGTCGTAGGTTTCCTAGAGCTATCATCTGCTTTATCTGCTGCCGTTATAGGGGGGAAACTTCTTCCTTTGGTTGTTGGAAGTTGGTACGCATTGTTTTTTCTGGTTACCTTCCGACTCTTCCGAATGCCTCAGTCGCCCCCCTGTGGATGTTTCGGAAGTTCTAACACGCCCGCCTCCATCCGACACATATTTATGAATTTCCTCTTTATGGCTTTTAGTGTTTTTGCTATAGGCACGAATGGCTTATCTGCCGAAATCAGTTCAAGCAACTTGAACAATGTCCTGTATCTCTTATTGATTATCGGAGGGGCGGGTTTAAGCTATTTGGTTCTGATTATGGACAGGAAGCGTTTATAAGATTTACAGATTCTCAATAACGTTTACTATGAGTCGAACTCCGAATCCTGTTCCGCCTTTGGGGTGCTCCCCCCATGGGCTATCGGCAAATGCTGGGCCGGCAATGTCTATATGGGCCCAAGGTATTTCTTCAGAAACAAACTCTTTGAGGAATAGTCCAGCTGTGAGTGCCCCTCCCCAATTGCTTCCTATGTTCTTAACATCAGCCACATCTGAATCTAGTTGAGAGCGATATTCTTTAGGAAGTGGGAGGTGCCAGACTTCTTCACCAGTCGCTTTACTAGAATTTTCTATTGCTTGTATCAGTTCTGAATCTGTTCCCATTAAGCCGGCGTACTGGCTACCTAGTGCAACCATGCATGCCCCTGTCAGCGTTGCTAGGTCAATAATTGCATCAGCTTTCATTGACGATGCTACGGAAAGCGCATCAGCAAGGATAAGGCGTCCTTCAGCGTCTGTGTTGAGGACTTCAACGGTTTTCCCATTCTTAATCCTAAGCACATCTCCTGGCCTAGTTGCATCACCGCCGAGCATGTTATCTGTTAGAGGCATCAATCCCGTAACTTTAACCGATGGTGAGATGGCGTTCAGGGTTGACATCGCTCCAAGAACAGCAGCTGCTCCGCCCATATCACATTTCATCGTTGACATGCCTTGTGCAGTTTTTATTGATAAGCCCCCAGCATCGAAGGTAACTCCCTTTCCAACTAGAACAATGTGTTTCCCTGAAGGTTTTGCTGGCTTATACGTGAGCTGGACGAATCTAGGTTGCTGCGTAGATCCACGGTTGACCCCTAAAATGCCACCCATTTTTGCTTTCTTTATTGCTGCTCCATCAAGAATTTTGATTGTTAGCTTTTTCTCTTTTGCTATTGATGATGCTTTCCTCGCAAATGCGACAGGGGTTAAGTCCCCGCCTGGGAGATTTACCATATCTCTAGCTAAGTTGACACCAAAAGCGATACTTTCTGCGCGGTTGATTGCTTGTTTTATTTTCTGACCAGATCCGATAATGGCTATTGTTTTCAGAGGAGGTTTTTTCGTTTTTGATTTAAGTTGAGTGAATTCGTATGCACCTAAAAATGCACCCTCAAGGAATGCCTGCGTGGCATTAGGTTGATCAACGTTTTCGTTAAAGTATCCGCAGAAATCTACTGACATTGAATGGAAATTCTTTACTTCGCGTAAAAGTTTCGCTCCAGCTTGACGATAATTTGCATGAGCAAGATTTTCTAAGGAACCTACCCCTAGAAGAGCCACTGGTCGCTCCGCTGAATGTGTGAATAGGATCTGGCCAGATTCACCTTTAAAATCTCGTGATTTCAAAAAATCTCTATCAATTGATTCGGGGAGTTCATCTATTTGGTCTGAAGGAACGATCAGAACATGCAGCTGACTTCGCGCAGGTTTTTTCGTTACGAGTTTAATTTCAATGGTCATTATTAATCCTTCGTGTCTATTTTTGCTATTAGTGTGTCTTCTTCGTGTGAACGGGCGAGGATCCACATTAAATCCGAAAGTCGATTCAGATACGGGAGTACGAAAGACCCCTCAACCTCTACCGAAAGTATTGCTCTCTCAGCCCTTCGTACGACCGTTCTAGCGAGATCAAACCGTGATGAAATCTCATTTTGGCCTGGTACAACAAATTCTTCTGGCATTACGAATTCTTTAGAGAACTTGTCAATAGCGTCTTCAAGGTTTGTAACCATTTCAGAGGAGACAAGACTTTTGCCCTCTTCTAATTTTTCACGATTTTCTGGCAATGTCGCTAACTCAGCCATAAGAACCCATAAGTCGCGCAAGATTTGAATTAACAAAAAATCTATTTCATTGCCTGACTTAATCGCAGACCTAGCTAGCCCTATAGCTGCTTGGGCTTCATCGACTTCTCCATAAGCAGTGGGCAGTTCAGAGTCTTTCCGAACTCTCCCACCGTAAAAAAGTCCGGTAGTTCCATCGTCACCTTTTCGGGTATAGATCTTCATATCTTTGACGATATCGGAAGTATCTGTCCATCATTTGTTTTCATATGGCCATGATGCCATCTGCTGCGTGAAATAGCCTTATTATCCAAGTTTCTTAAAGTACAGCTGGAATTCCATTGTTGCTTTATCGTCTACAGATAGGACGACAGCTGACCGAGGCTTATCTATTTTATAATTGGCAAGGAGTATCGGGGTTAATTCACCGAAGACGAGGATACGACTACCGTTAAACGATACGTTTAAAACGATTTGTTCTTGACGGGTTACGCCATGGATGGTGAGATCTCCTGAAACTTCGATTTCAAAACCAGTTTCTAGGTCAGTGGCGGAGCTGAAATCTATTGATTCAACTATGTTGAATGATGCCTCGGGATAAGCCGAAGTTTCAATTGCTTGTCTTCTGATTGCATTATTTCTTCCAGCATCATCAGTTGTGAGTCCTGTCATGTCAGCAACGATGGTTGGGTTCTCCCCATTGCCAGTTAAGAGAATATTTGTTCCTTCAATTGTGAATTGTGCTTCCACTCCAGGTGTTCGCCCTACAACAGTTTTCCCTCCAATCCCTACTAGCTCTTCATCGATTCTGAATCCAACAAAAGATGAATTACACACTGTCGTTAAACATGACTGGTCAAATATTCCAATTTCTGTATCTACCACCCATATACCATCCAAAGATTCAACTTGGGTTATGCCCGGATCAGTTAAGGCTTCTTGGCGTGCTTCTTGAGCGGCTTGACTATTTACATCAGCTGGAGAGGGATCTCTGAAGATCAGAAACCAAGCGAGGAAGACGACGATACAAATTAAAATCGCGCCGCTCATGACCCACTTGGATCTAATACGTTTCTTATTAGCGTTATCTATCTCTTCCGTCATGTCATCTTCTCTTATCTAAGTTGTTGGAATTATAATAAAAAAGGCCTTAGGTTTAATTTATTGCTTCAGGCATCGAGAAGAATTCTAGCTACGAGATCCATTCCGAAACCAGTTAGAATTGCTAGATACATTAGCCCTGTTGCGGCCATAACTGCAGAGTATTGTTTCTCTTTTAGGGCCATTCTTGTTACTCCGACAAGGCAGATAGTTGCTATGACACAGGCAACCCAAAACCAACCCAAAAGACCATTGTAATTATCATCAATATTCCCATTCAGAACTGAAAGCATTCCAGTAGGCAGACATAAGAGAATAAGTTCTGGTACCCAAAGGATTCCTGTCCATCTGACTAATTGATGGATAGGTTCGCGTGACAAACCAGGCTGCACTAAGTACCAGTGCCCGAGAAGCATTGAGTTTGAAACTGCTCCGAGAAATGCAGCACCAACAATTGTTCTCGCTATTGAAAGCGCTACTGGCCCTCCAGCATCTATGGAGCCAGCAATTAAGCCGACCATGCCGATGAAAGGAGCGGCTAGGTCTAAAGCAGGTGGGAATTCTTTCGGTGTATTGGAATCTTCAATAGCTTCTTGATTGTTTCTCCCTAACATTTCTGCGACTCTTACTACACGAGATGACTGGAGTGCTCTTTGACCTTCCACCCCTGCCTTTCGTCTTGCTACAGAAAATCCTAAAGCAATGGCTATTGCGAATAGGAACAGAATTGTTGAGAACTCTCGAACCCATAAAGTTCCTGAAGTCAAACCTGTTACGAGGCTCAAAGAAGCAATTCCTAAGTAAACGATTCGAGTTGTCCATCCGTATCCAAGCCCGACAAGACGTTGTTTTCCGGTAACCCATAAAAAAAATGCTCCCCCTACTGCCCATTGGAGCAAGAAGGTGGCGGCTTCAAAGTTGATCATCTTTTCCCTAGCGGATTAGTGCAAGATCATGGTTTGCGGCGTTAAGTGAAATTGGCCCGTCATTTGTTACGGCGACAATATCTTCCAGTCGGGCACCCCATTTGTTGGGAATATATATGCCTGGTTCAATGCTAAAGACATTCCCTATTTGGAGAGGGACCCCATTGCCTTCAACGATATAGGGTTCCTCATGTGCTTCTACACCTATACCGTGACCAGTCCTATGGATGAAGTATTTTCCATAACCTCCTTGAGTGATAATTTCCCTTCCGGCTCTATCAACCTCTTCAGCGGGGACGCCCTCCTGGCATAGCTGGACTTGTTTCGCTTGTGCATCTTGGAGGATTTGGTACATTTCTTGAAATTCTTGCGGCGGATCTCCAGTCCATACACATCGCGTGATGTCAGAGCAGTAACCGACACCGTCTTTACCAATCATTGTCCCTCCGAAATCACAAAGAACTACCTCTGATTCGTGTACTACTCTTTCTCCAGGTTCATGATGTGGGCTGGCTGCATTTTCACCGGCAGCGACAATCGCAAAATTAACTTTGGTGTGACCCTCTAGAATTATTTGTCTTCCGATTTCATCAGATATTTGTTTCTCGGTTTGGCCCACAAGATCTATTTCACCTGATTGAAGACGGGCAGCAATTCTGTCAACAGCGGAAGAAGCTTGCTGCAGGCGGAGTAACTCATCTTCACTTTTTATTGCCCTGAGTTGACTTGTAAGAATACTCGCTTTTGATAACTGAAGATCAGGTAAGTAATTTAGGATGTCTATTGTGAACCGACTCCAGGTGGTGTCTCCAACCGCCACAGTTTCTGTTCCGCGCAGCAAGTTGGCGACTACACGTATTGGGTCTTCTGTTTCCCTCCAAGGGTGTATTTTGAATAGATCTGGCATCTTTGTCACTCTCGGTGCTTCTAATTCGGGAATGATTAAGACGGGTTGCTCTCCTGTTTGAAGCACCAGCATGGTAAGGCGTTCAAGTGGCATCGCTTCATACCCCGTGAAATAAGGAAGGTCCGCTCCAACAGAAAGCAGCATTGCATCAATGTTGCTTTCTAACATTAAATTCTGCGCATTCTGTAAGCGATCTTTAAACATGATATAAGAATAGGTTGAACTGAACACTGAAGGCATATTCAGTGGTACTGGAAATCACTTACTTATTTTTTCTGCAGCTACAAGTTCCGATTTTTTAGCGTGATAACTGCTTCTTGTCAGAGGGCTCGCCTCAACGTGTGCTATCCCTATTGCTTCCCCAATGAGTTGCAATTCTTTGAATTCGTTTGGCGTCCACCATTTACGAATTGGTAAATGATTCGTTGTCGGGCGTAAATATTGGCCCAAGGTCACGATATCTACACCTATTTCCTGAAGGTCTTTGAGCGTTAGCAGGACTTCTGCTTTCCGTTCACCTAATCCGACCATGATTGATGTTTTGGTTACTAGTCCAAATTGTTTTGCTCGGGCTAAAACTGCGAGGCTCCTTGCGTAACTCGCTGATGGTCGGACGCGTCTTTGTAGTCTTGGCACAGTTTCAATATTGTGGTTCAAAACGTCGGGTTTCGCTTCAAATATCGTTTGTAAGTGCTCGGGATTCCCTTTGAGGTCTGATATTAATACTTCTACTTTGGTCTTCGGGTTTTTAGAACGAACCCTTTCAATGATTTCTTTTATGTGGTTCGCCCCACTGTCATTAAGGTCATCGCGTGCGACCATTGTGATGACTGCATATTCAAGTTGCATCCCTTTGACAGCTTCAGCAATACGGTCAGGTTCTTGACTATCGACAGCTTCTGGTTTTCTAGTATCTACTAAACAAAATCCGCATGCTCTTGTGCATCGTTCTCCAAGAGCCATGAAAGTGGCAGTTCCTTGATTCCAGCATTCAAAGATATTGGGGCATCCTGCTTCTTCACAAACAGTGGTCAACTCGTATTGGCGCATGGTTTTCTTAAGGTCCCTATATTGAGGACCCATATTGGCTTTCACACGCATCCATTCGGGCTTTCTTTCAATTGGTGACTCGTTATTCTTTTTCTTCGTTCTTTTTGATTTTTGAGTGATTGAAACCGGAATTGTTTCAGTTAGCGGTCTCAGCTGTGCTGCTTTGGGGGTATCTCCTGGTCCTTTACCTCTTGAAAAAGCGCTGAGTTCATTTTTTCTTTGGCTCCAAGCAACATCCATTCTTTCCAATTCACCTTTACCCCATTTCGCTGCTGCGAGTTCTACCACAATGTTGGTTACTTCTTCCATAGAGGTTGATAAGTCTTCTTGAGCAAGAGATGTCACCGATTTATCACTAATGCCACAAGGAACGATCGCATTGAAAAATTTCATATCTGGATCAACATTTAAGGCAAACCCATGCATTGATCTCCCTCGCGTTAAACGCACACCAACGGCTGCAATTTTTCGTGGGGTATCAGTTTGAGCATCTACCCATACTCCTGGGTATTTGTCCAGACGAGAACATTCAGGAAGACCGATTTCAGCCAATGCATTAATTATCAGGTCTTCTACTGAGTGAACGTAAGCGACTGTATCTGCCATTCCCCCACCTCTTTTACCTGGAAGGGACAAGATTGGATATCCGACTAGTTGACCGGGTCCATGGTAGGTAACATCCCCTCCACGATTAGTCTTTACGACTTCCACCCCTAGGCTTTTAGGGTCAAGGATAATATTGGATTCTTGTCCCCTAACTCCTAATGTGAACACATGGTGGTGTTCTAATAGAAGGAGGTGGTTTTCTTTACCGTTGGCGAACAATGCGTTTTGCATTGCTAAAGCATCTTGATACGAGACTTTTCCTAGCCACCGCACATTTAATGGTTTTACTAGATTTGTAGTGTTATTTTCTAGATCTTTAAACGCCTGCTTTTCCATGTTCATCTATTCTAATTAAAAAATCGGAAGGCAATGAATTTTCTTAATTAACCGTGTAATGCCCTGCCTGTTAAAGCTAAGACAGTTTCTCCAAACAGTTCGCTCATTGTTGGATGTGGTTGAATGAATTCAGCTACTTCATCAACTGTTGCTTCCCAATTAATCGCTAAGTAGCCCTGACCTAGTTGCTCAGTTACCCAAGGGCCGACCATGTGAACTCCTAGTATTTGTCCGCTTCGCCCATTATGTGATTTTTCTGCAATTACTTTTACGAGTCCTTCAGTCTCGCCTACGATCATGGCTCTCCCATTTCCTGTGAATCGGTGTTTGGATACTTCTATCTCGTATCCAGATTCTTTTGCTTTTGATTCAGTGAGTCCAGCGAAAGCTACTTCTGGATGGCAATAAATAGCCCATGGCACTTTGTCATAATCAACAGGAGTAGCATCCTCACCACAAATATCTTTGATTACCATGATTGCTTCGGCAAATGCTACATGGGCTAATTGGGGTGTATTGATCAAATCCCCTATTGCATAAACATCCTCTTCATCGGTTCTGCAGAATGAGTCAACAGGGATAAACCCACCGGTGTCAACTGTAATCGAAGTTTCGCTTAGACCTAGAAGGTCTGCAAATGGTCGCCGTCCTATGGAAATGACTACTTTTTCGACGTTGATGTCTTCACCCTCGAGATGGAGCGCTACCATATCTTCTTTTTTGGTGTGTCCTTTAACAGTGCTGTCTGTGAGTATATTGATTCCTCGTTTTTTGAATGAACGACTAACAGCTTTTGAAAGATCTTTATCGCAGCCTGCGAGAATGTCAGGTAGCGCTTCAACGATGGTTACGCTTGAGCCGAAATCATTTAGCGCCGATGCGAATTCAACCCCGATGGCTCCCCCACCAATAATCGCCACAGATTCTGGTACTTCGTCCAAAGAGAGCAATTCATCTGAAGTGAGAATCCTATGACCATCTATTTCAAATCCTGGAATGGTTCTCGGTTTAGAGCCGCTTGCAAGAATCACATGGTCGCCATTTATCATGATTTCAGAGTTGTCGATTCCTTGAATCTTGACTTCTCTATCAGGCATCAGACTTCCAATTCCGTTGAAAACGTTTACTTTCCGCCGTTCTAAAAGACTCTCCACTCCTTTGGTGAGTTGATTAATTACTCCTTGTTTCCTCTCCATGGTCTTTGACAAATTTAATGTGGGTTCGGATGATATGACACCGAATTCTTCAGCTTCGCGGACAGTTCTGAGAACTGAAGCAGTCTCTAAAAGTTCTTTTGCTGGAATGCACCCAACATGCAAACAAGTCCCCCCTATCTTTGCCATTTCTACAAGCGCTACGTTCATTCCAGCTGCGGCTCCATACAATGCTGACGCGTAACCACCAGGACCACCGCCAATTACTATCAAATCAAAGTGCTTTGGTTCTTGACTCATAGGGCGATCCTATCTTGATCATTTGCTTTGCAGGCTATTATTCTGCAAAGGAATAGCTGCTTTTCAGGAAGCTACGAGAACTTGGACAGTAAATGCTAAGAGGATCGCCAAACCGCAAACGAGAGAAACGATGATTAGCATTTTTGTACTCATGGCGACTTCAAGGCTACTAGATGAGATTGATTATTATAAATCTATTGTGCTTTGAATCTAGAAAGGTCGGGTCACAGGAACTGGTTTTTTCCAGATAGCGACTGATACTGTCAAGAACTAGGTTAGGTGGAGTATGAGTGAACTGAGTTACGTGGTACGGGCTTTGCGACCGGGCCAGTGGGTTAAGAATCTACTCGTTTTGAGTGCTCCTATTGCTGCCGGAACATTTACTGAAACTACTACTTTCATTAAAGCTTTACTCTCTATGGTCTTATTTATTTTTGCTTCCTCAGCTGTATATGTTTTTAATGATATTCGCGATAAGCAACTTGACGGTTTCCATCAAACAAAATCTCTTCGGCCAATAGCTTCGGGTCAAGTTTCTCTTAAATTAGCTATTCTTGTCGGGGTTTCGTGTTTTCTGATTGCGTTAATCAACGGTCTTTTCTTTAACCTATCCGTGGGGTTTGTGTTAATAATCTATTTCGCTGTCAATGTCGCATATTCATTGCATTTCAAGAATGTTCCCTTCATTGAAATGTTATTCATAGCATCTGGGTTCGCTCTTCGCGCTATAACTGGTGGCATTGCCACTAACACAGCGTTTACTTTCAGCTATGTTTCCGTTATATCATTTTCATCTTTGTGCCTCGTTTCTTGTAAAAGGTATTCGGAACTTGTCGCACATGAGAAATATGATTTCCGACCTGTTTTAAATCGTTATTCCCAGCGAAATCTTTCTATCGCTATAGCTACCTCTATTCTGGGGAGTTTTTCAATGTATTTGGTCTGGGTTTCTCGGGATCAGACCACGAATATTGTGTTAGCGATTATTTCTTTAGGAATATACTCTTTAGCTCTTATTCGATTCGGGCACCTCGCGAAAGTAGGATTCTGTGAAGATCCTGCGCTTGTCTTATTTAAAGATCGATTACTTATTATTCTGCTTCTTTTATGGATGTGTATATACGTAGGGGCAGTGTATGGATAGGAAGACCATTAAAAGTTGGGGAGGAGTCCATGTTTCAAAGTCATGGCAATTTAACCCCGTCAATGAAAAAGAAGTTGTTTCGTTGTTCAAATTGAATGACGAATATGGTGTGATTCCTCGTGGTTCAGGCAATAGTTACGGTGATCAAGCATTGAATTCAAAAGGTGGGATAGTCTCCATACAAGATTTTCCCGAACATGATGAACTATCTATTACTTCTGAGGGATATGCATCTGTTCACGGCGGAACATCGTATGCGGCGCTACTAAGTGCTTCTGTAAAACAGGGTTGGATTATGCCTGTTGTCCCTGGTTCGAAATCAATAACGATTGGTGGCGCAATCGCTGCTGATGCTCACGGGAAAAACCATTTTCACAAGTCAAGTATTTCTTCCTGCTTAATTGATATTGATCTCCTAACATCAAAGGGGTCAGTTGTTAGATGCGATAGGTCGCATGAACCTGAGTTATTTTGGGCGACTGTAGGGGGTTTCGGTTTAACTGGTTTGATATTGAAAGCAACCGTTCAACTAGAAAAAATAGAATCCAACCAACTCAATGTAAAATCAGAGAAATTTTTAGATTTTGATGAATTGATCAACCGTTTCAATACAGCAGCTTTAAGTCATTCATATTGTGTCGCTTGGCTGGATCTTCTATCAAAAACTCAGTCTGGTAGGGGAATAATTCAATCCGCTGATCCAGCCAGTGCCTCTTCTGAAGCGTTGTCATACGAATCTCCTCGACGGGTAAGCATCCCGGAATTAATTCCTTTTAATCTTGTTAATAAAGCGAGTTGCGGGGCATTCAATACGGTTAAGTTCCATGGTCATCCATCAGAAATGCAACAAAAGTCAGTTCGATTTCCAGAATTCCTTCACCCATTAGATCGTGTAAGAAATTGGAATAATTTGTACGGTAGGAAGGGTTTTTTCCAGTGGCAGATTGTTGTTCCTGAGACGGAAGAGTCTTTCTTAGAAGAAATCATAAGCAAGTTAGGTGATTTGCCGCTCCTCCCTTCCCTTGCAGTCCTGAAGAGACTTGGTGTAGAAAGTGGAAGTTATTTATCCTTCTGTAAACCGGGATGGACTTTGGCTGTAGATTTTCCCTTCGGAAGTGAAGCGAGTAGAGGTCTTTTACACAATTTTGATAAAAGGCTTGCTGACATCGGGGGGCGCATATACCTAGCTAAGGATGGAGGGATGAATCCAGATTTACTAAACACAATGTATCCCCGTTTAGGCGATTGGAAACAGATTAGGAAGGAATACGATCCGGGGAATATCTGGCAAAGCGATTTTTCAAGAAGGCTTAATTTAACTGATTCCTAGAGTTAATCCAATGGCGGAAGATCTCCGAAATTGAGACCTAAAGGTGGGTCAGGCTCATGGTCGTCACTAGCTTCAGATATCTCAACTGAAGTTTTGTCAGGCTCTAAGATCTCACCAACAGCTATCATTGCTGCACCTAGGATTACCGCTCCTGGTCCTTTAGTTTTTTTGCTTGCATTCGGTTCAGAGGGGTCATTTTCGGTTGTATCAAGTTCCATAACATAGTTTGCCATGGAAAAATTCTTATTCCTTAGGGACATTTAATTGTGCCGTGATTTTTCTTTTCTCTTACTAGTAATGATCTTCTTTGAAAGGAACAAAGCAGGATTTGTGTTTAGAATACTCATACGTTTTAAATAGGAATGCTCTCGTTACCTTGAAGGCTAGGAGGACTTATGTTAATTGCAGTGACTGGCGCAACAGGGTTTATAGGTTCTGCATTATGCAATTTTCTTAAGGAACAAGGACATTCCGTGCTTTCGGTTGGTCGACGCTCTGGTAGCGACGTTATATGGAATCCTTCTAATGGCGAGATAGATGCTCAAAAATTAACTGGAGTTGAAGCCGTTATTCATTTAGCTGGTGAGAATATCGCCTCTCAACGCTGGACAGATAAGCAAAAAAAACGAATCTTTGATAGTCGTGTCGAAGGAACTTCGCTTTTGTCCAAGACGTTAGCTGAAATGCCTAATCCGCCTAGCGTTCTTTTGAGTGGGTCGGCGATTGGTATCTATGGCAATCGAGGTGATGAAGCACTAGATGAAGAATCTAGCCATGGTAAAGGGTTCCTAGCTGATGTTGTAAAGAATTGGGAAAGCGCTACTTTAGTTGCTGAAAATGCTGGGATACGAGTTACGCATTTACGAACTGGACTAGTTCAGTCGCCATCTGATGGAATGTTAAAGAAAACACTTCCACTTTTTAAGCTTGGCTTAGGAGGAAGAATGGGAAGTGGAAAACAATTCTGGAGTTGGATTTCTCTAGAGGATGAGATCCGGTTAATTAGCTGGCTTTTAACAAACGAGATCTCTGGACCAGTGAATTTAACAGCGCCAAACCCTGTTACGAATGCTGAATTTACCGATGTGTTAGGCACAGTTTTGAAACGGCCTACACTCCTTCCTGTCCCTCTATTCGGGCCTCGCCTACTTTTGGGTAAAGAATTAGCGAATGAATTAATTCAGAACAGTCTGAGAGTTTTTCCTCAAAGGGCCCTTGGTAATGGTTTCATATTCAAACATGCTCATTTGGACGAAGCATTTGCTGAAATTCTTTGATATGAGTAGGGATCCTGACGTGCCATCATCAAGAAAAGTTTCTGTTTCCATGATTGCGCCTTTCCCCAAGGACTTGGTCTTTTCGATAATTACAAACCCTGCGGAACATAAGAATTTTGATGGCTCTGGGACTGTAAAGGATTTAGTTGATGGTGCACGCATTACCGGAATTGGGGATGTATTTCGAATCAAAATGCGAATGTGGGGAATTTCTTACAGAATAAAAAATACGGTTATGGAATACTCTGAGGGTGTTGTAGTAGCTTGGGCCCATCTAGGGAAGCATCGTTGGCGTTACGAACTTGAAGAAGTAAGTGAAGGGACCCTAATTACTGAAACGTTTGACTGGTCCTACTCTGTTTTCCCATGGTTGATTGAGTTTGTTGGATATCCGGAATCACACCCTTCTCGGATGGAAAGAAGCCTTAAAGCATTGATCCATTTTCTTGAAGAACAATGACATTGAGACGCATAGCTGCATTTGATTTTGATGGAACGATTACAAGGCGCGATACGTTATTTCCATTCTTACGCCAGTATGGAACAGTAAATCTGATTCAAGCAGCCTTTTGGACATTTGTGGCTCGGAAACCACAGGGTTGGCGTGAGAGTCTGAAAGCTAATACTTTAAGAAAGATTTTTGCAGGAAAACAACTTCAGAACTTTGAAGATGATGGGAAATCTTATGCTTATACTCTGCCGTCTCTATATCGTGATGATGTTCTTTCCATGATTTCGTACCATCGCGATGCGGGGCATGAGTTGATCTTAATTACTGCTTCGCTCGGGTGTTATGCGCGACCAGCAGCTGAGGAACTTGGATTTGATCATGTGATTGCTGTTGAGTTAACTTCGCATGCTGGTCGGTTAACTGGTGAAATGTCTAATAGGAATGTGCGTGGATCAGAAAAGGCGCGTCGCCTAAGAGACTGGCTTGGGTCAAGCGATGCTGAGATATGGGCATACGGAAACTCTTCTGGTGACAAAGAGATGCTACTAATGGCTGATCATCAAAAGTGGATTTAGATTTAGAGCCTATTTGATCGCTACTGGGTTGACAGGTGAACCTATGCCGCCGACAAAGGGTTGGGGGCTTGCTTCTAGAAGGAAGTCCCATTGTCCATCTTGAAGGCAATCTTCGGCTAATTCTTCCAAATCCCAATTTTGCCCTTGTGTTAGCCCCATCATGACGAGATTTATGCAATGTATTGGCAAGATCGCTCCAGGGACGCTTGGGTCCCATGGCATTACTTCAAATGTAATTGTGTCTGTAGCTACAGCAGCGATTTCTCGTTCATGAAAAAACTCTACAGCTCCGAGTCCTACGCCCGGAAAGCCAGGCATAGGAGCCCCCTCTACTGGGCTTCCACTGCCATATGACAAAATATCACCACTGCGTGCTTTAGCCATCATGCCCGTGCGAAGTAAAAGGATATCTCCAGACCGAACTTCCACTCCTTGTTTTTTTTCAGCATTTTCACAGTCCTGATAACTTATCGCATGCCCTCCTGGTAATTCATCTACATCATACAAAGACGCTATATCTAGGAGAACTCCCCTACTAGTGAGTGTTCCTATCTTCTCTATCCCGCAGACGGAAGCCCCATCATAAGTTATCGTTTCTGCTTCTCGCCCTCCATATATTTTTCCATTCCAACTTGCATGGCAAAGGCCATCCCAATGAGTAGCAGCTTGCAATCCCATTGTGACGACATCATCAGATGTGCAGAATTGTGATGGGTCCCCTATGACCGGTGTATTCAACTGAACCATTGTTCGAAGGGGATTGATTCTTCCCGGCATTGAACCCAACTGGAGGCCGCCTTGGTGTTGAAGTGGAAATGCAAGTGAGAATCTTTTTCCTGTCTTAACGCATTTCATTGCTTCTTTAACTACTTCGTCTGTAATAAAATTAACGGTTCCTCGCTCGTCGTCGTCTCCCCAACGTCCCCAGTTTTTAACTTTTTCTCCTAGGTCAATTATTTCCTGCGGGTATGGCATTATTGTCCCTTTCAATTGCTGCAACCGTAGTGGAAGCTAGTACCTGCACTCAAGCCTGTTGTTATATCTCATAACTTCATTCCTTAGAGTTTATGGAAGAATGATTTCATTTGGGGGTTCGGATCCTTCTCGAGTTTTTTGGAGATACCCAGCCTCGACGGCTAATTGGTCTGCAAAATCATTCCATTCATTCCCTGTATGACCTTTGACCCAGGTAAAGATAACATCATCTCGCTGTTGAACTTCTTCTATAAAAGGTTCCCAAAGATCCCTGTTCGCTACTGGTTTCCTCTGACTATTTTTCCAATCCCTCTTTAACCAGCCTTTCCACCAGCCATCATTGAAACATTTCACAACATAGGTTGAATCGCTCACAATCTCAATTGGGCCCTGATTTTGCAACACTGCTTCGTATGCTGCGGTAAGTTCCATACGTTGATTCGTTGTTTGTAAAGCATTTCCGGAAGCGAAATTTCCGTAAGGGACGATCCAGGCCCAACCGCCTGGCCCTGGATTGCCGCTACAAGCACCATCAGTGAAAATCTGCTTCCTTAAACTCATAGTTGCTCTTCTTGTTTGGGAAAATTCTGACCTATGGTCATGCTGTTCAGGTTTGAACGATTTACCCTATCCAACCATCCGATGAGAACCGCAGTGGTTCTTGGGTCAAATCGTAACCGATGAGTAGCTCCTTCAATTATACGAAGATCCGCGGAACCATGAGCATCTGCAATCACCCTAGCGTCAAAGGATGGGACGACTCTATCATCAGCTCCATGCAGAACAAGCAGTGGTTTCCCTTGCATAGCCCCAGCGGATTCTATTGTTTGGATTTCAGATAATTCTTGCATCCATTCATCAAGATTCTCCGGATAATCATCGCCGGTGATAACACCAACTTTCCTTGCGTAGTTTAGAAGATCTTTCGGTTCTTCAATCCAATCATTAAAATCTGATGGAGGAGAAACAGCAGCAACGCCACTAATTTCTTCACAAAGGGCGGCTGCATTAATAGCCAAAGCACCCCCTGTTCCAAATCCTACGGCGTACACGGTTTCCACACTGTCAATTTTGTTGAGATGACGTGCGGCACTGATCGTGTCGTTCAACCATCCCTGTAATGAGAAGTTCCCTTCAGAATTTCCACATCCTCGGTAGGTAATAGCGAACACGAACCATCCCAGATGATCTGAAATCAAGTCTGCCAAATCGTAATATGATTGAGCCGAATCTTTCTCGCCAATTAATACGGAAGGGAACCCATGACACAAAACCAAACCTGTGGCTTTCCCTCCATTGGTTAAATGTGGTTCCGTTAAGCGACCCACTAGTTTCAAACCATCGGATTCAAAGTGATGTGCCACGTAATTAATCTCGTTATATTTTTTTGTGTCGGTAGCCGCGATTGCGGGCTTCTGGCAGAGTGTCCGGGCTAAAAACAAGATATTTTTCGGATTCAATGAGTTCTTCAATAACCTGTTCGTTCGCTATCTCGTCCAAATCGTAAACGTACTGATTTCTTTTATCCCCGAGCCATCGAAAGTGTTCTACGCGCGTTGGTCGTTTCATGTATCCTCCAGTTGCTTCAAGTTTAGGAAAGTGGGGGGATCTTGGCGACCATTCCTAATAAAAGATGGGGAAACTCAAAAGTTTCCCCATCTCTCCTGGTTCACGAAAAACGTTCCATGGATTGGATCAGGTGGGACCGGACCTGACCGTTTCACGCGGGTGACCAGTGGATTTCACTTAATGGTCCAGGGGCCGCTAATGGCTGGCCACCTCCAAGGTCCCATAAATTTTACTACTCAGTTGGACCACCTCCTTTCGTTGGTAAAACCGATACTAAATCAAGTAATCGGAAGAATAGAAGTATTTACAAAAGCTTTTGAGATTATCTTTAGCTTTCAATTTCTCCGAATTTGGTTTCATCAACAGCAGATCCGATCGCTCCAACCGTTACCAAATATTGGTTAACTAACTCGGTGACGCAAACAATATCAACCGCTTCAATTTCAAGGTTATTCTCTATAGCTTGCGCATATAACTGATCTACAAGTTCGTCTTCGTGAGCGAATACGGTTTCAATAGATCTTGAAGCTTCCTCTGCGAGAAAGTCAACAGAGCCATAAGTTGCTATTCCACGTTGTCGGAAATAAGTGAGTTCCCATTTAATAAGAAGTTCTACATCTTGGTAAGAAAGCCTTCCAGTTATTGCCTCTGGTAAATTATCGGCAACGTAATCGGTGGCTTTATCAATATCGAAAATAACTTGTTCTGGCGTGTAGCGGAGATTTGCAGACACTGAGACGATTGCGAACCAAGCTGCAGCAATGACTACAACTGAAGCGACAGAAATATAGATCCACATAATGCACAAACGTTAGCCGTTTATGCAATGAAGCAGTAATCTTCAGATAGGAGGAAGTTACATGTCTACTTTGCATTTCAAAGACTCGGAACTAGAGATACACAAAATTGTTGTTGGACCCATGGACAATAATGTCTTTGTTCTTAGGTGCAGAGAGACTGGAGAAGGCCTTCTCATTGATGCAGCAAACGAACACGAACGCCTTTTGGAGTTATGTGAATCGTTGAACGTGAGACAAGTTTTGGAAACGCACGGCCATTGGGATCATATTCAAGCTGTTCCTCACGTACGTGATGCCGGATATTCAGTACATGTCACGCAGCAAGATGCACATATGTTAGATAGCTACGACGAGATCCTCGAGGATGACTCTGTGGTTTCTGTTGGGAGGTTGACGCTAGAAACGATCCATACTCCAGGACATACCCCCGGTTCCATGTGTTTCAAGGTCAAGGGACGTCCTATATTGTTTAGCGGTGATACATTGTTCCCTGGTGGGCCTGGAGCCACCCAGTTTGAAGGTGGTGACTTCAATACAATTATTGAATCAATTGACCGTCGTCTTTTTACTCTTGATGCTGAGACTCTGGTGCTTCCCGGCCATGGAGATAACACCCGCATTATTGATGAACGACCGAATTTAGATACTTGGATTGAGCGTGGTTGGTGAGTCAGATTTCACTAAGAATTAGCACTACACCAATAGGGTTAATTACTTTGCTAGATAAACTTCAGTGTGGCTAATGCTTTGCTTGAAATCACGGACTTGCATATTCATGCTGAGGACGGGACAAAAATTCTTAATGGTATCTCTCTTACGGTCAACGAAGGAGAAGTCCATGCCCTTATGGGTCCAAATGGATGTGGGAAATCTACGTTAGCGTCCAGTCTTTTAGGTTCTCCCGAATATGTGGTTGAGAAAGGAACTATCAAATTCAAAGGGGAAGATATAACTTCCTTGGATTCTTCCGAGCGTGGGAAGAAAGGAATGTTCTTAGCTTTCCAATATCCGCAGGAATTTCCTGGAGTATCTGTCTTAAATTTTCTTCGCCAAACTGTTGAAGCGAGAACCTCTAAAGAGATCTCTATTCTCAATCTTCGTAAACAAATGCTCTCTTGGATGGAAAGATTAGATATGGATTCTGCTTTCGCTGACCGGTATCTGAACGAGGGTTTCTCAGGTGGGGAGAAGAAAAGAAACGAAATTTTACAGATGGCCCTTCTTGAACCTGATTTTGCTGTTCTTGATGAAACTGACTCTGGGTTAGATATAGACGCTCTTCAAGTTGTTGCCAATGGTGTCAACGAAAT
Organism: Acidimicrobiaceae bacterium; assembly: GCA_002709645.1. GTDB lineage: Bacteria > Actinomycetota > Acidimicrobiia > Acidimicrobiales > UBA8592 > UBA8592. The sequence goes on from PAQG01000030.1 coordinate 45,519, forward strand.
CAGGTCATCTAGACCACAGTTAGGTGTATTGACCATCACCCATTATCAGCGTCTCCTTGATCACCTCAAACCTAGCCACGTTCACATACTGGTCGAAGGGGTAATTGTTGATTCGGGTGGTTTTGAATTGGTTGAGAAACTTGATTCCGAAGGCTATGAGGCCTGGCTATGAACCTTGACGTAAACCGCATTAAACAAGACTTTCCAGTGCTTCAAAGGGTGATCAATGGGAAATCTCTTGTTTATCTTGACTCTGCAAATACATCTCAGAAACCTGACTCTGTTATTTCGGCAATGGGAGATTATTACAATAACTCCAACGCTAATGTCCATAGAGGTTCTTATCAGTTAGCTAATGAAGCTACCGCTATTCTTGAAAGTGCTCGCGATAAGGTAGCTGGGTTTATAAATGCGAATAATCGGCAGGAAGTTATTTTCGTTAAAAACGCTACAGAGGCGATTAATCTCGTTTCGAATACATGGGGCCGGGTGAACCTAAACCAAGGCGATGTGATTGTTCTAACTGAACTCGAACATCATGCCAATATCGTTCCTTGGCACATGCTCGCTAAAGAAAAAGAAATAGAAATCCGGTGGGTAAAAGTTGGCGATGATGGGCATTTAGATTTATCTAATTTTGATACTCTTATTGATGGTGCGAAACTTCTGAGTTTCGCGGCGATGTCTAATGTGCTCGGAACATTCACGCCGGTAAAGGAAATGAGCGAAAGAGCGCATACGGCAGGAGCTAAAGTTCTTATTGATGCCAGCCAATACACGCCACACTCACAAACAGATGTTCAAGAACTCGGAGCCGATTTTCTTACATTTACTGGCCATAAATTACTCGGACCTATGGGTATAGGCGTCCTTTGGGGGAAAGAAGAGATTCTTGATGCTATGCCTCCATTTCTTGGAGGTGGAGAAATGATCCTAAACGTGACAAAGGAAGGATTCTCCACCAATGACCTTCCGTGGAAATTTGAAGCCGGTACTCCAATGGTTGCAGAAGCAGCTGGACTAGGAGCCGCTATTGACTACCTAAACGAAATTGGGATGGACAAGGTCCGATCCCATGAAATCTCCCTAATGGATTACGCTTTGACGAAGCTCCAAAATGATTTTGGAGATAGCATTACGATTTATGGTCCTAAAGACGCTACGGAACGAGGCGGCGTCTTATCTTTCTCCTTTGAAGGAGCCCACCCACACGACATCGCACAAATTCTAGACGAAGACAATATATGCATCCGAGCTGGTCACCATTGCGCTAAACCCCTGATGCAGGTTTTAGGTGTTGGCGCCACGTCACGAGCCTCTGCTTACCTATACAACGATGAATCAGACATTGACGTTCTTGCGGAAGGTTTACGCAAAGTCCGTGATATCTTTAATCCGAATTAGGATGAATAATTATGGCAGCGCTTGACGACCTCTACAAAGAAATCATTCTTGATCACTACCGATCTCCAAGAAATCAAGGTGAATTGGACCACCCAGCTCATCGCTGTGAAGGCTTTAACCCGCTGTGCGGTGACGAAGTCATAGTTTATGTCGCATTGAACGACGGAAAGATTGACGATATCAAAATTGGCGGTCAGGGGTGTTCGATCAGTCAGGCATCAGCATCAATGATGACAGAAATCGTCAAAGGAAAAAGCATCGAGGAAGCTGAGTTGGTCATCCACGCTTTCAAGGAAATGATGGACATTTATGAAACTGAACTCTCAGGAAATAAGAAAATTGAATCAACGGTATCTGATATTGATTTAGGTGATCTTGAAGCACTCCAAGGAGTAGTCAAATATCCTGTAAGAATTAAATGCGCAACACTTGCCTGGAACACACTCACCCAGTCAATTGATGAAGTTACTAATACGTCTCTTTAGGCTCAATGAGTGGAGCAGTGACGAAAGACTCTTGTGATTCAAAGAATGAGTTTACCAGTTCTATATTGCCTTGAATAACGATTTCCTTTGCCTCAAATGCTTCTTCTAAAGTTTTTTGGCCGCCAAGTATTAGGGCAATGGTTTTTCTCGTTGTTGTAATCCCTGCATCTCCAGCATCGTCAGTTATGTGAGGGTCATGGTAGATAGTAGATCTTTGAATCCCGAGCACATGGTCTTCTTCTAAGTCTTCAAAGTGCCAGTTGATGCGGACCGGCCCATAGTTAAATTTTTCGGGGTTAAAGCGAACTCCGATCATGTCAAAGAGTTGTTCAATTGTGATTGCATGAGCGATTTGCCTTCCCATTGATGCTGGGATTCGCAGCGACCCGTATCTTAGCTCCCGTGCTGCAGTGAGGTACGCGTTTCTCCATGTTCCTGATTCTGATTGGTATCCGAGTTGTTCAAACGCGTCAGCTTGAAGATTCCTTACATCGGAGTTGGTTGGATCAGCGAAAACAGCATGGTTCATGACTTGAACTACCCACCGGTAATCACCCTCTTCAAATGCTTTGGTGGCTTTTTTAATTAGTTGAGAAGTTCCTCCCATGTACTCAACATATTTTTTTCCGGATTCAACTGGTGGCAGCGGATTAAGGTTTGCCGGGTTGCCGTCGTACCAGCCGAGGTATTTGGTGTAAACGGCTTTGCTGTTATGTGAAACTGTTCCGTAATACCCTTGCACGTGGGATTCTTGTAGAAATTCTTCTGGGAGTTTGAGGGTTTCAGCTATCTCTGTGGGGACGTAGCCCATGTTTGCGAGTCGCATAGTCTGGTCATGTTGCCACCTGTAAACGTCTCTTTGTAGGCAGAGGAAGTCTTGCACGTCTTGTTTGCCGAATCGTGGCCAATGGTGTGTTGCGAACATAATATCGGTGTGTTCACCCCATAGGAGAAGAGCTTCATGAATGTATTTGCTCCATGCCAGCGCGTCTCGGGTTTGCGCTCCTCTTATTGGGTAAAGATTGTGCATGGTATGAGTGCAGTTCTCAGCCATGCACAGCAGATTTCTGTCTGGGAAGAAGAAATTCATTTCGGATGGGGCTTCGGCATCGGGTGTGTTTTGGAAAATTACTCGTAACCCATCTATCTCTAGCTCTGTTCCGGTTTCATACACGGTTTCCGTTGGGGGGATAAGGTGTGAGGCTCCAAGTGGTAGTGATTGCCCTAATCCGATGTCTACCTGTCCGTGTGGTCCTGTTGGTAGCAGTGGGCCGAATTGGTAATGGGCTCGGCGGGCCATCATAGGGCCAGCGATGATATTCTCTCGGACTACTTCTTCAAGGAAACCATCTGGGGCGATGATTCTTACATTTCCTGCGTCAACTTCTTCTTGGGATGTGACTCCGAGAATGCCT
>PAQG01000031.1 GCA_002709645.1 Acidimicrobiaceae bacterium
AATTGCTACAGAAAAAATTGAAATCGGGCCCGGAATAACGAACCCATATACACGCCACCCCGGTCAAACTGCTGCAGCAATTGCGACTCTTGATGAGCTATCAAATGGTAGGGCATTTCTAGGAATTGGTGCTGGAGGATCCCTTACCCTCAACCCTCTAGCTATTGAGCGAGAGAAACCATTAGGAGCTGTTCGAAACACCATTGAGATAGCTAGAAAACTATTTTCAGGTAACAAAGTATCTCATCAAGGCCCGATTGCTTCATTAAATTCTGCAAAAATTAGTTATGCAAGATCCGGCATTGAAATTTGGCTTGCCGGAAGGGGGCCGAAAATGCTTGCGCTCGGGGGGGCGGAGGCTGATGGAGTGATGCTTGACTTCATTTACAAACCGCAACTTGAGGAGTACATACAGAGGGTCCGAGATCATGGAAAAGCGAAAATATGTTACTCAACTGCGATAGTTACAGATAAAGAAGACTTGGAATTTGTCCGCCCACATATGACATACCGACTAGTAGATGCTCCCAAAAGCGTTAAGGAAGCGATTGGGATCACAGAAGAAGAAATTGCAACCATTAAAGAAACTATGAGTAACGGACTTCAAGCGGCAGCGAAGCACGTTCGTGATGAATGGATACAACCATTTATCATTCAGGGAAGCATTCAAGAATGTCAGGAAGAAATAAAGCAACTTTGCGTGAACAATGACATAGACGAATTTCTAGTTCCAATGTTTGATATGCCCGACCAAAGTAGTTACCTGAAACAAATATCCAAAATATTTTAGAAGTTACCGAAGAGGCTCAGGAATAGCCCGTTTTAAGAATTTGCCATGCCCAGCATTTCCAACGAATTCTCTGTTCCTGATAACAAAATTGCCACGGCTCAAAACACTTTCTGCTTGTCCCTTTACAGCCATTCCTTCCCAGACAGAATGGTCAACATCCATATGATGACTTGAAGCACCTAGGACATGTTCCGTATCAGGATTGTAGATGACAATATCAGCATCAGCCCCAGAGGTGATAATTCCCTTTCTTCCTTGCAGTCCAAATAGGCGAGCCGGTGTCGTAGAACAGATCTCTACCCAGCGTTGAAGACTAATTTCATTGTTTCGAACTCCTTGAAATAAGAGATCCATCCTGTGTTCAATGACTCCTAACCCATTAGGTGTTTCACGGAAATCATCAACGCCAAGTAATTTCTCAGCGTCGCAAAATGGGCAATGGTCGGTAGCCACAACGGAAAGGTCATCTGTTCTTAATCCCATCCAGAGGTTGTCCTGATTGCCATCAGCTGAAGATCGTAGGGGTGGCGAGCAGATATGGCGAACCCCATCAATTCCAGGTTGATCAAGATGTTCTTCGAGGCTTAGATATAAGTACTGTGGGCAGGTTTCCGCAAAAACATTTCGTCCTTCATCTCTTGCTCTAGCAACTTCCCTAAGAGCGTTTGTTGATGAAAGGTGGACTATGTACAGCGGAGCTCCGGCGACAATAGCTAATTGGATTGCTCTATGGGTCGCCTCGCCTTCAAGTTCAGGAGGACGAGTTCTCCCATGCCAGACAGACCCGAGGTTTCCGCGTTCGGCAGCTTGATCCCGCAGTACATCAATAGCTATACCATTCTCAGCATGCATCATCGTCATCGCACCGGATTCAGCCGCTAATTGCATGACTTGGAGAATCTGCCCATCATCGGAATACCAGGCATCTGGGTAAGCCATAAACAACTTGTAGCTAGTAATACCATCATCAACGAGTCCAGCAATATCAATAAGGGACTGTTTGTTTACATCGCCAATAGAAAGATGAAGAGAATAGTCAATAGCGCATTGCCCCGAGGCCTCTGCAAGACGTGACTCAAGGGCTTCGGGGATAGCTGTCCCTTTTATTTGCCCTGCGAAATCAATTACGGTTGTAGTGCCACCCCATGCAGCTGCTTGCGTCCCACTTTCAAATGAATCACTGGAAGTCGCTTGAGGCGTCATCGGGAGTTGAAGGTGCACATGCGCATCTACACCTCCAGGGATAACGTATTTCCCAGATGCATCAATAATATCAATATCACCACGAAGCGCTGTCTGCACTATTTCACTATCGGGGCTGACGACACCCACGATTTTTTCTCCATCTATTAAGACATCGGATAAAGAAGTGTGTGTCGCGTTTACCACAGTCCCACCAATTATCAGTCGTGTTGTCATGCTTTACCTTCCAAAGTCGAAATCTCTGACTTCTTTCATAGCTTCGCTAAGTGAGGCAACAGCAGCATGGAATAATGTTTCTCCTAATTCACTTGAAGCGCCTGTCGGGTCACCAATATAACCATCTTCATGGAAATCATTCGAAAGCCATCCGAATGAGACCGACCCACCAAATTTTACGTGCGTATTTTCTGCCAACTTTTCTGGGACTCTACGGTTCGCTTTCTCAAGGTCAACATGCTCAGGCCGTAAAAACATAAAGACAGATGTTTCATCTCTTCCACCATGTATTCCCATACCCAATTCATCTTCATTTGATTCGCCACCATAGGCAGGAGGTAGCGAGGGGTGCATGAGGAAAGTTTGTAAAGAGTATTTCAACCGCAATTCTCGTAGGGCAGTAGAAAGCATAGTTGTATTACCCCCATGCCCATTTAGTAGTACCAATTTTTTAGCTGGGGTTGCAGCTACGGACCGTCCAATATCTTCAAGTACAGCCATCAACGTTTGATATCCGAGTGAAATTGTTCCGGAAGACCAGTTATGCTCATTGGATTTGGAAACAGATAGTGTGGGGAGCATCCAAATATCTATCTCGTCCCCGCACGCTTCAACAACAGCTCGGCCAGTTTCATCTGCAATAATATGGTCAACGGAAAGCGGAAGATGGGGTCCATGCTGCTCAATAGCTCCTATAGGTAACAGAAGAATGGATTCTTTTGTTAGGACTTCAGGGATTTCTGGACCTTTTAAGTCTTCGTACATACCGCTCATAGCTTGAGATTAGCGCCTTCTTGAACAACTTCTCTGTAATATCTGAAGTAATAGCAGATCAAAGCCATCTCGGATAATCTAATTCCACAATCGTATTGAACGCGAAGCTAGGTTTCTGTGTGCTTCCCTAAGGTCAAAGCCAACCAGCTCACCGTCCTTTATCGTATATTCACCAGAGACGAACAAGTCTTTTACTTTACGATCTGGGCCAAGAATTAAAGCTCCGACCGGATCCTCTATACCTGCGAGATCATTTGAATCCCAAATAGCGAAATCAGCTGCTGCCCCGATTTCAAATGAACCGAATTTATCTAAGCCAAGGCATTGGGCCCCTCCGATTGTCCCAAGTTCAAGAACGTCTTCAGGCATAAGCGCATCAGGGCGACCTTCACGAAGCCTTGCAGTGTAAAGAGCTTGCCGAAGTTCAGGGAAAAGCCCACCGACCTCATTACTTGCGACACCATCAACCCCTAAGCCAACCGGAACATTAGCCTCTCTTAAATCAACAACTGGACACATCCCAGCAGCGAGGCGGGCATTAGAAGAAGGGCAATGAGCTACCCCTGTTCCATGGCTTCCGAGAAGTTCAATTTCTTCCGATGAGAAATGAATTCCATGAGCGAACCAAACATCATCTCCAGACCAGCCCCAATCAAAGAGTTGTTGAGCAGGTCTTTTTCCAAACCGCTCAATACAATGCTCTTGCTCATCCAGTGTTTCGCACAAATGGGTATGGAGTCTTAGCCCATGTTTTCTAGCGAGTGTCGCAGACTCAACCATAAGTCCGGAACTGACAGAGAACGGGCTACAAGGTGCGACTACCACATGAACCATTTCTCCATCGTGGAACCTTGAAACGATCCGTTCTGTTGAAGCCAAAATAGAATCACGATCTTCTACTAAGTTATCGGGAGGTAGGCCTCCATCGGATTCCCCTAAATCCATCGAACCTCGACTAAGAAATAACCGTATACCGACAATATTGGCGGCATCCACTATCGCATCGAAAACAGTGTCATCACCATTAGGAACTACATAATGATGATCAAAAGCTGTTGTGCAACCGCTCAAAGCCAATTCACCCAAACCAACCAGAGCAGATGCATGTACGTCCTCAACATTCATTTTCCCCCAGATGGGGTAGAGAGTTTGAAGCCACTCAAAGAGATTGCACCCTGTAGCTAATCCGCGAGTCATCCATTGATACAGATGATGGTGGGTATTGATTAATCCAGGAGTAATGATTTCTCCATCTACTCGGATAACAATATCGCCGTCAACCGGCTCAATATTCCCCAACGCTACTATACGGCCACCGGCAAAAGCGATATCTCCGGGGTGCCGTGCACCTCGTAAAACAGTCCGTCCCACCTGTATAACGCTATCGGAAGGTCAGTGAATTAGATCTTTTCTAGTAGGAATGATCACTCGGGATGGAATTCGTGTTTTTTTAGATCGCCTAGACTTGCCCACTCAAGTGTGGCTATATGTGTCGCTTCGAGTCGTACTTGCGGTGCTTTGCCGGCAAGTAAAGCTTCCTGCCAACGTGGGGCGCATAAACACCATTGGTCCCCTGCCTTTAGTCCCAGAAACCCGTATTCGGGCATCGGTGTTGTTAAATCATTACCTGCTTCTTTGGAAAATATTAAGAAATCATCAGTCATAACAGCGCAGACCGTATGGACTCCCAGATCGCCAGACCCAGTCTCACAACAACCATTTCTGTAGTAACCCGTCATCGGGTCCAAACTGCAATCGGTTAAGTCTGTGCCAAGAACATTCTTTGCCATGAAGAAATCTTACACGACGATTTAATACTGCACGATTTTATTGAATTAAACGAATTTCAATTATGCGTGAATGGGAGCCCTCTTATGAGACCATTGAATTTCATTCTCAATTTGAGCGCCTACTTGAAAAAGAATGTCTTCTCTCCCATATGCAGCAACTAATTGAACTCCAATCGGAAGACCATCTTTCGTAAAACCAGTTGGGAGAGAAATAGCAGGTTGACCAGTTGCATTGAAAGGGGAGGTGTAAGCAGCGTAAGGGATAGACCGCATCGAGTTTCTCATCGGGTCGTCCTTCGTTGATGTTAAATCTCCTATACGTGGAGGCGGCTGAAGGGTTGTCGGTGTCAAAAGAAGATCCCAGCCCTCCTCCCACCACTGCAAAGTAGCACGTCGCATAGCTCCCATAGCTGCTTGAGCTTGCATCACCTCTAAACCACTAGTCGTTGATCCATGTTGGGCCATAAGCCAGGTTCCAATTTCAACATCATCTATCGTTACGTCTCTACCAAGAAGTCTTCCAACATTCTGTAACGTTAAATTTGCCCCAGCCATCCATATCGCACTGAATCTACCGCCAATTCCCGGATCGTCTAAAGCAGAGGGGTGTGCTTCAGCTACGTGATGACCGAGACTTTCCAAAAGTTCAGCTGTTGCCTGAGTCAACTGCCGACAATCTTCATGGAGTTCAAGGTCATCTCTTGGAGATACATTCCAAAGCCCTATTCGTAGTTTTCCAGGGCTGGTATTTATCTGATCTATATATGGCTGGCCATGAGTTGGAGCAACCACCCCATCTCCCATAGTGGGCAAGGCAGTGGCATCAAGAATTGCTGCAGCGTCACGCATAGAATGCGACACGACATGCTGGATAGAGAGCCCCCACTCTTCTTGAAGTGGCCCCATAGGCATTCGTCCACGGCTGGGTTTTAAACCAACAAGCCCACACATGGCTGCAGGGATACGGATACTGCCACCACCATCGCTAGCATTTGCAGAAGGCACCATCCCTGAGGCTACAGCTGCTGCAGCTCCACCGCTAGAGCCCCCTGTCCCATAATCAGTATTCCAAGGATTTCGAGAAGGCCCATAGGATTCAGGTTCGGTAGTTCCAACTAGACCAAACTCTGGAGTGTTAGTCCGGCCAACAACAATAAATCCCGCTTCTCGATATCTTCGAGCTAAATCAGACTCAATTGGACTTATGTAATTTATATTTTTCAACGCTTTATTGCCGAGATGCATAGGCTCACCTGCGCTGCAAGTCCATAGATCCTTTAGGAGAAAAGGAACTCCTTGGAAAGGTCCATTAGGGATATCCCCAGCAGCATCTTCTAAAGCACGTTCAAATCTCCTCGTAACGACAGCATTTAAATCACCATCCATTGCTTCGATACGTTTTATTGAGGCTTCAATAACTTCCACAGCTGAGAGATCGCCAGACCTGATTACCTCAGCGAGCCCTACACTATCTAATCGGCTTAATTCACCATCGTCATAATCCATAATGGGAACATAGCCTAGCGGTGACCTAACTGCTAAAGCAGTAAAGAATTTCTAAGGATTCCAATTGGAAAACGTATCAATCATTAATTGCACATCCGGTCCAAGCGGATAAAGAATAGGTGAAGTGCAACCAGCCTCAATATATTCAAGAACCTTTGCTTTCGCTTCTTCAGGAGTTCCAGAAGCTGTACACCTTTGGACGACATCATCCGGTACAAGTTTCGATGCAGCGAGGACCTCTTCATTCGTGGCAGGCCAAGAAAGCACTTGATGTATTTCGTTAAGAAGTTCATCTGTTACTCCACTCGCAGCCATAATATGAGGTTGTTGCCCCAGATACTGGGTGAGTAAGAGGCGAGCACCATCTAAGGCTGCTTGACGATCTTCATCAATTGAACAGACAATAAGCTGAGGGCGATCTATTCTGTCTAGATCCTTCCCAACGGATGCAGCCCCTTTCTCTAAGGCTTCCATCGCTCGCAAGTTATATTTAGGTTCAACCATGTAGTTAAGAACTACACCATCCGCTATCTTGCCTGTAAGTTCCATCATCTTCATTCCCGTTGCACCTATATATATTGGAACGTCCTTAGCAACTCTTTCTTGATGAACATAATCAAGTTCAACGCCATCAAGTTTCACATAGTCACCTTCGTAGGTCACAGGACCATCACATTGCAGAAGAGCGCGAACCGACTCAACAACTTCACGCATAACCATAAGAGGACGCTTCCTCTCCACACCTACCCTTGAAGCAAGTGGGTCCCACCATGCGCCAATCCCAAGAATTATTCTACCTGGAGCCAAATCGTCAAGAGTGGAAAATGTTGAAGCGATACGGGCTGGATTTCGTGTCCAACAATCAATAACTCCACTTCCTATCTTTACCCTTGAAGTACTGGTGGCAAATGCCGCCATAGGAACGCAGCATTCCCGGACCAGTCTTGAATCAGCCTGCCAGACAGAATCAAACCCCTTTTCTTCTGCTGATTGAGCAAAGATAATTGCCTCTTGAATTGAATGGGCATCTTGAAGGTAAATCCCTACTTTTTGAGTCATGTGATCTCGGCAATCTTTTTGAATAAGCGAATAGATGCCTCAGCGGCTTTTGCCTCAATTTCAGCAGCATCTATTTTCGTAAATTCCCCGTTTTCCATCACATGTTCTCCATTAATTTGAATATTTACTGGTCTCACTCCAGTTGTGAAAGCTAAATGCCAGGGTTCCATTTTATGGTATGTCCAAGTAACAACATCGTTAATGCACTCCGGAAACAAAGAATTGTTTACTTCGAGCATTTCCCAGACCTTTTCAGGTGATTCAATAATATGGTTTTCACGTAATCGAACATATGCAACACGGAATTCGTCAATCATATCTGCGCCAATCCCATCTGTTCCCAAACCAACGGGGTTTGAGAATCTGAGTGGTTCAGCGTAACCAACAGAATTATTCATGTTTGACCTTGGGTTATGAATAATTGTTCCCTTTAGGCCATGATCATCTTCAAGTTTAACTCCATGAATTAGAAGCCAATTGTCCTTTGACAACGGTTTTAATCTACTTGTAGCGGATGCGTCTATTTCTCCCTCCGCAACATGAACATGCACTCCTACATCCAGATCAGATGCCAGTCCCGCAGCTGCTTCTAAAGTCTCATCAGAACAAGTAAAAGCTGCATGGATACCAATCATCCCGCGCCCTCCTTCACTGATAAAGCGATGATTTTCCTCCAAACCACGCTTTGCGTCTTCGGTCATTGCCATCGCCTTCTCTGAACCTTCATGATTCCGGTCCGTCACGCCGTAACACGTGTTCACACGAACTCCAAGAGATGCACAAGCTTCAGAAATAGTAGTTAGCGAGCCTTCAATGGCATTGGGTGACTCGTGGTGGTCAATAATGCATGTAGTCCCGCTCCGTAATGCTTCTAGGGCTCCCAACTTCGCCGACCATTCAATAATGTCAAGGTCAAGAGATCTATCTAATTTCCACCAGACAGACTCTAAAATTTCATGGAAAGAAGTAGGCGCTTGGGCTGGGCTGGGCATGCCTCGAGCAAGCGATGAATAGAGGTGATGGTGAGCGCAAACAAGTCCATGAGTTTGGTTAGCTTTTAGTTCCATGCTTCAGTCCGCTCACGATTAGAAAGATCTTCCATCGGTAGCTCGTTACGCCACACACCATCATGGGCTTGGAGCGCTGCAGCTACAGCACCTGCAGTCGGGACGAGGCCAATCTCCCCAACTCCTTTTATCCCATAAGGTGAGTTCGGCTCGGGAGATTCAACAAGGATTACATCAACATCTGGCATGTCCTTAGGGCGGATGATGTTAAGACTTTTCAAAGTCAGATTTTTAGGGCGTCCAACTTCATCGCAAGGAAATCCTTCAGTTAATGCATACCCCAAGCCCATATGGACCGCACCTTCAATTTGTCCTTCGCATAAAAGTGGGTTCACCGCCTTTCCAACGTCATGTGCTGCAACAACGCGCTCAATCTTTCCTGAATCAGGGTCAATAATCACAAGTTGAGCCGCATAACCAAAAGTAGAATGGATTATTGGGTTCGCTACATTCTCAGCTAGAGAATTTGTCCAATCAACCCTGTATTCTCCTTCGTAATCGATACCAATCTTTCGTCCACCCTCAATAGCTTTCAAGCAAGCATCCTGGACGGCGCCAGCTCCCATAAGCGTTCCACGACTCCCAGTTGTCTGCCCAGCGCCTAATTCGCGAGAAGTGTCAACCAAAACGTCAATAACGTCACTTGAGACACCAAGCTCTTCCGCAGCTACTTGCAAGGCAATAGTATGTACTCCCTGTCCCATCTCTGTCCAACAATGGCGGACTTGGACACGGCCATCCTCAGTAAAGTGGATAACGGCTTTAGCTACCTCTTTGAAACCATTTCCTAAACCAGAGTTTTTCAAACCCAGACCAACACCTACCGCTTTCCCATCAGAAATCGCTTGGTCGTATGCAGGCTTAACAGCTTCTAAGCAAGCTCTAGCTCCTAGCGCTCCATCATCCATAATTTGCCCTGGCCCCCATGTGGATCCTGAAGTTATCACGTTTCTGTTACGTATTTCCCAACCGCTAATTCCGACTCTTTCAGCAAGGCGATCTATCACACCTTCCATAGCGAACTGAGCTTGGTTAGCACCAAACCCTCGGAATGCTCCACAGACTGAGTTATTTGTACGAGCAGCCACTGCTTCAACCTCAATATTGGGTATCACATATGGCCCACTGGCATGACCAGCTGCTCGTTCAAGGACTTTCATCCCAACAGATGCATAAGGACCAGAGTCACCCACCATCTGTACGGAGAGAGCTTTAAGTTGACCTTCCTTATCGCAACCGGCCTTGTATTCCAAACGAATCGGATGCCTTTTGGTATGTATCAAAAATGATTCCTCACGACTAAGGGTTGTCTTCACCGGCTTCTGCAAAAGCCATGCAGCTAAAGCTGTTTGCGCTTGGTTTGACATATCTTCTTTACCACCGAACGCTCCGCCATTAGATACAAGTTCAACAGTTAATTCCTTCTGACTTATCCCAAGGACTCTAGCTATGTCATTTCGGTCATCCCATATCCCTTGTCCACCGCTATAGATATAGAGTTTTTTATCGGTATCAAATGCTGCCAAAGTTGATTCTGGCTCAAGGAAGGCATGATCAACCCTTTGCGTCTGGAAAGTTTCGCTAACAATATGGGCGCACTTTTCCCACGCAGTATCAACATCTCCACGCTGATATGTTGAAGTTGAGAGAATGTTCCCATCTAAACCCCAAACAGCATCCTCCTGAGATTTAATAGCTTCAATAGGGTTAGTGATGGGAGGAAGTTCGTTGTAACTAATCTCAATTAATTCAGCGGCCGAGCGGGCAATCTCTCGCGTATCAGCAACGACCATGGCAATTACGTCCCCTAGGTAACTAGTTCTTCCTCCGACAGGAATAAAGACGGGCCAGTCTTTATGGATAAGTCCAACTTTCAGCTCTCCCGGAACATCAGCAGCAGTGATTACCCGAACCACACCATTACACGCTTCAGCTTTTGAAACATCTATAGAGATAATTTCAGCTCGAGCATAATCGCTAAGTTTAAAAGCTCCATGGAGAAGTCCCTCAACTTCAAGGTCATCTATGAATGGCCTTCTGCCTACAGCAAGGTCTTCAGCTTCATACTTTATTAGCCTGCTACCGATACCTGTTCCTTCTTCCAACTCAGGTATGTCACATTTAGCTAGAGCTTCAACTGCATCAAGTATTTTGATATAGCCAGTACAACGGCATAAATGCGCTCCAAGGTGACGAGCAGCATATTCTCGCTCTAATTTTTCTCCCTTCTTATCCACTAATACTTTCGTCCTAACCATAATCCCAGGGGTGCAAAACCCGCATTGAAGGGCTCCGCATGCAGCGAATGCTTGACCCATACGGTCAATCTCTTCGGGGTCAATCCCTTCTAATGTTTGTATTGATGCGCCCTCAGCTCTTTCAACAGAGAGTTGGCAAGAGATTCTTGCTTTCCCATCCATTATCACTGTGCAGCATCCGCACTGCCCAGATGGTGAACAGCCGTCCTTAGCTGAAAGAATGCCAAGTTCATCACGTAACGCCCCTAGAAGATGGGCATGTTCGCCAACGACTTCAACTTGATTTCCATTTAATTCAAAAATAGTCATGTCTCTTCCGGAAGAATAGCCCCAGTTTGACTAGTAATCCGTCCATAACTTTCTGGTTTCCGGTAGCGGTCAAAATCAAAGAGTGTCTTTTTGTAATTTTTGCATAAGTTCAAATCAATATCCGCAGCAATTAGTTCATCGCCGTCTGTATCCGAAAGGGCAATGATTTCACCGCTAGGAGCAATAATGCATGAGTCAGAAAGAGATTCAACTCCTTCTTCAATCCCTCCTTTTGCAACTCCAACGACAAAGCACCCATTTTGATAAGCGCCAGCTTGCATGACTAAGTGATTATGGAAAGAAGCATGTTTGTCTTGTGTCGGGTCAGGGGCATAGTGGATAGGCGTGTTGTATCCAATGAGAATTAATTCAGCACCACCTAGAGCTAAACACCGATAAGTTTCCGGCCATCTTCGGTCATTGCAGAGTGCCATTCCTACTACACTACCAAAAGCTTGCCATGTCGGGAATGTTTCACCGGCTTGGAAATATCTTCTTTCTAAATGTTGAAACTCTCTCCATGACTCATACTCTTCATGGCCAGGGAGATGGACTTTTCTATATTTCCCAACAATTGACCCATCAGAATCAACCAAGATTTGCGTATTGAAACGTTCCCCCCCGTCAGTAAGTTCTGCGTAGCCAAGACAGAAACCAATCCCATATTCCTTTGCTGCATCAAATAATTTCCTTGTTTCTTTGCCCGGCATATCTTTTTCAAAAAAATCATCTAAAGAAAGACCCTCTTCTTCTTCTATAAACCAACGAGGGAAAAAAGTAGTTAAAGCAAGTTCTGGATAGACGATAAGTTGAACTTGTTTCTTATGCGCTTCCCTAAGAAGTCCAAGAAGTCTTTCAACAACTTCGGAGCGTGTTTCATTTCGATGGATTGGCCCAAGTTGTGCTGCCCCTATTCGTAAATTCCTGTTATCCACTCTGCTCCTTTGCTAATTGGAGAAGAAGTTGGAGGAGAACATTTGCCCCGTCCATAATCTGTTCTTGACTTGTGTATTCGGCAGGATTGTGAGAAAGACCATCTTTGCTAGGGACGAAAATCATAGATGTCGGGCATATCCTCGCGAACATTTGAGCATCATGACCTGCCCCTGATGTCATCTGTTGCACTGAAAGCCCCAATGATTTCGAAACCTTTATCACACCATCAATTAGTTCTTGGGCAAAAGAAACGGGTTCGAATCTAGCTAATGGTTTGCTCGTTATCTCCACATGTTCACTCTCTGATAAGGAAAGGCAGAATTCGTTTAGGCGACTTTCTGAATTCTTAAGGAGTTCCTCATCAGTATTTCGAAGATCAACAGTCATCACAGCTTTGGAGGCAACCACATTTACAAGATTTGGGTGTAAATCTATTTTTCCAACGGTTCCGACTTGATCCCCGCCAACTTCTAAAGCTAACTGCCTAACGAACGCAGCGATCTGAGCAGCTGCAAAGCCCGCATCGTGACGCATGTGCATCGGTGTTGTCCCAGCATGGTTTGACTGACCTTCAATAGTGATTTCTGCCCAACTAATTCCTTGAACACTATCCACAGCCCCGATAGAGGTCTTATTTGCTTCAAGAACAGGACCTTGTTCAATGTGGAGTTCAACGAACGCTTTTGGGACTGGACCAGGGCAAGGGGCCGCACCCCTATAACCTATGCGTTCCAACTCATCACCTAATCGTTTACCATCAATGCCTTCTATATCAAGCGCACTTTCAAGGCTCATTCCACCTACATAAACAAGACTGCCGAGCATATCTGGAGCGAATCTAGCGCCTTCTTCGCCGGTAAAGAATCCAACAGCAATGGGATGAAAAGGGGAAATATTATTTTCAGCTAATGTTTCAACAACCTCTAAACCTGCAAGGACTCCAAGATTCCCATCAAATCTTCCACCAGTTCGAACTGTATCAATATGGCTTCCAGTCATAACTGGGGGAAGTGTCTTGTCCGTACCATTTCCCGCCCAAGTACCTATTACGTTCCCGATTCCATCAATGACGATCTCCATGCCAAGGTCTTCCATCCATGTGAATACAAGATTCCGCCCTTCTTTATCCTCATCAGTTAAAGCCAAGCGTGAACAGCCATCTGTGCCGATGATTGCACCAACCTGTGCAAGTTCATCAATTCGTCCCCAAAGACGACCACTGTTTATTCGAAGCGTATCCACCATAAAATTCTACATTTCTAACGTTATATTCACTTGCAAGTCACTAATAGTTTCAAAAACAAAGGCTCAACCCAACGCAATATCTTCGGGGCGAATAGGAACTCGGTTAAGGTCCAATCCAGTCGCATCTCTTATGGCTGCAACGACAGCAGGAGTGGATGAAATAACTGGCGGTTCACCAATTCCTTTAGCCCCAAATGGAGCGTTAGGCTCTGGTTCTTCTATAAGAGCCGCTATTTCAATTGTCGGAGTATCCATCGCCGTTGGCAATAAATAGTCGGTGAAGTTAGCATTTTGAATTTTTCCATCTTGAAGAATAATTTCCTCAAGTATCGCCAATCCCAGCCCTTGTGCAATCCCACCCTCAATTTGTCCCCTAGCCTGCACAGGATTTAGTACTCGTCCGACGTCTTGAGATGTCGCTATCTCTACAACCCTTACCAGCCCTAACTCCTCGTCGACATCAACGACTGCGCGGTGTGCAGCGAACGCAAAGGACACATGAGCATCTCCTTGCCCAACTTCGTCAAGTGGCACTGTCGGTGCATGTCGATGGACAACAGTTTCATCATAATTTCTTCCTCTGAGAGCATCTGATACCGGAATAGATGCTGAACCATCTGGGGCTACAAGCACAGTACCAATTCTTTCAAAAGAGACCCCTTGTTCATTTGAAAGGTCGGAAATAAGAGAATTTACTACGGCTTCGCATGCTTTCATAACAGCACCACCAGACATCCAACTTTGACGGCTAGCTGATGTTGACCCAGCTGAACCGATTGAGGTATCAGCAGGAAGAATCTCAACCTTTTCAATTCCAAGAATTTCCTGAACGATTTGTTGGACAAGAGTAACAAAACCTTGACCTACCTCAACACATGCTGTTTGGATTGCGATAAATCCATCATCAACTATGCATCTAGCTTCCGAGAAATCATCAAACCCTTCAGAAAACATTAGATTTTTAATTGAAGCAGCAAATCCAACTCCACGTTTCACATGACTTCCATCTGTCGTCCGTCCCGTTCCACCTGGAAGTTCTAGAAGATTGTTGCTTGAAGGGCCAGGAAGAGGATGATTCGCAAGAGACATTAACACCTCACGAACGGGGGCAGTCCCAGTAATTTCCTGACCAGTGATGATCGTATCTCCTGACTTCAAAGCATTATTCAAACGAAATTCAACCGGATCGAGATTCAATTCTTTCGCTATCTTATCCATCTGAGCTTCAACAGCGAAGCACGTTTGGACATTCCCGAAACCACGCATAGCCCCGCAAGGGGGATTATTCGTACGGACACCCCACCCTTCAACAGATGCATTTGGGACGCTATAAGGCCCAATAGAGAAACAACAAGCGTTAGCGAGTACAGCAGAAGTCGTCGACGCATACGCACCCCCATCCAAGATCACTTTTGCTTCCACTTTGACAAGACGACCCCCAAAACTCGCATGATGCCTATACCAGATTCTCGCTGGATGCCTGTGAACATGGCCCAGAAAGGATTCATTACGGTCATAAATCATCTTGACAGGCTTTCCGGTGTAGAGAGCTAACATGCACAGGTGTACATGCATACTCACATCTTCTCGTCCTCCAAACGCCCCACCTACTCCGGCTAGAGTTACTCGGACCATCTCAATGGGCATATTAAGAGCCGTTGCCACTTGCTCTTGATCTGAGTGAAGCCATTGAGTGGAGATTTGAAGATCAATACCTCCGTCAGGAGATGGGATCGCCATTCCAGATTCAGTACCCATGAAGGCTTGGTCCTGCATGCCAACCTCATATTCACCTTCGACAATGACATCACCAACCGCTTCAGTGTCACCATGGACAATATTTAAGTATCTTATTACATTTCCCTCTGGGTGAATAGCTTTCGCTGTTATAGCTGCGGAGCTGTCAACCAACGGGGAGAGAATTTCATATTCCACCTTTATGGCATCAGTAGCTTTTCGAGCGATCTCCGGATGGTCTGCAGCGACAATGGCAACTGGTTCCCCCGCATACCGAATAAAGTCATTAGCTAAAACTGGTTGATCAGCGCGTTCTAAACCGAAAATATTCTCACCAGGTACGTCATC
Organism: Acidimicrobiaceae bacterium; assembly: GCA_002709645.1. Lineage (GTDB taxonomy): Bacteria > Actinomycetota > Acidimicrobiia > Acidimicrobiales > UBA8592 > UBA8592. The sequence goes on from PAQG01000031.1 coordinate 15,239, forward strand.
TGCTGTTAGAACCGCATGAACACCTGAAATAGAAAGAGCATCAGAGATGTCAATGTTTAAAATCCTCGCTGAAGAGTGAGGAGAACGAAGAGTTTGCCCCCAAAGCATGCCTTCAGAACTAAGATCACTTGAGAAAATAAAATCCCCTTTTACTTTCTCTTTCCCATCGGGCCTGACCGCAGAGACCCCAATCCCCGATGGAATTGCTTCAACAGTGTCATCAACTACTGACATCATCCCCGCCTTGCCCAGTTGATTTTTGCTTTGAAGCGATCTGAACAGCCTCAACGATCCTTCCATATCCAGTACAACGACAGAGATTCCCAGATATTGCCTCGCGGATCTCAAGAACATTAGGTTCGGGGTTTGTTTCCAAGAAGTCGTGAATCGTAACGAGAAGCCCTGGTGTGCAAAATCCACATTGGACAGCACCAGTTTCAATAAATGCTTCTTGGACAACGGTTAACGAGTCATCATCAGAAAGTGATTCAATCGTTTCAATATTGCGTCCAGTAGCATTTGCCGCAAGCACTAGACACGAACAGGCAAGAACCCCATCCATAAGAACAGAACAAGATCCACATTCTCCTTGCTCACATGCATTTTTAGAACCGTAAAGCCCTAATTCCTCGCGCAAAACATACAGCAGACTCTCGCCAAGCCATGACTTAGAGATCTCATGTGAGTTACCATTTACGGAGAGGCTATATTCGATTGAGCTATTATCTTTATCCATCATCTCTCGATTCAAAAATGCGAAGAAGAGCTCTTTGTCCTAAAACACCTACAGCATGTTTGCGGTAGGTGGCAGAACTCCTGTGGTCATTAATTGGGCTACTGGCCTCTCCGACTAGTCTGCGAAAATTAGGAAGAGCGGAAGATTCAACAGTCATTACGTTCCAATCAAGAAAATCTTGAATGTACGCTTCGGCTTCTCTGGCTTTTGATGGCGCTGCTGTAACAGAACCTAAGGCAATTGCAATAGCTGACCGTTCTAGGTCAGTAACCATAGCGAGAGAGGCAATAGAAATAACCATGGCATTTCGCGGACCTACCTTTAAGAATTCTTGCGGTCCCCTAAGTATCGGAACCCTTATTTTCTCTATGAATTCATTGTCAGCTAAAGAAGTTTCTTTCACGCCAGTGATCAGTTCATCTATGGAAACCTCCCTGCTTCCATCGATGCTCCGAATTATCACTTTTGCGTCTAAAGCGAGTAAAACAGGAATCATATCTCCGGCTGGTGAAGCTGTCCCCAAGTTTCCACCAATCGTGGCAACATTTCTGATCTGGGGAGAGCCTACTGTTCGGGCAGACTGAGCTAACGCTGGCACGATCGTTGACAGTGGACCTCTTTCAATTTCGCGATATGTAACACACGAACCGATAGAAACAGCATCCCCATCATGTCTCCATTGTTTAAGTTCTGGGACCCTATCAATTGCTATTACCGCTGACGGATCTTTATGGCGGAAATTTACTTCCACCATAAAGTCAGTTCCTCCAGCGAGGATTTCTCGGGTAGGGTCTTCCGCTAGTAAACCGCAGACTTCTTCTGTTGATGAAGCAATATGGAATTCCATAACTACTAAGGGTAGCGAGTAGATGAAATCTATGGAACGATCTGATGATTACGAGTATAAAACGACGATGCTAAGCATCAAGAACTATTGCGCGTCCATCAGATGGTGGCATCAGCGGTTCATCTGTTGACCACGGGAAATTGATCCAACTATCAGTTCGTTTCCAAACATATTCACATTTAATAATTGAAGGACTTTTCTCATACAGGACGGCACTACGAACATCAGCTACTTCATTTTGGCAAAATTCATGCACATAAGCGAGAGTTGCTCCAGTGTCAGCAACATCATCAGCGATAAGGACACGGGCATTTCTTAGATCAATTGAGTCCAAGTAAGGAGGCAGCGCTACAGGGACATCCAACCTTTCTTCAACTCCGGTGTAGTACTCAACATTCATCACGTAAAGATTCTTGACAGATAGTGCATACCCGAGTGAGCCAGCAACAAATAATCCACCCCGAGCTATTGCCAAAATAATATCTGGTTGGTAATTATCGTCAGCGACTATTTGTGCTAGTTCGCGGGCGGCACTCCCATATCGCCCCCAATCTAGTGTTTCTCGTTCCTCACTCATTTTTCTCCAATCATCATCACTGTACATTAACCCTCTAAAGGGTTCTAAGGGCGAATCATAGGTTGTCCTGTAGCAAAGAAAGTTTAAAGCTTTTAGAATGGAAGTGTAGTTAAAGACCTTTTCGCCCGCAGTAGCCGGCGAGTAGCTCAGAACTAGGAGAAAAATGAAGATTTTAATTGCTGATAATTTACATGAGTCCGCGCAACAAACACTAGAAGAGATTGGGCATGAAGTAATAGTCCAATCCACATGCACCTCTGAGAACCTTCATCAATGCCTCCAAGGAATTGAAGTTCTTGTAGTACGAAGCACAAAAGTTACTCAAAAGAGCATTGAAGCTGCTGACTCCCTCGAGCTCATTATTCGTGCCGGTGCGGGAGTTGACACAATTGATGTAGAGGCAGCCTCAAATCAGGGTATTTACGTGTGTAACGTTCCTGGTAGAAATGCAGTCGCTGTAGCTGAACTCACCTTTGCACTTCTTCTAGCAATAGACCGCCATATTGCCGAGGGAGCTACTGATCTCAGAAATGGTGTATGGAACAAAAAACTATACTCACAGGCCGATGGGATACTAGGGAAAACTATTGGCATTATTGGTCTAGGGGAGATAGGTTTTTGCGTTGCTGAACGAGCTAGAGCTTTTGGAATGACGGTCTTAGGGCAACGGAAACAAGGCCGAAACGAGAATGTAGAACAACGAATCAGGCAAATTGGCATCCGGCTAGTAGATACACTCCCTGAACTAATTTCCAAAAGCGATATTATTACTCTCCACGTTCCATACAACAACGAAACCGACTCAATAGTTGATAAGGAATTACTGTCGCACTGCAAAGAAGGTGCAATTTTAATTAACACAAGCCGAGGAGAAGTAATTAATGAAAAGGACCTTCTTGATGCTATTGAAACACAGGGTTTGCGAGCTGGACTAGATGTCTTCCAAAACGAACCAGGAAGTAGCGAAGAAAAATTTGACTCACAACTAGCGAACCATCCTGGAGTCGTGGGTAGCCATCACATAGGAGCATCAACGACTCAAGCCAGTATCGCAATAGCTGATGGTGTCATACACTCCATAGCCAGTTTCGAACAAGGCGTTCCCAATAATTGTGTAAATGAGTCACCCTCAGGGGATGGAACATCACAAGTCAGGGTTAGGCATCTTGACAAAGTAGGGGTCTTAGCGTCTGTGTTGACGATGCTTCGCTCAGTTGACCTAAATGTGCAGTACATGAATAACAAAGTTTTTGCGGGAAAAAAAGCTGCTGTTTCTACCATTGAGGTCGTTGGAGAAATACCTACCGACCTTTATAACCAACTTCTTTCTTTAGAGAATGTTCTTGGGGTCTCTCTTCTTGACAAAAGAAATGTGAATTGACGATGGATAAAGCATTGCTGAAAAGAGTCAAGGCAAGAATCGTTCTACCCGAGTGGGCTGAGCGAGTTGTTTCACCAGCTTATGACGTTCTGAGACCTTTTGAACGAGAAAAACTAATGGACCAAGATCCATATGTTTTTCTTCACGTAACGAGTGCTAAGGGAACTGAAAGTAGGTCAGAAAGAACTGATTCTAACGCTGCAGCTTTAGAAAGATTGTATGAGGTGGGTGCCTATTCTGATATCGCAGAACCTTCCTTATATCTTTACAAACTTTCTTTAAATGGGCATGAACAGATAGCTGTTGTGGGTGATGTCTCCTTGGAGATCTTTGAGGCCGGACGGATAATGCCCCATGAGCGGACTAGGCAAACACGCGCTGATGACCTGGCTAACCATTTAGAAAAAATTGGGGTTCATTCATCGCCCGTAGCCTTAGCTTATGACGATGATGAGAGAGTCAAATCTTTAATTTCTGAAGTACTAGAGACACCACCAATGTTGGATTTCTGTAGGGAAGATAATTTGGAACAAACCATATGGCAAATACCTGACGCAATAAGTGAAAAACTTATTGCGTTGTTTCAAGATAAAGTCACTTTCATTATTGACGGACATCATCGTATGAGCGCTAGTAAAGAGCTGTGGACACGCCTAGGAAGGTCAGATGAATATAGTCAAGTGCTGGCAGCTTTCTTTGCCGTAGGAGATCTTAATATGCGCGCTTTCCATAGACGAGTTGTTGACTTAAATGGTCTCACTCCAGAGAAGCTGACTAGTCAAATTGCTGAAAACGACTTTGTTATAAGACCGTTAAATAGCGATGAGAATCCTGAGCCGGTTACAAGCGGCTATTTCAGTATGTTTCTTGATGGCCAGTGGAACACTTTAGAGCCTCTTCGAGTACACCCTTCAGAATTTGATGCAGCGATCCTCCAAAATCGTATTTTAGGACCCATTCTTAATGTAGATGAAGGTGGTTCAGACGAAAGACTCCAATATCTTCCAGGAACTGTTGGTCTTTCTCATCTGGAGTCAATCACTCTTGCCGAAGGCGGTGTCTCATTCGCTCTACATCCAGTAAATATGAAACAACTGCTATCTGTTATAAAGAACAATAAAACCCTTCCCCCAAAATCAACATATTTTGAACCAAAAGTTCGATCAGGTATTTTTATTGTTGAAAGATAGGTCTATCTATCAAAGGTTTGTAATTCTTTTGAATGCTTCAGCAGCGAGAAAACCTGTTTCTTTTTCTCTTGACGCAAGCTGACTCATTACACGGTCCCTGAATTCCTCAGTAGTTGATTCCTTTTCAGTTATATCAATGCCCATTGTTGACTCGAATTGACTGATATGGCAGAGGAGGGACTCTATCTTAGCTGCTTCAAATCCTCTGCATTCTTCAAAATGGTCTGCATCTTCCGCTTCATAGAGGAAAAGTTCTCCTGGTCGATGAGGCTCAAGTTCTTGTTCGGGGTAGAAAAAGGGGTCACGGGCGGCTACTAATGCATCTATTGTCAAAAAACCGGCAACTCTATGATCAGGATGCAACCGATAGCGTTTCCAAGGATCGTGTCCCAAAATTACTTCTGGTTTTAATTCACGAATGACCCTTGTAATTCGTTTACGTAGTGTGCCATCATCTCTAAGTTCACCATCAGTGCAGCCTAGAAAGACGACTTTGCCCTCAACAGGTATTTTTTTTGCAGCTTCCAATTGCTCTAATTTTCGAGAAGCGATTAGGTTTTTAATGTCCGCTGATGGGTCCCATGTTCCTTTTGATCCATCTGTGCAAACAAGAAAACTCACTACGCAACCATCTGCCGCCCATTTCGCTAATGTTGCCCCCGCCCCAAATTCAATATCATCTGGGTGAGCTCCAACTGCTAGAGCCGTTCGAGGTGTTGGAATATTCTGAGTATGCACATCTTTACTTTAGACGTCGGATCCATTTTCAAGGCTAAATTCATGAAGGTCATTTGGATCATCTAAGTCAAAACCAAATTTTGAATCTTTCACTACCAATACGGAGGAATCGGTCTTCTCAGCGAATTCAAGGTGCTTCCTAAACGAATGTGGACCATAACTAAAAGAGAAATCAAGTGCTGTAGGAAGAACCAATACATTTGTCCCATCTAATTTGGTATCGGGAACGATCACGATTTCTGCTTTTGTCATAAGTGAAGGAAGCCCTTCAGGATGAACTAAGTCACCGTGAGTAATCAGAACTCGTTCAATCCCTTTTCTCTTTAATGAATCAAAACCAAAAGAAACTGCTTCGTTTAATCCCTTTATCGGGTTTCTTAAGACATTCGCACCTAAATCTCTGGCCCAATGTTCAACATCATCATCTTCGCAAACAACCCACACTCTCATGCCCGAGCAAGATTTGATAACTCCGGAAGCTAAGCGTTTCGCGAGATCTGAACGATTTGAAGATTCAAGAACCAAAGATAGGCGTTCCTTAGCGGAGTCAAATCCTTTAACTGGGATGAGGGCGGCGTAGTTATCCATTGATGACAAGGTAAAGGTAGTATTTCCGAATCGCTATAAGTAATATCCCACATATTCTAGCGCTACTATTCAAGCGTGACATTTAAAGTAGCGGTAGTTGGTGGCGGATCGTGGGGAACTACGGTTGCGCATTTGGTATCTCATAATACTGAGACGAAAATCTGGTGCAGAGACGGAGAAGTTGCAAGATCAATCACACGCAAACATAGAAATACGAAATACCTCGGAAGGCATAGACTGCACCCTGAGTTAGAAGCATCAAACGACCTTGAGGAAGTGGTTTCGCACGCTCAAGTTATTTTGATGGCAATACCTTCACAAAGTTATCGGGAAGTTTTTCGTGAATTAATTGGATTCGTGAAACCAGAGATACCGATCATAAGCCTTGCTAAAGGATTGGAGCAACAATCTCAGCTCACGATGACCCAACTTATGGAAGACGAATCGCCGGGTCGCTTGACAGGGGTTCTAACCGGCCCAAATTTAGCGGCAGAAGTTCTATCAGGTTATGCAACGGCATCAGTTGTCGCCATGCAAAATCAATCAGTACAGTTTGAGATTGCGAAGATTTTCTCTACTGATACATTTCGCGTTTACACAAGTAGGGATGTCATAGGATGCGAACTAGGTGGCGCTTTCAAAAATGTACTTGCGCTTGCTGTAGGAATGACAACTGGTTTAGGGACAGGCGATAATACTAGAGCAGCAGTTGTTACAAGAGGCCTTGCTGAGCTAGCAAGACTAGGTAGTGCAATGGGTGGCTTGCCTGAAACCTTCTCTGGGTTAGCTGGACTAGGAGATCTAGTAGCAACATGTTTCTCACCGCAAAGCAGAAACCGTTATGTTGGTGAACAATTAGGGAAAGGGCGTGAAATCCAAGAAGTTCTTTCCGAAATGAGCAATGTCGCCGAAGGCGTTGTTACAGCTCCTGTCGTTTCGGATCTCGCGAAAGAGCATGGTGTTGAAACCCCGATAAGTGACCAAGTATCAGCAGTTGTTAGGGGAGTAATCACTCCAGCTGACGCGTATGATGTTCTTCTACTTCGTGAACAAGGGTCCGAGCACTAAGTGTAATTAGCTAGTTAGCAATCAATCTAAGGGCAAAAGAGATATGCCAGAATTAGGAATTCTAGGGTCAGGGGAAATCATCACAATTGACCCATTCGGGAATTTATCCTGGCTGCACCAAAACAACCAAAGAGTAAATTGGGGCGTTGGTGCAGATGATAGATGGCATTTTGCTGAGAATGAGAAATCGGTTAGGCAAGCATTAGGTCAAGATGGGATCTTGTCCGAGACACGAATGCGTGTTCCCGGAGGGGACATCGTACAAAGAATAGATGTAATCCCAGTTGGAACAGAAAGTGCAGCGTTAATTGAGTTTGAGAATAAAACGCCAGTACCTGTCGCAGTAGCAGTCATTCTTGAGAACTATGGACAGATAGAAGTTGTTGGAGCGACAGCTTCTTTAAAGACCCTCCAAGTTGTTCATGCCAGTAAGCAAATTGCTTTATGCTATTCATCAGACAGTATTCAAGCATTGCAAACATCTATAGAAAATGGGCTTCCGCAACCACCCGGAAACATTGAAAAGTTAGAAGATAAAAATGCAGCGTTAATTTTCCCACTGCCTCACGCTACTAAACTAAGACTGCTTGTCAGCAGGGAAGGTTTGACTGAACTTCCAAGACTTCAGGAATGCCCTTCTTTCGAAGAGATCACTAATGGTTGGAGAAAGCATCTTGGTGCTGGTATGCAAATTTCTATTCCTGAGAACCGCGCTCTTAACGTGATAAATGCATCTCTAAGGCACTTACTTGTTGGTAGCGGGCAACCGATTGAATCGGACTTCTGGATTAAGGAAAATCCCGAAGAGGTTATCCCTCTCAGCGCAGCTGCACTCTTTCAATGGGGGCACTTACAGGCAGGGAAAAACTTGCTTCTAAAATGCATGGAACTTTCAAATCCTGGTCTTTTCAGACGGAAAGTCTCTAGAAACACTCTTTTCACACTTTGGGCTTGGGGAAGTTATATTCGTTTTGCCTCTGATGACCGAATGGCAGAAATTCTTCTTCCATGGGTTCAAGAAACACTTCAAGTCTTGTTTAATGCTTTACCTTCGAAAAAGAATCTGAAGAGGCGAGAGTTGAGCTTGGAAATAGCCGCTTTACAGTCAGCCGTAGAAATTCTTCAAGCAGCAGGGGAAGCTAAGTTAGCTATCGAAGTAAGTGCGCAACTAGATCAACTTAGGAATTCCATCAATGTCTCATCTACAACGATGCCTCTAGATCGAGCTCTTCTGGGAAATGAAACGTCGCTTGAAGAATTCATAATAGCTTTACAGAATCGACAGACTATAAGTGATCCATTTACTACGATTGCTAGCGTAATTAATGGAGCTGACCCAACAGGATCTTTTAAAAATAACTCGCGTTCTCAAGATCCGATGTCATCAGCACTTTTCTTAATTCTATTCCGCAATGCTTATGTAATGGAACAGAACTCCCTCAATGGGCAAAATCTGATACTGCTTAATCAAGGATTCCATTCAAACTGGATAGGGGCTTCGATAGAGGTAGAAAATGCACCAATAAATAGAGGCAAACTTGGTTTCGCCATGCGATGGCATGGGGCCGCACCAGCTCTTCTTTGGGCTGCTTCAACAGATGCTGGAATTACTCTTCGCGCGCCCAGAATAGATAATGACTGGGTTACGAGTGACCTCAAGGGAGAAACACTGCTTGCACAACAAGAAGTTCCTGAAACAGCTGTTACGTTACTTGACCCTGCGAAAAGACTTGCGAAACCAAATACTTCGAACTTGGACGATGGAACCATCGGGGAGCCCTTCAGATAATCAGCTATAGGTCTACTTGCGAATGATGTAACCTCTAGTTTGTGGTTCAGAAACTCCGCAAGGCGATACAAGGCAATGCCCCTACGCTCCTTTATGAAAAATCTTTATGGGCGCAAGGAAAAGAAATTGTCGTAGGTATCGATGAAGTCGGGAAAGGGGCTTGGGCTGGCCCACTTACAGTCGGTGCTGCTGTTATCCCCAAAGATAAACGACTTTATAAAGTTAGAGATTCAAAACTTCTCAAAGCATCAGAAAGAGAAGCGCTCTTTGATGCAGCGATCAATTGGTGCATCACTTGGGGGGTAGGGCATGCAACTAACGAGGAATGCGACCGGTACGGTATGTCAATTGCTCAGAAGATTGCTGCTAAGCGTGCAATTGAAAAGCTTTCAATTAGACCAAACCATGCTCTGATAGATGGGAACTGGGATTTTATTGGTGAAACTATTGGGAAAGGAAATGTCACAAAAATTGTTAAGGGAGATACCAAATGCCTTTCAATTGCTACAGCATCAATTCTCGCGAAAGTAACAAGAGATAGAATAATGAAAGAAGAAGACAATCAATACCCTCACTACGCATTTTCAAGCAATAAAGGCTACCCTTGCCAAAATCACAAGAATGCACTCAAAACTATTGGCCCATGCGAGATTCATAGAAAATCTTGGGCGTTCATGGATCAAACACCCTTCCCGAGAGCTCCGAAACCTAAGAGAAACCCAATGCAAGGATCATTGTTTCAAGAATAGGAAATTTCAAGCATCAAGCGTTATCCGATTGTGTTACATCTCGCCATAACTGCTACAGAGCATGTACGATCAATTGCATGGGACAGCCAGTTACCGTTATCCAAAAATCCGCTACGAAACCAGGAGTTCTGCGCTTCGAAATTAACAGAAGCATTACTGGAATGGATCACGAACGGTACTCTCATGATGATGAGATACATGGAAACCGCCCACCAGATCAGCTAGCGAAATCCCTCTTTGGCCTTGGAGGCATCGAAAGAATCCACATTAATAGCAATGTCGTAACGCTTGACCTTGGCAAAGGAGGCGTTAATCCTGTTGAAATCATCAATACAATTACCAAGATGTTTACTTTCTACTTACCAGGGGTAGAAGTCCCAAGTTTTGAATAACTGATTGAAGGCTAGACTAAGACTTAGTTAAAATCGTTTGAGCACGAACCCAGAGGAGTCCAATGTCTATAGCAAGAATCACAGAAGTGATCTCTACATCTACGGTTAGTTTTGATGATGCGATTAAAAAAGGTGTTGAACGTGCAGCAAGAACCTTAGATAATGTAAATGGGGCTTGGGTGCTTGATCAAAAAGTCATCGTTGCAAACGGATCAATATCAGAATTTCAGGTGACTCTGAAGATAACTTTTGTTCTAAACGACTAACTGTGCACAGTTCAATAAAACTTCGTGTACGTTTCTTTGAACTTGATCCATACGCACATGTAAATCATTCTGTTTACGTTCAATATTTCGAAGAAGCCCGAATTTCAACACTTTCTGAAATAGGAGAAAGCGTAGATGATCTAATATCACGGGATATCGCATTAGTCATTACAGATATCCAAACAAGATATTTTGCGCCTGCTTTTCTAGGAGATGAACTTACCATTGAGAGTGGGATATCCGATCTTAGGGGAGCATCAACTACGTGGGTGCAAAAAATTAGAAAAGACGATCTGATTATCGCTACGCAAAGGACTAGAACTGGCTGCACTTCCCTAAATGGGAAACCTAAACGATTTCCAGAGAGTCTTATCTCTTCAGTTCAAGAACTCCTTGTATCAGAAGAATGGTTTAGTTAGAGGCCGGACTTGTCTGCTTCCTGAATTGTCTGTGATCCCATTTGAACAAATCTTCCATTTCTATCTCCGATACTCTCACCAGCGGCATCAACAACTAGGACAGCGCCATTGGTAAAACTCGCCTCGTCTGAAGCTAGATAAAGAACAGCGTTAGCTATATCTTCGGGACGACCGGCCCTTTGTAATGGATTGTTGGCTCCAATAATTGTTGAAGCTTTATCAAGATTTTGATGATCTCCTGTAACGAGACGAGCTGTCAAACCTGAGATCGTTCCTCCCGGCGCAATGACATTTACCCGAATTCCGTGCCTGCCAAGCTCTGTCGCCACTGATTGTGATAATCCAACAACTGCGTGTTTAGCCGCAGTGTATACATGGGGCCCTAAACCAGCTCTAACTCCAGCAGTAGATGCAGTGTTGATAATTGCTCCTGAACCCTGTTCTTGCATGATTCGAGCTGCATGTTTTATACCGTAGAAGACGCTATTGAGAAGAACATCTATTGTTCTAAGCCATCCCTCTCCGTCAATTTCTGAGATTGGCCCGACAGAGCCTAGAATCCCAGCATTATTAAACATGACATCAAGTTTCCCATAGGTGTCAACTGCGAAATTAACACATTCCTCTACTTGCTTTTCGTCAGCTACGTCAAGAGCAAATGCCGAAGCGTTTTCTCCGACTTCCTCTGCTATTGAAATTGCTAAATCACTTTGGATATCAGCAACAACACATTTCGCTCCTTCTTCAATAAATCGCCGAACAGTTCCTTCCCCAATACCGCTAGCTCCTCCGGTGATAATTGCTACTTTGCCTTCTAGTCTTCCTGCCATATAAAGTCCTCAGCTTCTAGTGATAAATAACGTACTTGCTGACCTTAGCTTCCAAGAAAATATTACGCATTTTATACGGGTGGGTGATTGCACGAAAAAACGGCTAAATTATGCACGTGTCAAATGAACTACGAATGATGACAATTCATGCTCACCCAGATGATGAATCATCAAAAGGTGCTGGATCCGTTGCTTTATACTCAGATGCTGGCGTTAAAGCATCTCTAGTTTGTTGTACAGGTGGAGAAGAGGGGGATATTCTAAACCCAGCTATGGACTTGCCAGAAGTTCGAGAGAACATAGGGGCGGTGCGTCGACAAGAGCTTGCCAAAGCTGCAAAAATAATTGGTTATCGTGATGTGATTTATCTTGGTTATAGAGATTCAGGGATGCCTGAATCAGAAGCAAATAATAATCCTGACTGTTTCGCAAATGCTCCGCTAGATGAAGCAGTTGAAAGATTGGTGCGTATCATCCGAGAAGAAAAACCTCATGTCATTGTTACATACCCAGACGACCAGCAGGGTTATCAACATCCAGATCATTTGAAAGTATTTGATATAAGTATTCCTGCATGGGAGGCAGCGGGTGACCCAACAAAATTTCTTCAAAGCGGAGACCCATGGACGCCTCTTAAGCTTTACTACACAACATGGAGCAGGGCACGAATTGAAGCTCTGCACGCTATGTTCAAAAAACTTGAGTTGGAGTCCCCATTTAACGATGCATGGTTTGACAGGCCATCCCAAGATCACCGCATTACCACAAAAATAAATGTTTCGGACCATTCCCAAAGAAGAACAGATGCGCTTCTTGCACACGCAACGCAAGTTGACCCAGAGTCACCTTTCTGGTTTGGACTTCCATCCGACAAGTCCGCAGAGGCGTATCCCTGGGATGACTATATTCTGGCATTCAATAGAGTGGGTCCCATCGGCGAAGAAAAAGATTTATTTGAAGGCATCAGATGACCAGGTTCCTCTCAGAAGAATGGCTTACAGAATTAGAAGAAATAGGGTCGAAATTGCCCAAAGGGAATTTATCACTAGTTATCCAATACGAAATCTCTGGGACTGAACAAGGAAAACTGCGGTTTTCTCTGGTCATTAAAGATAGTCAGATTAAAGAAATTTTGACCGGTAAAAACAAAAACGCTGATTGTGGAGTTTCAACGACTTCTACAGAAGCATTCAAGATTTTCTCTGGGGAGAAAAAGGTCATAGAAGCGTTTATGCAAGGTGACCTTAAAGTAGAAGGTGACCATCAGCGATATTTGATAGATTTTGAATCAGTAAGAAAGTCAGAACAGTGGAAAGAAATGTGTACATCGCTTGAGAAATCCGCGGGGCTTATAGAAGGATAAACTCTTCCAAATTGTGAGTTCAATAGCGAACTGTTAAGCAGCGTCTAAGATATCTGACCAGCGTCGCCGTCCTTTCTTTAAGGCTTCTCGGGACGCTGCGATGCCACGTCGAGCTGCTGCTCGTTCAGCATGGGTTAATTTCCATTCAAATTGCTTTGAGTGAATAAGTGATAGTTGTTTTGCCATGGAATTAGTATTAATCAAGGGTGTGACATTTTTAGGTTTAGTCTTTATGCTGTTCTTTGTCATAAGCCCACTGAGCCTAGTAACCTCACTCAAGAAGAAAGAGAGGGAAGGTAATGACTATTGAAAAAGTCGCTGTTGTAGGTGGAGGAACAATGGGGTCCGGGATAGCAGAGGTTGCCGCAAAAGCTGGTTGTGACACCATCGTGGTGGAGATTGACGCTGGGCTAGCAGAATTTGCTCAGAAGAAATTAGAAGCAAGCACTGAAAAAGCTGTGGCTAGAGGAAAGATGAATGAAGAGGACCGCGATGGGTTGCTCAGTCGACTCTCGTTTACCACTAGTTTCAATGACCTAGAAGATCGGGATTTAGTGATAGAAGCAGTAATAGAATCACCGTCAATAAAGGCAGAAGTTTTCTCGACTTTAGATGAAATTGTGCAAGAAAACGGCATTCTAGCTTCAAACACTTCCTCAATATCAATAGGGGAAATAGCTGATTCCACTAATCGAGGTCCCCAAGTATTAGGAATGCATTTCTTTAACCCTGCAACCGTTCAGCCCTTAGTGGAACTCATATCTTCTGAAGTAACTTCTGAAGAAACTCTTCAAAAAGTGGAAATGTTTACCCGTGATATCATGGGTAAACACCCGATACGAACCATTGATCGTGCAGGATTCGTTGTTAATAGACTGCTTGTCCCATATCTTCTTCAGGCGATGCAGATGTTCGATAGGGGTCAGGCTACCAAAGAGGACATAGACGCTGGAATGAAATTTGGTTGCGCACACCCTCAAGGCCCTTTAGAGTTATCAGATCTCATTGGCCTAGATACTCTCCAATTAGTTGCTGAAGTTCTCTATGAAGAATTTAAAGAACCAACCTACGCACCTCCTCCAATTCTTAAGCGAATGGTGACAGCTGGCCACCTTGGAAGAAAAACCGGTAAGGGTTTCTATACATATGAATAGGTGGATTTGTGGGTAATTATGCGATGACAGTGCCTCTTCCAAGAGGGCTTGATAACCAACGTGAAGGATTAAGAGAATTAGTTGACCTCGGGTATAAGGAGGCATGGTCATCGGAAGCAAATGGCGCGGATGCATTTTCACCTTTGGTGTTGGGGGCTGTGCATGCTCCAGAGTTGCGACTAGGAACCGCAATCGTTCCCGCATATACAAGAGGGCCAGCGCTTCTAGCTCAATCTGTAGCAACCATGGCGGCAATAGCACCTGGCCGGTTTGCGTTAGGTGTTGGCTCATCTTCCAATGTCATTGTTGAATCTTGGAATGGAATACCATTTGAGAATCCCTACAAAAAAACTCGAGATATAGTCCGATTTCTGAAATTAGCTTTAGAAGGTGAAAAGGTGAGTGTGGATTTTGAAACCTTACAAGTTAAAGGATTTCGGTTAGGGATGGAAATTCCCTCAACTCCAGTTCCTATCCTTATAGCAGCCTTGCGTGAAGGGATGCTTCGCCTTGCAGGACGTGAAGGAGATGGAGCGATTATTAATTGGCTCTCAGCTGAAGATGTGAAGACAGTGTCTCAAATAGTCCATGACCAAGGCCCGAATAAAGAAATAGTTGCTCGAATATTTGTATGCCCGAATCCAGATACAGAAACTGTCCGAGCGCAAGCCAAACGCGCTATTGCATCATACTTAAACGTCCCTGTTTACAGGGCTTTCCATGAATGGTTAGGGAGAACTGAAGTATTGCAAGAACATTGGAAAAAATGGGATGAAGGTGATAGGGCTGGATCTCTTGACGCTATGCCAGATACTGTCGTGGATGACCTAATTGTGCATGGAACCCCAGAAGAATGCCGAAATCACATTGACCGATATATAAAGAATGGTGTTACAACTGCGGCTCTAATGATCATGCCATTCGGTGGGATTGACCCTAACCAGGCAATCAAAGATTTAGCCCCCAGATAACACTTTGTGAAGCATGGTTTGCCAAACTAGGTGTAGATGCGAAAAGCTATGCATAGTTAGAAGCTTCACACTAAGTTGGTTGGAGAGGCAGATATGAAAAATTCTGAATATGTAGAAGAAGCATTAAGTTTGATTGATACACATCTGAGTAGTGTCCAGAGTCGTGAAATTCTTTCAGGACCAGAAGTAAGTGATTTGCTATTAGATATCCGTTTATTACTCATGCAATTTGAATCTATAGAAGAACCAGCAACTGCTACCAGCTGAATTTCATAACTATCGAATAGCTCTGATCAACTTTGTAAACAATATCCCAACTGCGGCTCCGGCTATGACATCGGAAGCATGGTGGGCTCGAACGTGAATTCTGCTCGTAGCAACAATTGCAGCCAATGCTTTATAAACAGGAGCGGCATTGCTTCCTTCTGAAAGTATTGAAGCTGCAAGAACTGCTGAACTAGCATGACCACTAGGAAAACTAGAAGTAAGAGGTTTCCGGATTTTATGAGGATGACTGCTGGACCCAACCTCAGGGCGGTTTCTTCGAAAAATTCTTTTAATACCCTGATTCACGATAAGTGATTCAGCACCTAATACAAGAGCGAGTCGCATTACCGAACCTCTTCGAGAAGGATTATTCATTCTTCGGGCTAGATTCAGCGCGTGCCAAATTAAACTGAAGTCTCCTGCAGCCGAGGCAGCATAAAATAACTTATTCATTGACTCTGATGAACGAATATATTCCCAGCCAGTATCAATGGCTTGATCAAAATCATCAACGACACTTGGTAAAGAAAGATTTATTGGTTCGCCCATATTATTCCTTAGAAAGAATCATCTGGTTATCTCTAGATGACTCTTTCAGTTTACCCCTCTGATAAGCGCCTTCCTGATTGAACATTCCCCATTGCCAGCGCTTCGGAGTTAAAACGATCGCTCTCGGATAATCTTCGAACATCCACCGAGCAAAATTTCGTCTTGTCCAGTCGTTGGTATCAGCTAACCTAAGAGCTAATTCAGTTGTCTCTTGTTTAGCTAATAAAGTTTGTAATTTCTCAGCGAAACGATGATCATGTCCCAACTCTGCTGAAACCGATTCTTTATATACCCGCTGTGCGTTTTCAATTTCAAAGGGGCCAGATCGAATAATTGAATTTGCTGCTAATTTTCCAGTGTGAAGTGCTTGGGCTATACCTTCTCCGGTCATAGGATCTGCTACGCCGATCGCGTCACCGACGAAAAAAATCCGGTCCTTTCCAGTATCTAAACTACTCATTCTTGTTGGTATTGGCCATGCTTTGTGAGTGCCTTCTGGAACAGCATTCTCACCCAAAACATTCCGAATTCTTGGACGATTTAAGATCTCTCGCCAGAGTCTGCCCATTTCTTGGATTCGATGAGAGTGCCCGCGTAAAATACCAAATCCAAAGTTTGCTCTTTGTCCAGGAAGCGGGAAAAGCCAGACGTATCCTGGGAGTAAATCTGGTTCGAACCAAACGGTTAGATGTTGAGCATCTGAACCAGTATTCGAAAAATATTGCCTGAAGGCATGCCAGTCTCCCCGATATCTCTTGATGCCCCCACCGATAACTTTACGCACACTTGACCACATTCCGTCTGCGGCAATTACATACCGTCCATGCAGAACCCTGCCATCAGTTGAAGTAACTGAAACATAATCCTTTCTCTGTGTTATTCCAGAGAAGCTAAGCGGAGTTTTGACTTGAACTCCAGATGACTCGGCTAATTTCAAAAGCTCTGCATCAAGTTCCAGACGAGGTACGACGGCTGCGAACTGTCCCTGTCTATTGGGGAGAGGGAGTTGCGCCCGTCGCCCTTTGGGAGAATATAGAACTGCATCGGTAATAGTGTTCCAATTCGTAATGGCTTTAGTCTTCAAACCAATTTCTTCTAGGATTCTTAATGCATCTGTGGTTAAGCCATCTCCACAACATTTATCTCTAGGGAATTCGGCTTTATCAATCAACGTAACCTTTAACCCATTTCGGGAAAGTTCAATAGCGCTAGCACAGCCCGCTGGACCTGCTCCAATAACAATTACATCTGAAATTAATCTATTTAACGCCACGGATTTATCGTACCGGTTGTGTTCAAGTAGCGCTTATTGCTTGTTATTCTCCTGGTGTTGGTTCCGGTGTTGGTTCCGGTGTTGGTTCCGGTGTTGGTTCCGGTGCCGCCTCAGGAGTCACTGGTTCAGAAGGCTCAGATTCTTCACTGTCTCCCTCAGAGTTAATAGCGACTACAGTGAAGGTGTAACTCTCATCATTTGACAAATCCTCTACGGTGCAAGTCAGTTCGGGTGGGATTGATGAACACGTCCCACCTCCAGGTTCTGCAGTAACGAGATATTCTTCGATCGGGAAGTATTCGGTAATGTCGAAATCGCCTTCAGGTTCGGGAATACCCCATGAAACAGTTGCTTGCTGGTCACCTGCGATAGCGGTCACATCAATAGGCGGGTCTGGTGGCCTTGGATATGATGGTTCTCCGTCACAGTCAATACCATTTTCAGGTTGGTATCTTGCTGTGAATTTATCAAATTCTTCGGAAGAATCCGGATAAGTTCGAACGCGAATAGTTTCGATGACTTCGCATTCTTCTAACATCTTAAATGTCTGGCCTTCTACAGCAACCTGTGCGTGACTAGTTGAGTAAAGGCTGACTGTTACAGAAGTGTGTGTCCAAGTAGGCCAAATAAGAATAGGGTATGGAGAAATATTTCTAACGCGGACATCTGGACTTGGCCAGGAAATGGTGGATTCTATACCTTTCCGTCCAGCGAAATCTGTGTATCGAGAAAACCAAATTGTATGTGGGAAGTATGCGTCAATTTCTAGGCCACCATAAAAGGATGCTTGAAAGAAAGTCGTAGCAAATTGTGAAATGCCACCTCCAACATCCTCGGTCAATTCGCCATTAACAATAACTCCTGCCTCAACAAAACCTTTCGCTTCTGTTCTTTCACCTACGGTGCTATTGAGCGAGAGAGACTCGCCTGGTTTAATTACTTGGCCTTGCATGAGTTCGGCAAAGCGTTGAATATTTGCCACTCGACTGGCGCAGCACGGGTGATGTGTTGTTGCTTGCGAGATTAATTCTGTTACCCCATAAGCAGCTAAGAGTTCATCAGTGCCATCAGAAAAGTCAATCAAATCTAGAGTTACCTGACTTTGACCGCTCTCAATTGCTTGGATCATCAACTTAGGAGAGTCACTTGAGCAACATGCCTTAGCAGTTAGGTTCATTATCTTCAATTCACCATCTTCAACTCTCAGCTGAGGGTCATCATCACTATCAGCTACTACTCCGCCTAATTCTTGAGCTATAGCTTCCCTAATTAAAGACTCATCAAATGAATAGGTAGGGTTCTCATCTACTAAATAGAACCACATCCAATTTCGAACATCCGCTGGTGAGAAAGTGTGGGTTCTGTTGCCGACAGTTACCTCCAAACCAGATGCAGTTAATTCATTCATGGTTTGAGCAAAACGCTGTGCTTGCAGGTCAGATGTTAAAGGGGGAATTTCAATTTCTTGAGCATTCACTTCAATTGGGTTTCTTCCAGCACTTGCAGCAGCTAAAACATCGGTTTGAATTGTTTCCAGATCAAATGCTTTCGCAGCGATTCCAGAGATCACTACTACCTTTCCATCAGAAACTGCCCATTTGGGTTCAATTGGCTCGGGTTGTTGATCAATAACCAGACTCCTGAACTCTTCTGACATACCTGTGCGTAGATAGACCACCACCTTTGACTGCCTAGAGGAGAACAAACTCTTTGCCCACCTAAAAGGTTCCGTGATGAAGCTTCCATTCCCAACATTAAGAACTTTTTCTGCTGTAGCAAGAGCATCTAATTCAATCCCTACTACACCAGCACGAGTTTCTATTTCTCCATCCATAGTGCGGATAAAAACTGGTGTTGAAGCGTAATTAGATGAAATAGCTTTCAAAACGATAGATAAATCGGTAGGGGAGAGACCCCCGACGCTAATTCCTGAAACAGTAACGTTTCTTGCTACTTTTCCGTCATGTCTTGCATCGTCTATAGCCCAGCCGGCAATAGCTATAGAAATAATGACAATAAAAAAACCAATGCATACGCTAACCAAAGGCCTATAAGCGAACGAAGGGAAGTATGCCTTAAGCCCAGTTTTAGCTCGTTTGGGTCTGTTTCTTTGAGATAATTTAGGGGAGTTCACGATTCTCGTAGAGTACAGGACGCTTGTGACTTGGTGGGGTCACGCTTCACATCCTTTAAATATAGGCTTTAGAAAAGTCGAAGAATAGTGGATTCCATCCCTCTAAGGTCATCATAGTCAATTTCAATAGTTGAGATTTCTCGGTCTTTTGCAAGCACTTTTGCTTGTGGAGTGATTTGCTGTGCTGCAAAGATTCCTCGCACAGGCCGGAGTTTCGGATCACGATTTAAAAAATCTAAGTATCTGGTTAATTGTTCAACTCCGTCTATGCCTCCTCTTCGCTTGATTTCCACAGCAACGGCCCGACCGTCTTTGTCTCGACAAAGCAAGTCAACTGGTCCTATTTCTGTAAAATATTCTCTTCGGGTTAGTGTGAGACCATCTTCGAGGCTTTGAGGGTTTTCAGCGAGAAGTTCTTGTAAATGTGACTCAACCCCATCTTTGTGCAAACCCGGGTCTTCTCCTAGTTCGTATGAAACATCTGAGATAATCTTCTCTATCTGAATCCTAAGCTTCTCACCTTTCGGATTAGAGACAATCCATTCGCTTTCATCTTCTACCACACGATTTGGAGCGTTCATCCACATTAAAGGCTTATACGCACCTCCGTCTGCGTGGATAGCAATGCACCCATCAGCTTTGCTCATAATTAATCTTTTGGCTGAAGGAAGATAGGCGTTTAGTCTCCCTTCGTAACTAACTGAACACTGAACTACTATAAGACGCATCCTCGGACCTTAGCTGAAAACCTAGTTTAGAATAGCCAGCGTTGCTTGAGCTAATTCTTTTCTGCAAATAAGCAGGTCAGGAAGGTATGTGTCACGCTGATTGTATTTAAGAGGCGAACCATCTAATCGAGATGCGTGTAACCCATTAGCAACTGCCACCGCAACAGGAGCACAACTATCCCACTCATATTGCCCACCTGTATGCGCATAAATTTCGGCATCGCCGCGAACGACCGCCATTGTTTTGGCCCCGGCAGACCCCATATAAATCAGGTCACCAGATAATTCATTGGCAAGCAATTCAGCAGCTGGGCCTGGGCGAGTCCTACTGCAAACAATACGAACATCGGTAATTGAGTCATTGGTAGCAGTTTTAGTATCACTGCAGAAAGTCATATTAAGACTGGGTAAAGCGACTGCCCCAACAGTAGGTTCTTGATTCTCAACTAAAGCTACGTGAACCGCCCAGTCATCCCTATCATTTTCTGAGAATTCGCGAGTGCCATCAAGTGGATCAATGATCCATACCCGTTCTGCCGCAAGTCTTTCTAAGTCATCCATCTGTTCTTCCGAAAGAATCGCATCATTTGGGAAAGCATCGCTGAGGAAAGCGCATAACAACTTATGTGAGCGGTCATCCCCAATTTCACCTATACGTTTTGGTGCAAGACCTGACTTGGCAGCTTCTTGCCGTAAGGTGAGTAAAAGCCTCCCAGCTAGAGTCGCAGCACTTTTAGCAAGAGCGTGATCAGAAGCTATAGCCATTAATCTTCATCTTCTTTTCCAGCAGACATGTGTCAAGACTACCAATTAACAGGCACTCTTTACTCGGAAGTTCTTCTTTCCTCCACCGTTGGTATTCTGGAATGAATGAATTACGAGATAACGCATCTTGACGTTTTGGAATCAGAAGCCATATACGTCATGAGAGAAGTAGTAGCTGAATTTGAACGCCCAGTTTTGCTATGTTCCGGTGGAAAAGACTCATTAGTTTTGCTACATATCGCAAAAAAAGCATTTTCGCCATGCACGCTACCTTTCCCTATTATGCATATTGACACCGGACTTAATTTCCCCGAAGTCATAGATTCTAGAAACCAGTTAGAAGAAATTTTTAATTGCCGACTTATCGTCGCAAGTGTTCAAGAGTCCATTGATAAAGGACGGGTCAAAGAAGAGGAGGGGCCCACTCCATCAAGAAACAAGTTGCAGACCGTGACATTGCTTGATGCAATCAAAGAGAACCGCTTCGATGCAGTCTTTGGAGGCGCTAGACGCGATGAAGAAAAGTCGCGAGCAAAAGAACGCTTTTTCTCATTCCGTGATGAGTTTGGTCAATGGAACCCTAAAGCTCAAAGACCTGAATTGTGGAATCTCTACAACGGAAGACATCGACAAGGAGAACATTTCAGGATTTTTCCAATTTCAAATTGGACTGAACTTGACGTTTGGCGCTACGTAGAGAAAGAGAACATTGCGCTTCCTTCTATCTACTATGCACACCAGAGAAAAGTATTTGAACGCGATGGGATGCTTCTGGCCGCTGAACATGTCCAATCAAGTCCAGAAGAAGAAATCTTTTCAACGATGGTACGTTACCGGACGCTAGGTGACGCAAACATTACGGGAGCAGTTCTAAGCGCCGCTGCAAATATAGGAGAAATTATCAATGAAATTGTAAGTACGAGATTGACGGAACGTGGCGCTACAAGAGCAGATGATCGAGTTTCTGACGCGGCGATGGAAGATAGAAAAGTCGAAGGGTACTTCTAATGGAACTTCTCAGGTTCGCCACGGCTGGATCAGTTGATGATGGGAAATCAACGCTGATAGGAAGACTTCTTTTTGACTCTAAGTCCGTCTTTGAAGATCAGATCTTAGCTGTAGAAAAAACCTCAGAACAAATGGGGGCAGATTACACGAACTTAGCTCTCCTTACTGATGGATTGAGAGCTGAGCGAGAACAGGGAATTACGATTGATGTCGCATACCGGTATTTTGCAACCCCGAAAAGAAAATTCATAGTAGCGGACACTCCCGGTCATACCCAGTACACGAGAAATATGGTGACAGGCGCATCAACAGCGGACTTAGCTTTAATTCTTGTTGATGTCCGAAAAGGAATCACTGAACAAACCAAAAGACATGCTTTCATCTCTACCTTGTTAGGGATTCCTCATCTGGTCCTCTGCATAAACAAAATGGATTTAGTCGGGTATGAGAAGGAGGCCTTTGACAGAGTCCGATCGGATTTTGCAGATTTTGCAGCGAAACTACAAATTCATGATTTAGCTATCATCCCTATTTCCGCACTGCATGGGGATAACGTCGTCGACCGTTCTCTGAATATGAATTGGTATGGAGGTGCATCTTTGCTGCACCATCTAGAGGAAGTTCACATCGGGTCAGATAGGAATTTAATTGACCCAAGGTTTCCAATTCAATACGTATTACGACCCCAAAGGGATGATTATCACGATTACAGAGGATATGCAGGAACTGTTGCGAGCGGAAGTTTCCGGGTCGGAGATGAAGTTCTTATTCTCCCATCGGGATTTTCATCAACGATCATTGAGATAAATGGCCCTCAAGGACCTTTACAGGAGGCATACCCTCCGTTATCGGTTGCGATGCGTTTCTCAGAAGAATACGACGTATCAAGAGGTGACATGATTTGCCGATCAGGGAATCAGCCAAAAGTTGCACAGGGAATAGATGCCATGATTTGCTGGTTCACGCCAGACTCATTCTTGGAACCAAAAAGAAAACTAGTTTTAAAGCATTCCACAAATTCAATGCGGTGTTTAGTCGACGAACTCGTTTATCGTCTAGACATAAATACCCTTCATCGGGAAGAACCAGTTGGACGATTAACTATGAACGAAATAGGTCGGGCGAGGTTGCGAACGATGAAGCCCCTTATTTTTGACGCGTACAAAGATAATAGATCAACAGGAGCGTTTATTCTTATGGATGAAGATACGAACGATACTGTTGGGGCTGGGATGATCTTAGGCCCAACGGATTAATGCCATGTCGGAACAATCACCACAGCAAGACAACCCAAATATTACATGGCAAATCTCAAATATTCCCCGACAAGAGCGTTGGCAACTGCTTGGCTTATCTGGAATGACTATTTGGTTGACAGGGCTATCAGGCTCGGGAAAATCAACTATTGCTTTCGCTCTTGAGAATGACCTAATTTCTCAACGTAGGGCCGTGTGTGTCCTAGATGGTGACAACCTACGTTATGGAATAAATGAAGATTTAGGGTTTTCGGCGAGTGACCGGAAAGAAAACAATCGAAGAACAGCAGAAATATCCTTACTGATGGCAAATGCTGGATTGATTGTGGTCGTTCCCCAAATTAGCCCCTTC
This sequence comes from Acidimicrobiaceae bacterium, assembly GCA_002709645.1. GTDB lineage: Bacteria > Actinomycetota > Acidimicrobiia > Acidimicrobiales > UBA8592 > UBA8592. The sequence goes on from PAQG01000031.1 coordinate 38,629, forward strand.
CGAATGAGTAGAGAGCACGCTAGAGAGATTCATACCAAGGCAGGGATACCGTTCTACGAGATCTTTGTCGATACACCAATAGAAGTTTGTGAATCTCGAGACCCCAAAGGACTTTACAAGCAGGCTCGAAAAGGACTTATTAAGGGATTTACTGGGATAGACGACCCATATGAGGCCCCTGAAAATCCCGATCTTATTATCAGAAGCGAGCAAGGCCAGCTCTCAAACCATGTGAAGGAACTCTTGAAACTAATTGAAGGATCTTAGCTTCTAAGTATCTTTTTTCTTCCGAAGTTTTTTTGAATACTGATCAAGTTTTTTTCTCTGATTATCACTCAAACTGGTCACCCCTGACTTAGCTACTTGGTCAAGTATTAAATCAATTTCTTGTTCTGCGCTTTCATCACGTATTTCAGCAACAGACCTAAGATGCTTTCTTTTCTGAGTCTTTCTCGATGCACGTCGAGACCGTTGAGGGGAGGTCCCAGTGATTACTGCAGGCAATCTTACTTTCGGCACCCAATGCAAATCACTTGCATACCCGAAAGACCGAAATCCGATCAGTGCAGTAGTTGCGATACAGAGGAGCATAATTGCTTGAGCACCTGACCTATTCGAGATGGCGCTTAGCATGTCCAACCCAAAAATAACACTCACAATTCCCCAAGCAGGAACCCCTGGCCAGAACCTAGCAGTTGGATATTGGGCAGCAAATGCAATCAAGATACCTAACTCAACTTCTCTCATTGAACCCAAATAGAAGCCCGTTGAATTGTTTAGGCTATAAAGGAAGAGACCAACTCCTGGCAGGACAGTGAGAGCTAGAAGAAAGAACATGAAAGGCCGGCGGCCCATAAGATTTTCTAACTGATTGCCAAGAATATAGAGAATAAAAAACAGAAAAATTGTCCATATGTCAGGTCGATTTACTAATGGCCAAGTAACTAATCGCCAAATCTCCCCATCTTGAACCTTGTCAGGATTCAAGAAAATTTGATTACTAAATTCGTGTTTCCTTCCTTCAAAAGCCCAAACCAGCATAGAAAGAATACCCAAGGAAATGAGAGCAACAGTTGTAGTGACTTCAATCCGTCCCACGCGAAACCAAGGTTCATTTCCTCGCGCCCAAGAACTTGAGTAAGAATAACGACCTGACATGCTCTTTAAACTACCCCTTCAAACCTTGAAATTGGCAAACCACGTTAACGTTTCGCGTGAGCACGCTCAATAGCGCGTGCCTGCGCAGCTTCGGTGAAATCATCACCCAACGGCTCTAAGGAGGTTTTTCCAAGAGATCGGTGCTCTAGAGACCAAGTGAGAAGTTCATCGGCAAGGATTGGATTTTTCGGCAGAAGAGGACCGTGTAAATATGTTCCTATAACACGTTGTTGAACAGCACCTTCATCACCGCTTGTACCATTGTTCCCGAACCCCTTTATGACAGTTCCAAGAGGACGGGCATCAGGGCCGAGATAGGTGCGGCCAATGTGATTCTCATACCCAACTATCGTAAAACTATCATCTCCGATGTTGGCATCTAGAACTACGTCACCAATCAATCTTTCTTCCCCAGCTACTGTTTCCAGATCAAGAATACCTACTCCGGGAAGAGTGGTCCCGTAAGAATCAGTATATTCATGACCTGCCAATTGGATTCCTCCACACACCCATAGAAAGGCAACGCCATCACTAGCAGCAGAGCGAATCCCTGCAGCTTTATTCGCAAGGTCCGATGCAATAATATTTTGGTCTCTATCTTGACCTCCACCTAAATAACATAAATCAAAGTCCCCAGGTAAGAATTCCTCTCCTATCCCTACTCGAGTAACGATTGCAGAGTGCCCTCTCCATTCAAGCCTTTTAATAAGGACAGATATATTCCCTCTATCTCCATAAATATTCATATTGTCCGGATATAAATGGCAGATTCTTACCGTGGTCATAATTCCTCTTCCCAGAAATCATGCGTTAGGCCACGGTTCACCAATTCAGCTCGAAGGTCTAACATCGCCGTATAAGAAGGCAGAACAAAAATAGTTTCGTTAGATGGCGTTTCAGTCATCAGACAGTCAATCAGGTGACCGATTTTATCATTCACGGTTATTCTTTCCGTAGAATAACCGCCGTACATAAACCGCAGCGCTAAATCATATGCTCTTTCACCACCTACATGCATGGATTCAATTTTGTGGAAAATCTTTTCGTAATCAACATCCCAAATCCAACTCACGTCTCTTCCATCGGCTATCCGATCATTAAGCAATACTGCTAGGTGGAATTTATCGGGGTGAAGGAGCAAGGTATCAAGATTAGAATTAGCCCCTGCTGGGTTTTTGGCAAGAAGAAGTGTTAGGTCTTTGTCCGCCAACTGGATACTTTCCGTTCTTCCAAAAGCTGCATTTACAGATGCTATAGCGGTCTGTGCTACAGCGGCCTCAATATTTAATTGTCTCGCAGCAGTGAATGCTGCCAAAGCGTTATACACGTTATACAAACCAGGAAGTTTCGCTTCAATTACTTCTTCTCCAGTCCGTGACAAGACCTTAAACTTGATACGTTCAACTCCTTGCAATTGAATTTCAATTGCCTCAAAATCAAGATCTGGTCGAGATAGTCCACATTGTGTGCAATGCCAATCACCCATGTGACTTATCGTGATTTGTGAATATTGAAGCTGGTTGTTACACCTTGGGCATTGCGAAGAATCAGATGCGTGGGGGATTGATTCAAGTGCATATCTTGTTTCTCCTAAACCAAAAAAAACTAAGTTTGGATGGCCTAATGCTGCAAATACAAGAGAAGGGTCATCAGCGTTGACTAATAGTTTGGTGCATTCGGGAAGCCCATCAATCATAGACTTCCAATTTTCTCTGATTTTTTCTAACTCCCCATACCTATCTAGTTGATCTCTGAACAAATTCATCAGAACAATAATATTCGGCTTTATTTCCGTAACGATTTCAGGGAGCACACCTTCGTCAACTTCAAAAACACCCAATTTATGGCTAGGAGATCTTCTAAGCAGTGTGGTCGCTATACCACTCTTTAGGTTGGCTCCAGCTGTATTTGAGACACTAGATATCTTTGCGTTATCAGTGATTTTGCTGAGAATTCTGGTCGTCGTGGTTTTCCCATTTGTAGCTGAAATCACTATCCGACCATCGGAAAGCCCATTCGCCATTCTTGTAATTGCTTTTGGATCAAGTTTCAACAATGCAAGTCCCGGAGCGGACGTTCCACCTCCTTGCTTAAGAACAGGGGAAAGAAAAGCTATAGCTTTCGCGATGAACCGAGCAAAATGACGCATAGAGCGATATTACCTGCCTTACGTGTTCGAATTGAGGTCACTCAACGGTTAGTCATAATTACTTTGACCGCAGTTTGATTTTTTTAGCAGAATCATCAATGAAAAAGATGCTTCATTATCTTGCGAGTGGTTTATACTTTATCCTCGTTGGCTGGCTAGACCCACCTACCTCTTTTCGGAGAAAAGACTCATATTCGCTAAAATTTCCTTCAAACCATCGAACTTGAGAATCACCTTCAAAGGCAAGGACATGCGTAGCTACTCGGTCAAGAAACCAGCGATCATGGCTAATTATGACAGCGCATCCAGCGAAATCTTCAAGACCTCCCTCTAGAGCTCTTAGAGTATCGACATCTAAGTCATTTGTCGGCTCGTCCAGTAAGAGAACGTTTGCACCGCTCTTTAAGACCTTTGCGAGATGGACACGATTTCTTTCACCACCCGAAAGGTCTCCAACAAGTTTCTGCTGGTCAGAACCTCGGAAATTAAATGATGCAGTGTATGCCCTACCATGAACTTCTCTGCCTCCGATCACGAGATTGTCTGAGCCACCGGTGATTTCTTCGTAGACTGTTTTGGCTGGGTCAAGTGTGTCTCTTGATTGGTCAACGTAGCCTAAATCAACCGATGGACCTATATCAATGTTTCCTCCATCAGGCACTTCATCCCCGGTCAAGAGACGAAACAGAGTTGTTTTCCCTGCTCCGTTTGCCCCCACAATACCGACAATGCCAGCTTTGGGTAACGAAAAAGAAAGGTCCTCAATCAGTAATCTGTCACCAAACCCTTTTGAAAGCCCGTTCACTTCAATAACAAGATCACCTAGTCTTTGGTCAACAGGAATATTAATTTGCAGTTCTTTATCGTTACGGTCTTCCGATTTCGAATCAGCCAATAAACGATCGTATGCTGCCAGTCTAGCCTTGCCTTTAGCTTGGCGGGCCTTCGGGGCCATTCGAACCCACTCAAGTTCCCTCGCTAAAGTTCTTTGCCTCGCTTGATCTCGCCCCTTCTCATCTGATAAGCGTTTTTCCTTTTGCTCAAGCCAGCTTGAATAATTCCCTTGGTAGGGAATCCCTTTGCCGCGGTCAAGTTCTAAAATCCATTCAGCGACGTTGTCAAGAAAATATCTATCGTGGGTGATAGCAACTACGGTTCCCGAGTAGTCATTCAAAAATCTTTCTAACCAAGCTACTGATTCTGCATCAAGATGATTTGTAGGCTCATCAAGCAGTAAAAGGTCAGGTTTTGAAAGCAGTAATTTGCAAAGTGCCACACGCCTAGTTTCACCACCGGAAAGATTTGAGATATCTGCATCGCCAGGCGGAAGGCGGAGAGCATCCATTGCGATATCGACCATTCTTTGGAGGTCCCATGCTCCTGCAGCCTCAATCTTTCCTTCAAGGTCAGCTTGTTCTGCCCCCAATTTGTCAAAATCAGCTTCTGGGTTAGACCATGCTGATAAAATCTCGTCATATTTAACAAGCAAAGCAGCGATCTCACCAACCCCATCCATAACATTCCCATGCACGGATTTGGATGCATCAAGAACTGGTTCTTGAGGGAGATAACCCACAGTGAAAGGTGGTGTCAGTCTTGCTTTGCCCGAATAACCATCATCCAAGCCGGCCATAATTTTCAGTAATGATGATTTTCCAGCACCATTCATTCCAAGTACACCAATTTTTGCCCCAGGGAAGAAAGAAAGACTTATATCTTTTAAGACTTCACGGTCTGGTGGGTAGAAGCGTGAACATTTGTGCATAGTAAAAATGTATTCAGCTGCCATTACCTGAGACTATCCTCTTGGAAACAATTTCAGGGGAATCAAAAGATATGTAGGAACCTAAATCGACCTCTATGATCGGAGAATGTTCAAAGCAATTTTATTTGACTTCGGAGGGGTTATAACAACAAGTCCATTTGATGCCTTTGCCACTTATGAAAAGGAAATATCTCTACCAGATGGAATTATCCGAAAAATCAATAGTACAAACCCTGATTCAAACGCGTGGGCAAAGTTTGAAAGAAATGATGTGCAAAGAGAAGAGTTCAAAAAACTTTTTGAAGAAGAGGCAGCAGCGCTCGGCCACAAAATTGATGCTGACCGTGTACTGGAATGCCTTCAAACTACGATCCGGCCACGAATGGTTCGACTTGTTAAAGAACTTAGCACCGAATACATAACAGCTATTCTCACTAATAATTTACAAGAAAGCTCTGATGATCATGATCAGCGGGAAACACAACCGATTGCGCATGTATCCAGCGTCGCTGATTATGTTACTAGCATCATTGAATCCTCTAAACTCGGAGTTAGGAAGCCAGAATCTCTGTTCTACGAGATTGCTTGCGAAACATTGCAGGTACAGCCAAATGAATGCGTTTTCCTTGATGACTTAGGCATAAACCTAAAGCCTGCAAAGGAAATGGGAATGACAACTATTAAAGTCATCAATGAGCAACAGGCACTTGACGAGCTTAGGGATATCCTGAGCGGAAGATAGATAAGATAAGGATAATAAATGCGGATCGTGACATGGAATGTTAATTCGTTGAAGGCACGGATGCCCCGCGTGGTTGAATGGCTTGAAATAATGAACCCTGATGTTCTCTGCATGCAAGAGACCAAGCTCGCAGATGATGCATTCCCAAAGGAATCTTTTGAGAAGATGGGATATGAAAGCATCCATCATGGAGAAGGAAGATGGAATGGGGTAGCGATTCTTAGTCGAGTTGGCCTGGAAGATAGCTCTACGGGCTTTGACGATGGTGCTGGACCAGATCAAGACGCGAGAATTGTTTGGGCTACTTGTGGCGGTGTTCGCGTCGCCAGTGCGTATATCCCCAACGGGCGAGAAGTCGGGCACGAACACTATCATTACAAACTTGCTTGGTTAAATCGTTTGCGCGCACACCTTGACCAGAACCACACCCCTGAGGAGAAAATAGCATTGGTTGGAGATTTTAATGTTGCACCAGAAGATCGGGATGTTTGGGACATCAAGGTATTTGAAGGGGCAACCCATGTTAGCGCACTAGAACGAGAGGCATTTAAGGACATACTTGATTGGGGGCTTGTTGATACATTAAGAAACAGTTATCCCGAGTCGGATGGACTTTATACCTTTTGGGACTACCGACAAGGGAGTTTCTACAAACGGCATGGGATGCGAATAGATTTTATCCTTTCATCTGTGTCGCTGCTTGAAGAACTAGAAGTTGTGATGGTGGACAGGAATGCCCGTAAAGGAGAGAAGCCTTCAGACCATGCTCCATTACTTGCAGACTTTAGCTTGTGATAGCAAATACAGTAATTAGATCTTGCTAGCGAGTTCTTCGCTTCCTGGGAGCTCACCAATTGGGCCGATGATTGTCAACTGATCATCTGCGATGAGTTTTGTGTCTGGGTCAGCACGAAGGAATTTACCACCCCTGCTTATAGCTTCGATGTGAAGGTCAGAATCTAAATTAATTTCGCCTAATGTTCTTCCAATAAGAATTCCAATAGCTGTTTCAGGGAGTAACGGGTACTGTCCTATTTCTAAACCAGGTAGAAGAGCCTGCTTCACTTCTGCTTCGTGCGCTGCATCAGAAAAAACAGATGATTCGCCATCATGGAGGTAAGCAGCTAATTCCCCGGCAAGCCTGAGAGCCCGCCCGGGTTTTTCTGAAGTTCCCGCCAAGAAGAAAAGAGCATTGACGCGTTCATTCCTGCCTCCCCACTCTGACGGGATAACAATTCCATGATTGCATTTCACGATTACCAGATGGTCATCTTCGGCGTTCTCAAAGAATGCAACGGGAGTAGCAGTGGGATGTGTATCCGAGGGCTGAATCCAAAGAGATCCTGTTTCTAGGAAACAATCATTGACTCGCTCAGCATCAATACCTATTCTTTTCCCAAGAACTTCGGATGCGCGCGTTGCAGCAACCTCAATGTCGCCGTCAGATTCGACAGAAATGACAGATGCCCGAGCTATAAGTCCTGCGTAGTCATCCTCTGAACGCAGTCCATGACTTTGCATAGCAGCTGAGATTTCTCTGTCCACACTTTTGTCAGACGCTTGACCCAGCCGTTCAAAAATGTGGTGGATTGCACCAGCTGATTGTGTAACTTTCTTTTTTCCTATGAGATAATACCAAAGCAAAGTTAGTACGGTAGCTCCACAAACAAGTAGGAGCGGGAAAGCACCTAACTTAAAAATGAGGTAAATAGATATAGCGATTCCAACAATTTGTGTGAATGGGTAAAGGGGGGTTCGGAACCCTGGGGCATAAGAAGAAATTTTTGCGGACCGGAGAATGATCACCGCTATATTCACTAATCCAAGCTTAACGAGAACAAAAGCACTGGCTAGTTTCGCTATAGATCCCGCTCCAAAAGCGACAACAATAAATGCCATACCTGCCCCAGTCAGGATTATGCCCCATAACGGAGTGCCGAATTTGGTCATTTCCAAGAATTTAGGACTCATAAGTCCGTCTCGGCTCATAGCCATCGGATAACGGGCAGCAGCTAGGATTCCTGCGTTTGCTGCTGATGCGAACGCAGCTAGTGCAGCGGCGATTACGAAACCAGCTCCGACTGCAGGCATAAACATTTCTGCGGCGGTATGAAGTGGAGCAGGGTCCGTGATTAAGTCATTCGCAGGGACAACAGCTACAGCAACTAGTACCCCAACGGTGTATACCACGGTGCTTACGATCAAGGAAAGAATCACGCCTAGCGGAATATTACGCGAAGGGTCTTCAACTTCTTCGGCAATGCTAGCGACTTTTGTTAACCCACCATAGCTAACGAAGACAAGGCCAATTGCTGCTATGAAACCACTTGAACCGCTATTAAAGAATGGTTCAAAATCGCCCATGCCACTTGACGTTTCAGGAAGGCCCGTAATCATGTACCAACCCATAATGGCCAGTAAAAATGCAACCATACCCATTTGTATAGAGGCACTGGTTTTTGATCCGATGATATTGAGGCCTGTGAAAAAAGCTATAAGGCATACTGCTGTTGGTTTAGCGGGTAAGTCCACTATGAGATTGAGATATGCGCTCATTCCAACCAGAGCGAAAGCATCCTTCATTACCAGTGAAACCCAAGTAGAGACTCCACTTAATGTCCCACCCGCAGGCCCTAAAGCTCTAGCTAAGAAATAATATAAACCACCTGCTCGAGGCATAGCTGTTGAGAGTTCTGAGACACTGAGCATTGCTGGAAGCGCGAGTAGCCCCGCTAGGAGGTAGGCGAGAACTGCAGAAGGTCCAGCTTTATCAACGGCGAAACTTGGTAAGAAAAAAAGCCCCGCACTTATAGTACCTCCGGTACTAAGCACAAATACGTGCCGCAGACCGAGGGATCTTTTCAGATCCGTCCCCGAGGGTTCCTTACCGGCCATGCGAAATCTTAGCAATTGTATGACTAGAACTAAAGTTATAGGTCAAAATTCTCTCCAAAGAATTTTTAAAATTTCCTCGCCATACCGATTAATTATCGCTGGGCTTAATCCGTCAATTAATCCCAGATTTTCTATTGAATCAGGCATTTCCAGAATTAGCTTTTCAAAAACCGCATCCGAGACAATACTCTCCGGTGAAACATCATTGACCTTTGCGATACTTGTCCGGAATTTTTCAAGATTATCTAATTTATTCACATCCTGATTTTCGTTATATGTGGAAACAGCTACCCTCCGACGTTTGAGACGAAACTCACGGATCTTCTTCGCCAACTCTAGTTTTGTTTGAGTACGAGCAGGGGATGGGGAAGCAGTCAAGGCAGCTGAAATTTCCTTTAAGAAGATTGAAGGATTTCTATCTCTTCTATTTCCGAAGCGACGCTTTCTAGCCCATGAAAGGTGAAGTTCATCTTCTGCTCGGGTTAAAGCAACATACATAAGGCGTCGTTCCTCATCTCTTTCTTCTTGGCTAACAGCATGAGCGATCGGGACTAATCCCTCTTCAAGCCCACTAATATGAACGACCTTCCATTCAAGGCCTTTAGCAGCATGGAAAGTAAGGACACGGACGCTGTCGTTGCCTTTCTCGTAATCCCCGAGAGGGGAAGTAGTATGCACAAGAAAGGGTATTCCTTTCTCTGCTAGAACTTCTTCAATCAAAGTAATTTGGCTGTGTGTGCGAACAAGAACAGCCTGATCAGCCCACCGAATAGCACCGGAATTAGTGCTTAATATTTTTCTCGCGATACTTTTAACTTCAGAAACCTCGTTGTCTTCAGCGCGCAACGTTGGGAGTGGCCCATGCTGCTTACTAGGGGTTAATTGAGATTTGTTTGGTAGGAGAAGAGCAGCAGCCGAGAGAATTTCAGGTGTTGACCGAAAGTTCCTATTGAGGTGAACTGTTTCTGCCCCAGGGAAATAATCAGCAAAATTATTGAGATAAGACGAATCAGCGCCATTCCAAGAGTAAATAGACTGATTCGGGTCACCGACAACGCATAAAGAACTTTTGTTTCCTATCCAAGAACGAAGAAGTGCGAATTGTAATGGGTTTACATCCTGAAACTCATCTACAAATAAATCTTGAAATTTCCAATGACGAGCGTCTGCATAATTTGTGTCTTCGGAAAGAAATTGAATCGCTAGCTCAAGGATGTCATCAAAATCAACATAATTTTTTTGTTTTTTGGCTGCAACAAATTTGCGATAAAATTCTCCGACTGAAGAAAACTGCACCAGATTCCGGCGACCAGTCTTCTCTGCTAATGCAGCATATTCAGATGCAGAAACTCTTTGTGCAGTACACCAATTAATCTCGTTGAGAATAAAAGACCGTTCAGGCGTACTCAAGCTTTCAGGGAGAAGTGGAAAGAGAAGCTTCTCCCGATTAGGGAGAAGCACGGGTTCAGTATTAACGCCTAGATCCTTCCATCGAGCTTGCAATTGAGCGTACGCTATAGCGTGAAATGTTCCGGCGGTCACATGGTTCCCTAACCCCAACCCTTTTAAGCGTTGTTGGAGTTCATTGGCTGCTCTTTTGCTGAAGGTAAGACACAGACTATGTTCAGCATCAATCCGCAAAGCCTTTGACTGGTAAGCAATACGATGGGTCAAGACACGAGTCTTACCAGTTCCCGCTCCAGCGAGAATCCGTAATTGCTTAGCATCTGAACGCACAGCTGCAAATTGGTCTTCGGTCAAGCTTTTCTCAAGATCATCCACGGAGAGAGGTTACCCCCTAGAGTCTGAATCCGGCCACAAAAACATTAAGACATCGATATCTACTGATTTCCAAATTGGGCTAGCGTTAGTGATATGGCTTTCCCAAAGAAACTTTTAAACGAGAATGAAGGGATTATTTTAGACCTTCGCCCTCATTGGGGAAGACTGGTCAGACCTGTAGCAACTCTTTTGGCCGCTTTAGGAATCTGGATTTGGGTAACCACAGGAACTGGGATACGAATACTTGAAATATTGATGACCGGAATAGGAGCCTACGTTGCTATGAGAGCATTACGTTCCTATTTGCATTGGAATTCTGAGAGTCTGACATTAACGACAGAAAGAGTTATTCATAGGACAGGACTCTTTCAAACAAATAGCTTTGAAGTCCCGTTGATACGTATTAACACTGTTTCCTCCCAACAGTCATGGTTAGGCCGCCTCTTGGCTTATGGACAAGTTTCGATTGAATGCTCTGGAGACCTAGCAAAAAAAGAGTTTCAACAATTCCCGCAACCAACACTCATACAAAAAGAAATTAACCACGTTATAGAAACGCTTTGAAAACATTAAATCAATGAAAATGTGCCTAGATTAAATCTAGTAAAACTTAATTAGAGAGAAAGTTTTTCAGAAGGAGAAAACAATGGGGCCATTACAAGGTAAAAGAATAATTGAAATTGCTGGAATCGGTCCAGGTCCTTTCTGCGCAATGATGTTGGCAGACCTTGGAGCTGAGGTCATAAGAGTAGATAGTGCTTCAGCTGTACCTGATGAATACACAGAAACCCCAAGTATGGACTTGCTTAATCGAGGACGTGATTCAATAGCTGTTGATCTTAAGAAGGACGAAGGTGTTGAAACCATCCTAAGGCTTGTTGACAGTGCTGATGCTCTTATCGAAGGGTTTCGACCAGGGGTAGCTGAGCGCCTAGGGATCGGCCCAGAAACATGTCTAGAGCGGAACCCAAAGTTGATTTACGGAAGAATGACCGGCTGGGGCCAGTACGGAAGTTATTCCAAAATGGCTGGACACGATATTAACTACATAGCCCTATCTGGAGTTTTGGGGCTTATCGGACGAGAAGATCAAGGCCCAGTACCTCCCGTCAATTTAATTGGAGATTTCGGGGGAGGAGGAATGCTATTGGCTTTAGGTATTTGTGCTGCACTTGTTGAGACAAGCCGCAGCGGGAAAGGTCAAGTTGTGGATGCCGCCATGACCGATGGCTCGGCTTTGTTAGCAACAATGGTCCACTCCTTTACCGCTATGGGGATCTGGGGAGAACGAGGAACTAACATGCTCGATACTGGGGCACCTTTCTATGACGTATACGAATGCGCGGATGGAGAATACATATCACTAGGTTCCATTGAACCTCAGTTCTATTCTGAATTAATGAGGATCACAGGATTAGAGAATGAAGAGATGTCCAATCAGATGGACCGCAATAACTGGGGGTCAATGAAAGAAAAAATAGCACAAAAAATAGAAACAAAAACTAGAGAAGAATGGGTGAAGTTAATGGAAGGAACCGACGTTTGTTTCGCCCCGGTTTTGTCTATTCAAGAAGCCTACGAGCACCCTCACAATCAAGAACGTGAAACATTTGTAAAAATTGCAGGGGTAATGCAACCAGCTCCAGCACCCCGTTTTAGTAGAACACCAGGGGCAATCTCCTCGGCACCACCACACCCTGGTCAGCAGACCGACGAAGTCCTTTCGCGACTTGGATTCTCAGCTGAGGAAATTGATTCTCTTAAAGCTAGCGATGCCGTCAAATAAATCAGGTGATGGTTATCCAGTCGTAAATTTTGCTTATTGTTAGATTAAATCTCCATTGAGCTAGGTTTCCTGCCATTATTGACACATGACAGTAGTAAAAATAAACGCGATAACAGTCCCTGAAGAACTGGGGGAGGAAGTAGCTAAACGTTTCGCAGCTAGAGCGGGAGCTGTCGATGATGCCGAAGGTTTTGAGGGGTTCGAACTCTTTAAACCAGAAGATGATAGGAATCAATGGCTAGTGGTAACTCGGTGGGCTGATGATGCATCATTTGAGAAATGGCGGGAATCGGGACAAGCTGCGCATGCTCATCGGCCAAATTCTGGAGAAAGCAAAAAGCCTCTAGGGCTATCTGCAGAACTTTGGCATTACAGCGTATCCGTAGCTTCAAAGGAGCAGGAATAGGTGGTACTAGGAGCGGCGCTCCGAAATGCACACACAATTTTTGCTTTCGTGCTTATCTTCTCCAACGCGATTGCTGGTATCTGGGGGGTTCTTTTAGATAAGAAAAATATTTCGAATCCTAAACCCTTTTGGTTCTGCGTAGGCATAGCCCAATTACTAATTTTTGTGCAGGCAATTTTGGGGGTGTCTTTACAGGCAGTAGACGATTTGGAACCCAGAGATTTCCATTATCTCTATGGATTCTCAATGATTATCGGCGTCGCCTTGCTCTATGGTTACAAAAACTCAATAGGTCAGCATCGATTTATAATGTACGGGCTAGGTAGTTTTTTCATTATGGGATTGGGCATCAGAGCACTTTTCCTAGGAAGCTAAACCAAAATGATAAAAAACCACGGTAATGATTGTCCGAATGGCACACTTGCATTATGAATGATCGTGTATTGGTCACAGGTGGGGCTGGGTACTTAGGAAGCCATACCGTTTTGACACTTCTTGAATCAGGTAAAGAAGTAGTTGTTTTGGATAACTTTTCTAATTCATCCCACCATTCAATTGATGGTATTGAGAGGATCTGCGGGAAACGCCCTATCGTTGTTCAGGCTGATGCACGGGACTCTCTCGCGTTATCTCACGTGTTTCAAAAATATGACATAGAAGCTGTATTTCACTTCGCTGGACTTAAATCTGTTGAAGAGTCAGTGAGAACCCCAGAGGTTTATTATGAGGAAAATATCGGAACTACTTTGAATATAGCTGAACAAATGCGAATCGCTGGAGTGCGAGCACTTGTGTTCTCATCTTCGGCAACAGTATACGACCCCAGCGAGACCCCTCCGTACGGTGAAGCCTCAAAGACTGGCCCGAATAACCCATATGGGCAAACAAAACTCTTGATAGAACAAACTCTCACAGATCTCGCAAACATAAATGACCAATGGAGCATCGGCCTTCTCCGTTATTTTAACCCTGTTGGGGCGCACCCCTCAGGGCATATTGGAGAAGCTCCATCTGGGAAACCAAATAACCTAATGCCACTTCTTATGCAAGTAGGAATAGGTAAGGCAGACAAGCTATTTATTTTTGGCGATAACTACGATACCCCAGATGGTACCTGCATCAGAGACTTCATTCATGTAATGGATCTCGCTAGAGGACATATAGCTGCATTGCGGTTTTTGCAAAAAACTAATGGTATCCATACTTGGAATCTGGGTACAGGAATTGGGACATCAGTAAGAGAATTAATCCAATTTGTGGAGAGGGTTACCGGAACGGAAATACCGAAAGAGGTTGTTGGAAGAAGGAAAGGGGATTCATCAGTTGCTGTAGCTGACCCCTCAAAGGCATTTAATGAATTGGATTGGAGGCCCGAACACACAATTGAGAATATGTGCATCGACCATTGGAATTGGCAGAAACTTCATCCAGATGGTTATTAGTACCCCAACACTCTTTCAAGGTATGCATTTGAGAAGTGGCCATCCGGATCTAGGCGCCTGCGTACCATCATAAATTTTTCCCATTCTGGATATAGAAGAGATAGATCTTCGTAAGATAGATTATGCATTTTCCCCCAATGGGGGCGGCCATTGTATTCACGCATCAAGTTTTCGACTTGGTCAAAATATTTCCTATGATCACCGGTTTTGTAGACATGAACAGCAATGAATCCAGTCGCTCTTCCGAAAGAAGGGGATAGGGGTATGTCATCAGCTCCTAACGAGCGAACCTCAATTGGGAAAGTGACGGGGGTATCAAGTGATTCAGTTATTTTGCGAACCTCGCGAAAGGCTTCAAGGAGAGATTCTCTGGGAATCGCGTACTCCATCTCTACAAACTTCACTCTTCGTTTTGAACAAAATATCTTATAACTAGGGGCAATCCGAGTTTGAGTACTCCCAATCTTCAAAGTTCGATTAAAAGTACCTGGAGCGTATTGAGGAAAATATCTCCAATAACGATTAAGGCAATCAAATGCGACATTTCTGATAACTTCATCGTTCAGGAATCTAGCTACCCGACTGCCATTATTTGGTGGGTCGCTAGTCCTGTTATTAATCTTTAGCTCTGCAATTTCAGTATGAGGATACCAATAAAATTCAACAAAATCTGACCGCATATCTTCAGCATCGAATCTTTCCAATACGTCATTCAGTGAAGTAGTTAGCTCTACTCCTTTAAGATTAAAAGATTTTACGCACTGCAATGTCACAGAAATCACTATGCCTAATGCGCCCAATCCGACCCTAGCTGATTTCAGAATATCAGGATCTTGCGAAATTGACGTCTCAAGAATTGAACCATCACCCGTAGCAATTCGCAATCCAATTACTGCAGCACTAATTGAGGAATATTTGTGCCCCGTTCCATGCGTTCCTGTAGCTATAGCACCCGCTAAAGTTTGGGAATCAATATCGCCGAGATTAGGTAAGGCCATTCCCAAATTTTCTAATTCGGTATTTAAATCAGCGAGCGTTATCCCAGCCCCCACAGTAATTTGAAGCTGTTCACGGTCAACATTGAGAATCCGATTAAAGGCATTGAGCTGGATAATCAACCCATCGGTTACACATATTGGGCTAAAGCTATGACTAGAACCCACTGGACGAATTTTCCATCGATTTGCAACACCCCTTCCAATAAGGTCAATAATTTCGTCTTCAGATGAAGGCGAAATTATTCCTTTGGGAACAGCTGATTGATTTTTGCCCCAATTCGTCCACTTTTGCTTCAAAATAAATCCCCAAATGTTAAAAAATTTCTAGGTTGCAAGAGTTACCAATCCCGAAGATCAATAGGCCATTCCTCAACGACGTAGCCATCTTCAACACATAGCATCCTTGGATGTTTAGCGATAGTAGGATCCACATGAGATGGTTTTAAAAGGACGACATCACCTGTTTCCCACCTCACAGAGTCATCTCCTTCGGTAGGAAATAACGTTGTGTGCTCGTCGGAGCAAATCCCAACAACTCCATCCTGTACGGAAGGTTTTCCATAATCCATTCCCAACGATTTGACACCTGCATTAGAAACAGCCCACCTCTTAGCCTTCTCCACAGAAATAACTTTCGATGCAACCGAAAGACTTTCTTTAAACGGAAGTTCAATTTTCGCGTATCGAGTATCCATAAAAAGGTAAGAGCCAGCTTGAATTTCAGTGGCAAGAGTATTGATATCAAATGTTCCGGTACCTCCTGCAGAAATAACGTCACCTCCAACAATTAAATGTGCATCATGGAGTATCTCCATAGCCTCGTTCACTTTTCTAGAACGCTCTTCTTTGTTTTGTATGAACATAAGATGACCCTCATAACCCATTACTCCACGAATCTTTAATCCATGTTTTTTCGCAAAGGAGGAAAGCATCTCTGCATCGGAGATATCACATCCGCATCTTGGAAGCCCGACATTAA
This sequence comes from Acidimicrobiaceae bacterium, assembly GCA_002709645.1. Classification (GTDB taxonomy): domain Bacteria; phylum Actinomycetota; class Acidimicrobiia; order Acidimicrobiales; family UBA8592; genus UBA8592. The sequence continues at coordinate 54,731 of PAQG01000031.1, forward strand.
TATCTATAAGGACCTCTTTGACTCCTCCTTCAGCAGCAGCAATGATGGTGGCTTCGGAGTCAACGGCTACTGTAATTCTGGCTCCATTAGCTACTAATGAACCCAACCTTGAAGCATCAAGTGTCTCGTTTGCTAGGAGAATATCTTCTTTGTGTCCAGCCTCTACTAATCCTTCAATTTCTCGGATAGTTGCACAGCAAAAAGACTCATGCCCATATTTTTTGAGAATCCCAGCAATCACGGATGATTTGAAAGCTTTTACATGAGGGCGAAGGCTTAACCCCGGCCGACTCTCTGACATAATTTCAAGATTCTCATAGAAGATCTTTAGATCAAGAACTAAAGCCGGGGTGTCAATATCTTGTAACTGCCTCACGAAAAGACCTTACAAAGAATCACATAGCTGCTGCAATACCAAGTTCAGCAAAGCCCTTCTCTAGATAGTTTTCTCGAAACATTTCCCGCAGCTTTTTAGCCTGCTGATCGTAATCTTCAGGATTGTCCCAAGTGCTTCTGGGGTTCAGTATTTCATCTGGGACATTGGAACATGTAGTTGGCATACGTAAATTAAGAATCGGTTGAGTCTCCAAATCAATGTCATCAAATTCACCTCCAAGAGCTGCATTTAAAAGAGAACGAGTGTGTTTCAAAGACATGCGACTACCGGTTCCATAAGGGCCGCCTGTCCAACCTGTATTCAAAAGAATGCACCTAGTATCGAAATCTGCCATACGTTTCGCTAGAAGGCCAGCATAAACATGAGGCTTCTGTGACATGAATGGATCACCGAAACAAGCTGAGAAAGTAGCTTGTGGCTCTGTAACCCCTACTTCGGTCCCAGCAAGTTTTGACGTAAACCCAGTGACGAAATGGTACATCACCTCATCAGGATTAAGAATAGATACAGGAGGAAGAACGCCAAAAGCATCTGCAGTCAATAGAACAATTGTCTTAGGGTGTGGTCCTTTAGCCCCATCAGCTACCCCAGGATTGCAAGTTAACGGATAAGCAAATCGAGTATTCTCAGTACGTGAACCATCTGTAAGGTCAAACTCTTGTGGGTCTGTTTCTGCAATCTGCTTTCCTGGAAGTTTCGGAACATTCTCAATGAGCGTCCCTTTCATACTTAAAGCAGCAGCAATTACAGGTTCGTCTTCTTTATCAAGGTCTATTAATTTTGCATAACATCCATCTTCAAAGTTAGATACCCCTGTATCGGTCCATACATGCTCGTCATCTCCGATCAAGAGACGATCCGGATCAGCGGAAAGAGTTGTTTTTCCTGTTCCCGAAAGACCGAAAAGTATTGCGCTATCGTCATCGGAACCAACGTTTGCTGAACAATGCATGGAAAGTTGGCCTTTATCAGGCAGAACAAAATTCATAACTGTGAACATCGTCTTCTTATTAACTCCGCAATAATCTGCTGGGCCTACTACCAGAGCAACCCGGTTAACGATGTCCATAATGACTGCCCGATTTGAATTCGTTCCGTCTCGCTCGGGTTCTGCAATAAAGGAAGGGACATTTATAATAGTCCAACCAGCTTCAGCCCGATCACTGTCATCACGAACGTTCTTTGGGAACATGATGTTGCAGAAATATGCGTGTGTTGCATACTCGCCTACGAACCTATACGGCTCAGCAAATTCAGGATCCCAGCCGCAGAAGACATCAGTAACGTACAAATCTCCTTGTTTGGCATTTAAGTAATCAACAACTCTTGGAAGAAGTTGATCAAAAGCATCTGGGTTAAACTTTGCGAAACCATCTTTCCACCAAACAGTGTTTTCGACTTCTGGCCTCGCAACAGCGAACGTGTCAGTAACGGGTCGACCAGTACACGAAGGGTCACTGTAATAGACGAGAGGGCCATCTACTCCTAGGACAGTTGAATAAGCTTTTTGTTCAACTTGGTTTCCGTCGATGCTTACTCGCCCTCGATCATTAGCGATAGCAGCATGAAAGAGTTCTTCTTGAGATAATCCATAATGTAATGCAACTCCATCAATCCCAAACTGGTTTTTGAGAGCTTCTGTAATATTGCGTGGGGGGTTATCTGTCATAGTAATTCGGCCTCGTTGTCAAAATTATTGCAGGAAATCCGGAGTGCCCATGTCTACTTCCGAACCCAAACGAAGATTTGTTGCCATTCCAGAGTCATCTAAATCAAAAATAACTCTTTGCCCTTGACGAAGCATCCGGAAGATTGATCCTTCAAGAGCATCTGGGGATAGTTCATACTCGGTGAAGTCCCGCTCAGACATGACGACTCCATCTCTCGTCCCAGGATCGTAAGATTTTATAACTCCCTGCAAGGCATCTCCTCAACTCGTTGGATTTACAAAATAATAACGGACTTCAGGCGACAGTTACGAACTGTGATAGCTTTTGCGATTTTTAACGAAATTAACCAAAATCAACATCATGTCGTCTTTAAAGCAATCTAATTAGTACCATCAACAATCGTGGAGCAACTTAACGAACTTTCCAATGAACAAATCAAACAAGTTATTCTGATTTTCAACGATGCCCTCTCTCTCCACTGCGAAAGCCTGAATGCACTTAACGTCTACCCCGTTCCAGATGGCGATACTGGAACAAATATGTCATTTACTCTTCGTTCGGTTGTGAAGGAAATTGAAGAATCAGGTAGCACCCCCAGTGCTCAATGGGATGCGATTCGTCATGGAAGTTTGATGGGAGCGCGCGGAAATTCTGGTGTCATCCTTTCACAGATCCTTAGAGGTCTAGCCGATAGTCTTTCGGAAGAAGAATTGATCAATGATGAGGCCTTAACACGTGCATTTCGGCACGCATCAACGGCTGCATATAGTTCTGTACTCAAACCCGTTGAAGGAACGATCCTTACGGTTGCTCGTGAAATTGCTGAGAAAGCTGAAAAAATAATAGAAGATAATTTGTCGTTGGTTGATTTCCTCAAAGCATTGGCAAAGGAAGGGAGTAACTCTCTTAACAGAACCCCAGATCTACTCCCTGTCCTCAAAGACGCAGGTGTTGTAGATGCAGGGGGCGCTGGTTATCTCTTGCTAATTCAATCCTTTCTTTTCGTCGTGGACGAAACCCCAATTGAGCCGCCCATGCAGGTAACTGCCAGAATTGAGAATATAAAGAAAACACATGACCAGGGAAACGGGGATACAGCAGATATCAGCGAACTTCGTTACGAAGTTATGTTCTTTCTAGATGCAGATGATGAAAAAATAGACAGCTTTAAAGCTGATTGGTCAAAGATAGGTGATTCAATCGTCATAGTGGGTGGAGATGGAATCTGGAACTGCCACATTCATTCAAATGACATAGGCGCCTCAATTGAAGCAGGGATAAAAATAGGAAGACCTCATAAAATCCGTGTCACCGACCTCCTTGAAGAACTTTCCCATCACGAAGACCACATAGAAATCGGCGGTGAAAATGAAATTACTCTTCCGAACCCTGAAACAGAAACAACAGCCGTAATCGCAGTAGTGGCCGGGGAAGGAGTGCACAAAATATTTGCATCAATGGGGGTTCATGCCATAATCCGCGGAGGCCAGTCAATGAATCCTTCTGTCAGAGATCTTTTGGATGCAGTAGCCCAAGTTGACGCTAATGAAATAATTATCCTCCCAAATAACAAAAATATTGTTCCTGTATCAGAGCAGGTAAATGAACAAGTAGAAAAAAATGTGAATGTCGTCCCCACGAAAAGCATCCCTGAAGGGTTTTCATCTCTACTGGCTTTTGATCCCAAGGCAAATTCTGAAGCGAATGCTAAAGCTATGTCTAACATGGCAGCATTAGTCGTCACTGGAGAAGTTACCAAAGCCGTCCGAGATAGTGAAACAGAAGCTGGGCCGGTCAAAGAAGGGGAATGGATCGGTCTTGATCGCTCCGGAGTCATTGTTTCCTCTGACTCTTTAGTTGCATCTACGCAAAAATTGCTTGAAAATCTTGTTCAAGAAGAGCACGAAATAGTGACAATCATTACCGGAGAAGGAAGCTCTGAAGAGACAACCAAGTCAATTGAGAAATGGTTAACAATCCAGTTCCCTCAAGTCGAAATTGAGATTCATCAAGGAGGGCAACCCCTCTACCCTTACTACCTGGGAATTGAATAACTATGGAGGCAGAGTTGATTCCAACAAGTGCCCCAGCAAAAATACTTTCGCGCCATAGAGCGATACTTCCCTATGAAACACGAAACAAAAATGACTGATGATGTCTCGCCGCTTACCTTAGAGAACCTTTCAAATCTTCCTCTTACTAGATTAAGGGGAGTCGGGCCTACAAAAGAAAAAGCACTTTCATCAATTGATGTAGTGTCAGTCCTTGACATTCTCACTCATTACCCCCGCAGATACATAGATCGAACGAACGAAGCAAAAATAGAATCTCTCCAAGTAGGTGAAGAGGGGATGGTCCTAGTTGAAGTCCTTGACGTTCACAAAAGAAGAACACGCAATAAGAGGCAAATGGTTGCAGCGACTGTTTCGGATGGCACAGGAAACTTATCGTTGACTTTTTTCAACCAACCATGGAGGGAACGTCAACTTAAGGTAGGTGCCGAAGTAATTATATTTGGAAAGCTAGAACGATTCAGGGGACAAAACAGTATGGTCAATCCAGTTGTTGACTTAGTAGGGGACAAAACTGGAAGGTTCGTCCCTGTGTATCCACAGTCAGGCAAAGCTGGTTTAACAACATGGGAGTTTGCTACTTGGGTTAATGATGCCTTAGAAAAATCTAAAGTTCGAGGGTTTGCGGAACCCCTACCACAATCGATGATAGATACGTATGGCCTTGTCAGTAGAGATGTCGCTTTTCGAAAGATCCATAATCCAAATGGGATATCAGATGTTATGCAAGCTAGACGCCGACTTGTTTTTGATGAACTCTTTCGCATCCAACTATTACTTGTCGCAAGAAAACTTCAGTTAGAATCTTCACAAGAAGGAATCACTCATAAATTTTCAGGAGATTATGCAGCGAAACTTTTTGACTCTCTACCTTTTGTACCAACAAATGCTCAGCGGAGAGTGGTTGATGAAATCTTTGTGGACCTTCGTTCCAGCTATCCAATGCACAGGCTCTTACAAGGCGACGTCGGCTCAGGGAAGACACTGGTCGCCGTAGCTGGACTGCTCTCAGTCGTTGAGGGAAGGAAACAGGGCGCGATTATGGCCCCCACTGAAGTGCTAGCAGAACAGCATTATTTGGGGATTTCAAAAATGCTCGCCGAATTCATGGTTGAAGACCCTGATAATCTTTTGGGTGAAAGAAATATAAATGTTTCTCTATTGACTAGTCAAACAAAAACTCAAGATGCGAAAACTATCAGAGAGGGACTCGAATCAGGAAGCATTGACATAATTGTGGGAACCCACTCTCTAATTCAGGAATCAATAAATTTCTGCGATCTCGGGTTAACCGTGATAGATGAGCAACATAGATTCGGGGTGGACCAAAGAGCAGCCTTGCGAGCGAAAGGAAAGAATAAGGCAGTCCCTGATGTTCTGGTAATGACTGCAACGCCGATCCCCAGAACAGCCGCGATGACTGTTTACGGAGATCTGGACATATCTGTACTTGATGAGCTTCCTCTAGGAAGATCACCCATTGGAACGGAAAGAGTAAGCGATAGCCCAATGTTGTGGGATCAATTACAGCAACAAGTTTCACTCGGGTTTCAGGCATTTATCGTTTGTCCTCTCATTGAGGAAAATGAAAAAATGCAAACTGTATCAGTGGAGGAAACCTATGAACGTCTTAAAGAAGTAGAACTCCAAGATCTCCGACTTGGGTTGCTGCATGGGCGATTATCTACAATCGAAAAACAACACGTGATGGAACTTTTCCGTCAAGGGGACATTGATGTTCTAGTCTCAACCACAGTTATCGAGGTGGGGGTTGATGTCCCGAACGCAACAGTCATGGTGATCTTAGGTGCTGAAAGATTCGGTATAGCCCAATTGCACCAGCTCCGAGGTCGAGTAGGTCGCGGAACAGCAGAATCGAAATGCTATTTAGTCAGCGATGTAGAAACTAAGGAAGCAACAGAGAGATTACAAGCCCTCGTTGATACAACAGATGGATTTGAATTAGCGGAAATAGATCTTGAAATTAGAGGAGAAGGCACAATCATGGGAGTGTCTCAAAAAGGGAAAAACGATTTGAAAATAGCATCACTCCGAAGGGACAAAGAGTGGGTTCAACATGCTCGAGACGCGGCGTTTAGTTTATTGACTTCAAAAACAAATCTTCCCGATATTTCTCTCCTTGCTGAAGAGGTTAAGCTTTTTTTCAAAGATGAAGAAGTGGAGTATCTCTTTAAATCATGAAAGGTGAGCGACTAACAAAATGGAAAAATTAAATCAGGTCTCAATAATTCTCGCGTCAGCATTCGCAGGCGACCCTTTCATGGAATGGCTTTTTCCTGGGGAAGAACACCAAAATAATGTTCAAAGATGGTGGGATTACATAGCCCAAGCCAGTTTAGAAAAAGGCAATTCACAGTTAGAAATTGACGAAGAGAGAACAACTGCCTCTATCTGGGAGAAACCAAAATTTGAGATAAAGAAAAACAGCGATGATGAGGGCCTAGATGCTTTCGTGAATTTCATCGAACCTTTAGTAGGTGAACGTCTTCCAACTGTTCTTCAAGCGTTGTACGAAGTGAGCTTAGAACACCCAGATGAACCCCATTGGTATCTTCAGGCTGTTGGGACTCTCCCAAACATGCAAGGGAAAGGGAAGGGGGCTGCTCTGCTCGGTCCGGTTCTAGATACCTGTGATGCAGTAGGTCTTGGAGCGTATCTTGAATCTAGCAACCCAAGAAATGTGCCTTTTTATTACCGGTTGGGTTTTGAGATAAGTAAAGAATTGATTCTGGCAGACGGCCAAGCACAACTTACTTGCATGTGGCGCAGACCTAGACCAGTAGAGTGTTAAATGCCATCTGCGCCAAGGACGATGTCCCATCTATCCAAACAATCCTTGCAACGATAGAAGACTATCATGCCCTTTTCCCAGCCTAATTCTGGTTCCTTACTTCCTAAATAACAGCGCCCTCCACAATCAACGCAAATAATTTCATCAGGGAGATCCATTGCCACTAAGCCAGTCTGAAGGTAATGTATCGCATCATGCGAATCGTAGCTGGTACAGCCCGTGGGCGAAAGCTCACCGTTCCTTCAAATAGTAAAATTAGACCGACAAAGGATCGAGTTAGAGAGGCAATTTTTAATTCTTTGCATAGTTATGGCTTAGTTGAAGATCTTTGCTATCTTGACCTATTCGCTGGGACAGGCTCTTTAGGTTTAGAAGCTCTATCAAGAGGGGCGAATTCAGTAGTCTTTGTTGACAATAATGAATTATCTGTAAATACGATTACACATAATCTACAAATGCTGGGGTTCGATAGCAAGGCAGAAGTAAGACACCAAGATGCAGTAATGTATTTAAAGGAAGCAAGAGATTTTGATGTTGCGATCCTAGATCCTCCCTACGAATTCGACCTTTGGGATCAGTTAATATCGCAAATTAAGTCAAAAGTAGTAGTAATTGAAACATCACAAAAAATTGCCCTAAATGAGTACTGGAAGATTATTAAGGAACAAAATTATGGGCAGTCAAATGTGCTAATAGCTAAGAAATAAGGCTCATTTCCCCTTTAGATGTATAGTATCTCGTTAATTGTTGGGTGCAGGCGATGAATTTCCTACAATGGTATGAAGAGAAAGCAACAACCTGAAACATCTGGTACACCACTCAAACACAAATAGGTTAGCGAAATGACAAAAGCAATGTATCCGGGATCATTCGATCCGCTGCATCTTGGACACCTCAATATTGTTGAAATTGCTGCAAGTATTTTTGATGAAGTGGTAGTCGTGACAATGCAAAACCCTGAGAAAAAAAGCTTTCTCTCTCTTGAGGCGAGAGAAGATCTGCTCAAATCAAGTTTTTCCCACCTACCTAATGTTTCTACAGCGAATTCATCAGGTCTGGTCGTTAATGCTGCGGTTGATCTTGAAGCAACAGTTATTGTTAAGGGTTTGCGATCCACAGGTGATTTTGAGATAGAAATGCAGATGGCTCAAACTAACAAAACCGTGGCTGGAGTTGAGACAATTTTTATACCATCTGAACCTGCACATTCACATATCTCAAGTAGGTTTATTCGTGAAATCGCAACTTTGGGAGGCGATGTATCAGCGCTAGTCCCTGAAAGCGTTGCTAGTTTACTCTCGGGGAGGCTAAACGATGAGTGAACACGATGAGACAGAACATTCTTTTGAATCAGTAGAACCATATGAAGCACCAGAAGTAGAGAGATTGATCCAAGGGCTTATTAACGTAATTGATGCAGCGCGTCCAGTTCCACTTTCTTCATCCTCAATGATAAATAAAGATGAAGTGATTTCTGTTTTAAATGATGTTTCGCTCCGATTGCCTGATGAGATTCGAGCAGCGAGATGGTTACTCAAACAACGTGAGGATTTTCTCGCAAGGACACAAAGAGAGGGTGACGAGTTGATTGACCTTGCACGCGCTCGCGCAGGCCAGATGGTGCAAAAGTCTGAAGTAGTGAAAGCTGCAGAGGTTCGTGCTCGAAGAATTGTTGAGGATGCCCAATCGGAAGCTCGGAGGCTCCAGTTAGAAACTGAAGACTACTGTGATCAGAGACTTGCGAGCTTTGAAGCTGTCCTTAAGAAAACGCAAAAAATTGTCGCTGATGGTCGGTCTAAATTGCAAGGAGACCCACTGTCGGAACTTAAAGAGGCGCATAGTCAAGATCAAGAAGAGACCCAAAGTACGCCTGAGCTCTACGATCAGGACGAATTTGAGTAAAGACAACTCAGCCTCCACGGATCTAGTAATTGACATCCCCAGTCTGTTTCGAAATGCAGGATCATTTGAACCGGTTGAATGTCAATGGAGTCCTTCGGAAATAGTAACGAGTTACTCATCAGCTAAAGCGCTTGTAGGGGTACTCAACGTCGAGGCTTTAACTGAAAAAATCACTGTAAGTGGAAGCATAGATATTCATTGGATCGGACCGTGTAGAAGGTGTTTAGAGGAGGCTAAAGGAATAACTCAGATATTCATTCAAGAAATTTTTGAACACAATGCAGCTGAAGGAGAGACTTTTGAATTCCCTTCCGGAGAAAAGTTAGACCTAAAGCCGATGCTTACAGAGCAAACGCTTTTAAGTTTACCTCTAGCCCCCCTGTGTTCAGATACATGCGAAGGCCCTATAGACACCGAATTTCCTATTGATATTTCGCAGAATCAAACAAGCGATAGCAAACAGATTAATAAGAAAGATCCTAGATGGGAAGCTTTGGATGTATTGAAGTTTGATGATGATCAAGATCACAGTGCCTGAGAGGGTGCAAGATCCCCTCTCCTTCGGTAGGATCAACCCTGCGCAGGTTCCAACTTGCTAACTAACTAATTATTTGGATTTAAGATGGCAGTACCAAAGAAGAAAACATCAAAAGCGAAAAGCAGAAGTCGTCGCAACTCTGCATGGAAACTTCACGCAACAAGCACCAATTCTTGCCCACGATGTAATGCTGCTCGGCGTCCGCATCATGTTTGTGGTAATTGTGGCTGGTATAACGGTCGTGCCGTTATAGAGGTTGACTGAGAATCAGGGGAAAATGCCTACCAAACATCTGCCAATAGCCATTGACGCTATGGGGGGAGATAATGCACCTGGAGCAATCATTGAAGGTGCTCAACTAGCCCATGATCTAGGAATACCAGTCTTGCTTGTAGGTACTTCACAAGCACTCAAAGAGGTGGAAGGTATCCCTATCGTTGAAGCTAGCGAAGTTATCGAAATGGATGATGATCCTGGACAAAGCGTTAGAAGGAAGAAAGACTCATCATTGGTTCGCGCAGCGGAGACGGTAAGAGATGGGGAAGCTTCTGCAATGATAAGTGCTGGGAACACGGGAGCCACAATGGCTTCTGCGCTGCTCCGAATGGGGAGACTGAAAGGAGTCTCTAGGCCAGCAATAGCTACTCCGATCCCTGTTCTTGATGATGGCCATCCAGTTGTCCTTCTTGACTCAGGTGCTAATTCAGAATGTCAACCGGAATGGCTACTTCAATTTGCAGAAATGGGTGCAGTCTACGCGCGTGATCGGTTTCACATAGATAAGCCAAAAGTTGGCATTCTGTCAATAGGTGAGGAAGCTGGAAAGGGCAACCCTTTAGTGAAAGAGGCATTTGCCTTACTTGATATGCAAGACTGGCAGAAACGAAGCTCAGCCCAATTTATCGGCAACGTTGAAGGCCGTGACCTAATGAGTGGTGTCGCTGATGTAGTTGTTACAGATGGGTTTACGGGAAACGTAGCGTTAAAGACGCTTGAAGGTACAGCAAAGGCCATCGTTACCGCATTGCTAGGTGCCTTTTCCGCTTCACCCGAAGCTGAAAGAGGGGCTGGACTTCTAGCTCCAGCGTTATTGCCGCTATATGAAAAACTTGACCCAGATTCAGTGGGTGGAGCAGTTCTGCTTGGTGTTAAAGGTATAGCAATGGTTAGCCATGGATCTTCTTCAGCGAAAGCTATCCTCAACGCGGTGCAAACGGCACATGAATTAGTTATTGATGGCCATGTAGAGAACTTGCAGTCCATTATTTCGGCCAAGTGATCTTTTCGAATTGCCTCCAAGCACAAACAGCAAGAATCGCTTAAACTCAATTTTTGCGACAGAAAGACAGGTGCTATGCCAGCAGAAACTCATATGGAACAAGAACCACTTGGAAGAGAAGAGCTACTTCGACTCGTGAAAGACCGATTAGCTGAAATATTAGAAATAGAACCCAACTCAATAAATGAAGGGGATTCGTTTGCAGATGATCTTGATGCCGACTCACTTGCTCTGATCGAACTTGTCGAAGCAATTGAAGAGGAATTATCTGAGCGATCCATTGATTTTAGAATTGATGATGAAGATCTAGAGGACCTAAAGAGTGTTCGAGATGCTGTTGATTATGTTCACACACGATTGGATTGAAAGCTTCCTTGGAAAAAGAAAAGCTACGAGAACTCCAGAAAAAAATCAACTATAAATTTGAAAATCCTGTCCTACTTGAAATTGCTCTGACTCATAAATCTTGGACTGCAGAAAATGAAGGATTTCAGCCAAACGAAAAGCTGGAATTTTTGGGTGATTCTGTCTTGGGGCTTATCGTCACTGAGCATATTTACAAAACCTATTCAGATTTAACTGAAGGCCAATTATCCCTTCTGCGATCGGTCTTAGTGGAAAAAAAATCTCTTGCCGAAGTCGCAGAAAAACTAAATATCGGTTCTTACTTGAAGCTTGGGAATAAACTTGAATACACATCAGTGTCGCCAGCATTGCTTGAGAATGCTATTGAAGCTGTAATAGGAGCTATTTATTTAGATGGGGGATGGTCGGAAGCAGAAAAATTTGTACTGCACGTACTCAAATCAAAAATTGAAGAATATTCAATGAGAAACAACGAAGACTTTAAGAGCCGATTAAAGGTTATCTTTGAACAAAAGTTCTCATCTTCACCAAATTATAGAATCACTACAGAAGGGCCAGCACATGAAAAACGGTTTTATGCGCAAGTTCTTATTAACGATGAAATTGCAGGTGAAGGACAGGGTAGAAGCAAAAAGGAAGCGGAACAATCAGCTGCTGGAGAAGCCTTGAAAAGATTCGGGAATGAATAAGATGCAAAAGAAACCTGTAAAATGCGAACCACGTCAACGCCTATAAGGAAAGAATGATCGAACTCCCCGAAATTGAAACTATTCGAAGAGACCTAGAACGAGATTGCGTCGGTAAGAAAATTAAAACAGTTGAAGTCCTCAAGACAAAGACTGTCGGTGGGGCTAAATCAAAAGCCTCAATCGAGAAAGAACTAGACCAAGCAAAAATTGAAAGTGTCGGACGCATTGGAAAGTTACTTCAATTTGATCTCTCAAACGGGAGAAGTCTTCTCGTAGGCCTAGGTCATGGTGGCCAGATACTTCGTGTTCCGAATAAAGCGGAAAGGCATTCCAAAACCCATTTCGTTATCACTTTCACCCAGACAGGACAACTACGACTTTTGGATCACGATGCTGAAGCGACTGTTTCCATGCATGAAACGGAAGCTATCTTAGAAGACCGACCCGATCTATATGACTATGGAATAGACCCGATTGAACATTCCCAACAAATTACATGGGGTGATTTCGCTCATTACCTCCATGCGAGAAAAGCCAAGCTCAAGACTCTTCTTCTAGACGAATCGTTTGTTCTCGGTATCGGCCCCATGTATGCAGATGAGATATTGTTTGAAGCCGGGTTGAAATATGATCGCATATCGGACTCATTGACCACGAACGAAGTACGGAGGCTTTGGCAGGCAATCGTGCAAACCGTATATGACGCTGTGAAATATAGAGGATCAACGATTCCAGGTAGCCCATATGTTGATACCAATGGGGAACCAGGGGCTTATCAAGATCATCATTCGGTTTATCAGAAACACGGAGATCTAAGCCCGCGATCGCGAAAACCAATCGCAAGATCAAAATTTGGTGGCATTTGGACTTACTACTGCGAACAGAGCCAAGTCTAAAAACCAAAAAATTAAACTACAAACGTGTAATTTCTCTCCAGAGCGACTAGTTTTTCGCTGTGTTCTTGAAATCAATGACCCTTAAAGGATTCAAGTCTTTTGCTGAATCTACGACACTAGAATTTGAACCTGGAGTCACAGTTGTCGTGGGTCCAAACGGGAGTGGGAAATCAAATGTCGTTGATGCCATAGCATGGGTACTCGGAGCCCAAGCACCAGGAGCCGTCCGTTCTCAAAAGATGGATGATGTTATTTTCGCTGGAACTACGAAGAGATCAGCGTTAGGTCGTGCTGAAGTCTCACTAACTATTGACAACGCTGCCAAGATCATACCGCTTGACTTTAATGAGATCACCATAAGCCGGACTTTGTTTCGAGACGGTGATAGCGAATATGCTTTGAATAACGTCCCGTGCCGACTTCTTGATATTCAAGAATTGCTTAGCGATTCAGGAGTTGGCCGCCATCAGCATGTCATCGTCTCCCAAGGGCAAATTGACGCCGTTCTGAATGCCAAACCGGAAGATAGAAGATCAATTATTGAAGAAGCAGCGGGAGTTCTAAAATATAGAAAACGAAGAGAGAAATCAGAACGACGACTGAAAGCAACAGAAGAGAACCTCACCAGACTTCAAGATCTCCTTAGGGAAGTGAGGAGACAACTTAAACCTCTGGAACGACAAGCAGATGCCGCAAGGAGACACGGATCTTTATTTGATGAGCTAACTGCTCTTCGTCGCCACCTCGTTGGTAAAGAAATCACCTCTTTACGCGAAGGCCTTAAAGCGGTTCAAGGAGGGAAGACACAACTCCATAGCACTGAACGCGAACTGAGATCTACGCTAACTACTTTAGATAGCCAAATTGAGCTTGCTGAAGAACAACTGGCCACTACAGGAATTGACGATGCTGCTGATCAACTTGCATCTACTGAAGGTCTACGTGAACGTGCTAGAGGATTAAAAGCGCTCCTTACAGAACGAATAATAAGTATTAATAGGCAAATAGATATGCAAGTCGATCAAGGCGTCGTAGAGACACTGGAAGCTGAAACTGCCAGACTTCGTAAAGAACTTGAAGAATCAGCCATATCAAAAATAGAACTTGAGCCAGTGACTAAAGATGTAGTACAAGCTGAGAAAGAACTAGCAATTCAACGTTCAGATTTCCAAGGTGAATTTGCCCCCGAAACCCAAAAACACGGAACAGCAGCAGCAGAGTCACGTGGCCAACTGGCTGTTATAAATGCAACATTAGAGAATCTTCAACGGAGAATCATAGAGCTAAGCGCCCATCTACAAGAACAGAAAGAAGCAGAGAAAAATGGTCGCGCTCTCATTAGAGATCTTGATCTGCAACTTGCAGAAACTAACGATTCTAAAAGTAAAGCAGAGACTACTCATAAGGAACTAGGTGAGAAGGTAGAAGAGCTAGTCCAAATCTGTAACACGGCTCAATCAAAATTTGCAGAAGCACAACTTGAAAGTAAATCCTGGGTAGCTCGAGCAGATGCGTTATCACTTGCTTTGGATGAGGCACGAAAATTGAGTGGCATTGATGAAGTTTCTGAGATGGATGGTGTCTACGGTTCGTTTCTTGAGCTAATACACATTGATGAAGGTTGGGAAGCAGCTTTTGAAGCAGCTATCGGACATGTGGCGACTTCGGTCGTAGTAGATGACATTGAAACCGCTAGAAAAACGCTAGAGAAAATTCAAGATTCAGGGAGCTCCGGCGGGGTTATTGTTGCCCCTCCAAATTCGTCACCGAATATTCCAAACAATCCTTTAAGAGAGCACGTCCATTCAGAAGTCCCCGAGATTGAAGCGCTTCTTGATAAATTCCTCGGAGAGGTTCAAGTCGTTTCGGATTGGTCAATGGGAGTGGAGAAATCAATGCTCTCTCCCGAGAGTACCTTTGTTACTATGGATGGAGACCATTTCAGCCCACTCGGATGGAGAGTGGGAATTTCTGGTTTCGGAGCAACTGGAAGCGCTCTAGAAGAAGCTTTAGAACAATCCGGAAATGCGTTTGAAACTGTTCGGCGTTATGAAGAGGAACTTGAAAGGTGCCAGCGTGATCTTGAGCAGCGTAAAAAAGATCGCGTAGCCGCTGAAACAGCAATGCTTCAAGCTCAACGAGACTTTGATGAGATTAGAGAGGCTAAATCTAGATCTGAAAGCGACCTCCGCGCTATAAGCGTAGAGATAGAAGGGTTAGAGAAACAAGAGATCTCTTTTCAGGAAAACATTGAAGATCAAATTGCCGCTCAAACTCAGCTTGTAGACGACCTACCAGAATTGGAAACCCATGAGAAAGAAGCTCTGGAAAGGACACAAACAGCAGAAAAACGCAGAAATGAAATTGATAAACTAGCCGAACAAATAGGAGCAAAAAGAACCGCCATAGATGTGCGCCTAGCTTCAATTCATGAGCGGGAGAAATTCCTTCAAGGAAGGTTGCTAGAAATTGAAAATCGCCTTCGTGGATACAACGACCAGCGTGATGCGGCAGAGTCACGGAGGCTAACCCTTGAGAAAAGATTGCGGCTGGCAGAATTTTTAAGAAAAATCGTTGAAGAGAAATCTGCAATGGTGGAGTCTGACCTTCTTGGACTTCGGCAGTTGCGCCAAGAACAGTCAAACTCAGCACAAAAAGCTGTCAGCCAACTTGAGACATACAGGGTGCAGAGAGGCAAAAATGAAAATAAATTATCTCAACTGCGTGAAGAACTACACCGCTCCGAGCTTAAAGAGTCAGAATACACACTTAAATTAGAGGCGCTAACCGATTCAGTAAGAAGAGAACTGGACTGTGAACCAGGAACTGCTATATCAACAATTTGCCCTCCTTTAGAAGGTGTAACCGCAAAAGGCCGTGTGCGAGAGCTAGAGAGAGAACTTAAAATCATGGGCCCAATTAACCCTCTTGCACTTGAAGAGTACGACGAACTCAACACACGCTTTGAGTTCCTTCAAGCCCAGTTGCAAGATGTTCGAGACTCCCGACGTGACCTCAGCAAAGTTATAAAGGCAATTGACCAAGAAATTGTCGCAGTATTTACGGCAGCTTTTGCTGATATAAGTACGAACTTTGGAAACCTATTCTCCTCGCTTTTTCCTGGTGGTCAAGGTTCTCTAAAACTAACAGAACCAAATAACCTCCTTGAGACAGGAATAGAAATAGAGGCTAAGCCTTCTGGGAAAAATATCAAAAAACTATCGTTACTTTCAGGAGGGGAGCGCTCTCTTACTTCTTTAGCTTTCCTCTTTTCAATTTTCCGAAGTAGACCATCACCTTTCTATGTGATGGATGAAGTTGAGGCTGCCCTTGACGACGTGAATCTTCAAAGGTTTCTGCAATTAGTTAAAGAATTCAGAGATGAAGCCCAATTGATTGTAGTGAGCCACCAGAAACGCACAATGGAAACAGCTGACTGTTTGTACGGAGTAACCATGAAACCAGGAGGCTCCTCAAAAATTGTGAGCGAAAAATCTAACTCGGATGAAACACTCGCAAACCCTTTATTTGAAATGGCAGATGCTCAAACAAAACGCATGTAGCCTGCGATTCGCGTCATAAACTTCGGCATGCCCAAAGCGTAACTTTCGCTACAGCGACTCTTAATCGCTTTCAAGCTAGAATATTAACGCAAATTACGAATGAAACTTGAGAGTCAGCAATGAGTCATTGGAAACAGTCGGAGAGAAAAGATTCCCTAATAGGAAGAAAGGAAACGTCGTATCCATTTTGGCCATCAGATCAAGTTATCCCGGGGCCTAGTAGGCCAGTAAAAGATGGTTGGGAAAATAAGAGAAGAATGGCTTTTACTCTACTTTCGATGCTCTGTCTTATATTGCTTGGGGTAGGGCTTCTCATCGGCCTTAGTGTCAAAAGCGAAACAACTGAGCCGGAAATCAGTAACTCTTTGGAGACTGAAGTATCTTCCTTAACAACTGAATCATCTACTGAACTGATTGTTGAAGTAGATGAGCCTGTAGCTTCAGTAGCTGAAGCAGTGGCACCTTCTGTAGTACGAATTGATACTGCGACGGGAACAGGAAGTGGCATTATTTACGATAAGGGAGGAATGGTCGTAACAAATGCGCATGTTGTGCAGGGAGTAGAATCGGTTGAAATTCAGTTAGCTGACGGGACACGTTCAACAGGAATAGTGCTGGGTTCTGATCCAAATGTTGATATTGCTATTGTTCAAGTACAAGGAAATTTCGTGTTCAAACAAGCGACTTTTGCTTTATTGGAATCCGTGAGGGTAGGCCAACTCGCCGTTGCGATTGGGAGCCCTTTTGGTCTAGAGCAAAGTGTTACTGCTGGGATTGTGTCAGCTGTTAACCGTGCAGTGCCGAGTTTAAATATTGAGGATGGCTCAAGAACGATAGTAGAAATGATACAAACTGATGCCCCCATAAATCCCGGTAATTCTGGAGGCGCCCTAGTTGACCGGCAAGGACGCGTTGTAGGAATGAATACGTTGATCAGAACAGATGGGACAGTCGAGGGAAATCTTGGCGTTGGTTTCGCGATTCCAACTGACACGATATTTCTTGTTACTGAAAGAATAGTCAACGGTGAATCTCTTGAGAATGGATTTCTTGGAATCAGCGGTCAAAACCCAACAATTGGAAGAGCTGGTGCACTCATTATTGATGTTGTGCCAGAAAGCCCTGCTTATGAAAGTGGTCTAGAGGCAGGCGATTTGATTATTGGTATTGACGGTTCGCCTATTCTGGGGATGTCTGAACTGGCTGCTCGAATCAGATTAAGTTCTCCTGGGACAATCGTAGAGATAAAAGTCATAAGAAACGGCGAACAGTTAACTTTTGCTGTAACTCTAGGGACGCTGTGATTCTGGTGACATTGGGGGATTCTATTTAATGAGCATAGATACCTTAAGCGGGTTCAGGTAATGTCTCGTATCTCAGAAGAGATTTCGAAAACTAGAAATAGATTTTCATTGTTCTCAAAATTGCAAAAAAATAGAGACCTCGGTCCTGATTTCTGGAAAGAAGCAGAAGAGATGCTTATTCAGGCTGATGTTGGAGTGAAAACATCAGTATCGCTAATTGCTGAACTGAAAGACCTATCCAAAAAACAAAAACTAACGTCATCCCAAGATCTCATCGAATGTTTGAAAGAGAATTTAAAGAAGGTCTTATCTGCTTCGGAAAGGAACTTAAATGTTGTGGGCAATCCAGCCGTATGGATCTTTGTTGGCGTAAATGGAGTAGGGAAAACGACTTCGATCGGGAAACTGGCTTTCTGGAGAAAATCATTAGGATTTCAAGTTGTTATGGCTGCTGGAGATACGTTCCGTGCTGCAGCAGCAGAGCAGTTAGAGAAATGGGCCCAAGAATGCAACTCCATTTTGATACGAGGTGGAGAGGGGGCTGATCCAAGTTCAGTCATTTTTGATGCCATTGAACATGCTCATTCAGCGTCAATTCCGCTTGTCTTAGCAGATACTGCAGGAAGGCTGCATACGAAAACAAACTTGATGGAGGAGCTATCTAAAATTGAACGAGTTGCCGGCAAAGGGTCAGGAACAGTTACTGAAATTTTGTTAACCCTAGATGCGACTACTGGACAAAATGGGTTAGAACAAGCGAAGAAATTTGCTGCCGCTGTTGACGTCACAGGAATTATCCTAACGAAACTGGATAGTTCATCACGAGGTGGGATCATTTTCGCTATTCAAGAAGAAATAGGGATACCAGTAAAGTTCATAGGGATAGGTGAGGGATCACAGGATCTCATCCAATTTGACCCAGATGATTTCGTAGAAGCTTTATTTGATTTTCAACCAGAGAACTAACTTCGTAGTATTAGAACACAGCCAAAACGTCCCGATTAGAGAGAATCATGTTTGACACCCTAACTGACCGACTAGGAGATATCTTTGGACGACTCAAAAGTAAAGGGCGGTTATCTGAATCTCAAATAAGTGATGTTCTTGACGAAGTCCGGATAGCGCTGTTAGAAGCTGATGTGAACCTAGAGGTCGCAAAAAACTTCCAAGAAAACGTCTTTTCTAGATGTTTAGAAGCAGAAATCCATAAAGCTCTAAATCCGGCTCAACAAGTAATTAAGGCAGTTAACGAAGAACTTATCAGCATTCTTGGGGGAGAATCTCTAACAATTTCATTCGCGAAAAAGTCACCCACGATTATTCTTCTAGCAGGTTTGCAAGGTGTCGGTAAAACCACCAATGCCGTCAAACTAGCAAAGTGGTTTAAATCTCAAGGTAGAAATCCTTTGCTTATCGGCGCTGACCTTCAAAGGCCAGCAGCTGTTGAACAGCTACGAACATTAGCTAAATCTATAGATATTCCAGTATTTTCTCAAAATAATGATCCGGTAGCGGTGGCATCCCAAGGGATCGAAGAGGCGCGACAAACGGGACGAGATGTCGTCATCTGCGATACAGCGGGACGTTTAACTATTGATGAGAAAATGATGCAAGAAATTAGAGAGATTTCCGATGCAATAGAGCCGCATTACACATTCTTGGTAGTAGATGCAATGACTGGGCAAGATGCAGCCAATATCGCAGAATCGTTCGACAATAAACTCTCGCTAGATGCAATGATCTTAACCAAACTAGATGGAGATGCCAGAGGGGGCGCAGCGCTTTCAGCGAAATCAGTTGTCGGGAAACCAATAGCATTTGCTTCCACAGGTGAGAACATAGATGATTTTGAACAGTTTCATCCGGATCGACTAGCAAGTCGCATTCTTGGAATGGGGGATGTGTTAACCCTAATAGAGAAAGCTGAAGTTGCATTTGACGAAGAGGAAACGAAGCGAGCAACTCAGAAACTTATCAGTGGACAATTCACACTTGAAGATTTCCTTGATCAAATGCAGCAACTTAAGAAAATGGGGCCAATGGAAAATATCATCGGGATGATGCCTGATCTCCCGCCAGGCGCAGACCCTTCTGACGTGGATGAAAGCCGTTTAGTCCGAATGGAAGCAATCATTACATCAATGACTTCTGAAGAGAGGAACTCTCCTGCAATTATTGATGGTTCACGCCGAAGTAGAATAGCTAAAGGGTCTGGAACTAGCGTTCAAGAAGTCAGTTTATTATTGAAGCAGTTTAAAGAGATAAAACGAATGATGAAGGGATCTGTTAAGCCCCGTAAAAAGAATAAGAGAAAAGGTTCAAACAAAAGAAAGAAAAGTAAACCCAGCTCAAGAGTCAAACAGAAAAGTCAGTTAGATGACTTAGATTCTGGGACTGTCGGGGAGTTTGACTTGAGCGAATTCGGAACATTCTCAAACTGAAGTAAAAATCAATTTAAAGAAATATCTCAAAGATCATTGAACCGACGGTTTTTCTCGGCACACTGTGTGACGACCGAAAAGTAAATTTTTTTAGGTGTGTATCCGTGTAAAAACCAAATAGGATACGAACTTATCCAAGAAGGGATAGCCCTATGGGCAGAATCTCAGAAAGAAGAAAACGTGGCAGTTAAACTCCGCCTTGTACGAATGGGGAAACGTAAGCAACCTACATATCGAGTCGTGGCAGCTGATAGCCGGTCACCTCGAAACGGGAGGTTCATAGAAATACTAGGAACCTATGAACCTAGGCAAGAACCCTCCGTAATTAATATTGATAATGAAAGAGCTTTGCATTGGTTGAGGAATGGGGCAAAACCCACAGAGCGAGTAGAGAAATTGCTTCGTATTACCGGAACGTGGGAAGAATTTACAGGAAAACCCCTCGAGCCAATTGTCTATGTTTCAAAAGAAACTAAAGATCAGACTCCAGA
This sequence comes from Acidimicrobiaceae bacterium, assembly GCA_002709645.1. GTDB lineage: Bacteria > Actinomycetota > Acidimicrobiia > Acidimicrobiales > UBA8592 > UBA8592. Next base: position 75,151 of record PAQG01000031.1, read on the forward strand.
GATAGACAAGGAAAAAGAAGAAACATCTGAACCAATAGAAGTAGAAGAAATCACTAATGAAGAAAGCGAAGATTCTGAAGAAGAGGCATCATCTGTAGCCCCTGATTCCTCTGAAGTTAGTGAAGAAGATCCTAAAGATGATTCCTCTGAAGTTAGTGAAGAAGATTCTGAAGAAGAGGAAGAAGACTCGTGAGTATAGAAAACAATGAGACCAGCCACGCGTATAACGTTCTTGAGCACATTGTAAAATCAGTGGTTGAAAAACCAGATGAAGTTGAAATCCAAGTTGAGAATAATGAGAAAGAGACGACACTCTCTGTCAAAGTAGGAGATGGTGATATGGGGCGTGTGATAGGACGGCGTGGCAGAATCGCAAATGCGATCAGGACAGTGACAAGAGCAGCCGCAGTTCGTGATGGCCTTACCATTTCGGTTGAATTCATTGACTAGGTCCGAATCAAAGAACTCTAACTAGGAATCCTTCTCCGAAGATGCATAGAATGTAGTATTCGATTTGAAGAATCTATTCTAAAGATCCAAATTGAAATGAAACCTGTGAAACTGCTTGAAATAGGAAGAATCGGAAAACCTCACGGCCTGCGCGGAGAAGTAACCATCCTTTTGACTACAGACCGCAAAGAAAGAATTTCCGCTGGATCAGTTCTCTTTTTGGATTCAAAACAAGAGTTGATTGTCCAGAATTCTAGAAGTCATAAGAAGCGATTTCTTGTTTTGTTCAAAGGGATGGACACTCGTGAGTCTGCTGAGAAGGTTTCTGGAGAAAAATTATTCGCAGAACCATTAAAGGACGAAACAACAATTTGGGTGCACGAATTGATTGGAAAAATTGTCGTTGACTCCTATGGGTGTGAACATGGAGAAGTTGTAGAAATCCACGCCAACCCTGCTAGTGACCTGCTGGTCTTAGATGATGGAACTTTGGTGCCAATTACTTTTCTGTCTGAAATAGAAGAGGAGACCATAATAGTACGTGTACCAAAGGGCATTTTCCCAGATTGATCAAGATGAGAATTGACGTATTTTCCATATTCCCAAAGTTAATTGAGGCCTTCGCAGGTGAGTCCATTTTGGGCCGGACTATAGATACAGGTTTAGTAGAACTTAACTGCCATGACATTCGCCTCGGTGCAAAGGACAGCCATAAAAGCGTAGATGATTCCCCATTTGGAGGTGGGGCAGGAATGGTACTCAAACCAGAACCCATTTTTGAAGCAGTGGAACAAGTCCAACCTGAAAGACCCATCTTTCTTCTTATTCCAACTGGCCCGGTTTTTGATCAAGCTAAGGCCATTGAACTTTCAGAACTTGGAGGCTTCTCCTTACTTTGTGGAAGATATGAAGGTATCGATCAACGAGTTAAAGATCATCTAATAGATGAGGAGCTTTCAGTTGGCAATTTCGTACTTTCTGGTGGAGAAATCGCTGCTTTACTAGTTATTGAAAGTGTGACTCGTCTTTTGCCAGGATCCATGGGTAATTCAGAATCCTCAGAAGAGGAATCATTTTCAAATGGGTTACTTGAATATCCGCACTACACAAGACCATGGAACTTTCGAGAAAATACCCCTCCAGAAATTCTTAGAAGTGGCGATCATGAGCAAATAAGGCAATGGCGTAAAGCGATGTCCCTGAAGGTGACTTTAGAAAAGAGGCCAGATTTAATCACCGCTAGAGGGGGATTAACTGAAGAAGAAAAAAAATTGATTGAAAAAACGTGGGACTAATCTAATTTCCTTTGAAATTAACGTATACATGATTGGAGTCCGAGGAAATTGTCCGTATCCTTACATGGTTCGCATGGGTTGGTGAAACTCACTTTAAACAAGGGCTATCTATGAAACTCACAGATCATATCGACAAGGAAAGCTTAAAAGATGATGTACCCGAATTCTCTCCTGGAGATACTGTAAAAGTTCATGTACGGGTTGTTGAAGGTAATCGAGAGCGCGTACAGATTTTCGAAGGAGCAGTTATTGCGCGACAAGGCGGCGGGATAAGCGAAACATTTACTGTGCGAAAAGTATCTTTTGGGGTAGGAGTAGAGAGAACTTTCCCTATCCATTCTCCAATCATTGAAAAAATTGAGCCAGTCACACGAGGTGATGTCCGACGTGCAAAACTCTATTATCAACGGGATCGCATCGGTAAACGGGCAAAGATTAAAGAAAAAAGGGATTAACTGCGGACCTTCATTTAACCGTCTGCAACTGGCGGACGTTTCTCCCGATTCTTCCAGCAGCCTTTATGCCAATGTCTACGAAAGTCGGGTTCGCCAATAGGAACAGCGACAATATGTCCAAGCCCAACTTTAATATCTCGTCCACATCCCGGGCATGTATACGACTTTTTGGCTTGATATGGTTGGACTACCCTTACCTCGACATCTTCTTCGGACCAAAGCATCTCAACCAGCCATTGCCCAAAGAACAAGCCCTAGTAAAACAATAAGTCCTAGACCTACGAACCAGTAATCAAATTTTGATTTACGGTAGCGTCTAGCCGGATTAAACCCCATATGTTCTAGTATCGTTGCTATATGGAAGAAATACAGGTAAATCAAACTGAAAATATTGCGACGGTAACCATTAACCGGCCAGAGGTAAAAAACGCGGTCACTGCACCCATGTGGGACGAACTTCGGGATGTGTTTGTTCGGCTAGGTTACGACGACACTGTAAGAGCAGTGATCGTAACGGGGGCAGGTTCAGACTTCTGTTCAGGTGCGGATGTAAGCGCGATGGGAACCGGAACTGGTGAAAGGATGCACCAACTCGAATCCATGAGGAAGGTAGGGGATTGTTGCCTTGCATTATTCAATATGCCCAAGATAACGATTGCACGAATTCCCGGAGTAGCTGTAGGTGCAGGTATGAACATGGCACTTGCTTGTGACATTGTCATTGCATCGGATCAAGCACGATTTAGCGAGATTTTTGCTAAGAGAGGATTGTCAGTTGACTTTGGTGGCTCATTCCTACTGCCGCGAATAGTTGGGCTGCAGAAAGCGAAAGAACTCGTTCTTTTAGCTGATGTGATTTCAGCTGAAGAAGCCAATCGAATGGGTCTCGTCAATTATGTAGTTGCACCAAGCGACCTAGATGACAAAGTTAGCGAAGTGGCTTCTAAGGCAGCCTCTGGACCGCCTCGAGCAATAGCAATGAGCAAAGCAATGCTCAACAGTTCTTTTTCTAACTCTTTGGCTGAAGCACTTGACCATGAAGGAACCTCGCAAACATTTAATTTCACGACAAAAGATATTTCTGAAGCAATGAAAGCCTTTCAAGAAAAGAGATCACCTGAATTTAAAGGATGGTGATGCAACGTTTCTTAAAGAAGAAATGGGAAAAGGTTTTAAGTTTCTTTTTTCTGCTCCTTCTCGCATCCTGTGGTAATAATGTCATCCCAGAAGTCCCTGCAGGCCCAGATGGTGATTTTGAAGGGGCGCTGCTTGAAGGAAGGGAGATATGGGGAACTCATTGCGCCTCTTGTCATGGTCCCTCAGGGCAGGGAGGACGGGGAGCGAAATTAAACGATGGCAAGATATTTGAAAATTACTCAGAGCCTGAAGCGATGATAAATGTCATCAACAATGGTAAAGGGCAGGGAATGCCTGCTTTCAATTCAAAATTAACTCTTTCTGAAACAGAAGCAGTTATAAGGTATATCCGAGAAATATTAAACTAAAGGACTCTCTGATCTGGTATGACGCCCAGTGAACTCGGTAATGGATACCCTATAGCTATGCCTTGGCAGATTAACGCATATCTCGAAGCACTCACATCCGTTTCGGAATCTACAGTTGCTGTTTATAAGCGAGATATGAATGCTTTCATCAGTTGGTGTGATGATAATGGTTTCAACAAGCCAAAAAATGTAACGAGAAGACATCTTCGGCTATACCTAGCCTGGCTTCAGGAAAGAAATTATGCTCGCAAAACAATCGCACGCAAGGCTTCTTCGTTAAGAAGGTATTTCAAGTGGGCACAGCATCAAAAGCTAATTGAGTTAGACCCGACTATTGAACTACAAACACGTCTTGGCAAAGGGAGGTTGCCTAGAGTGCTAAAGAATGAGGAGCTTAGAGTATTGCTTGATGAACCTCGCCCTTTTATTGCTGATGATGATGGTCCCAGAAAGATGCGAGACGATGCAGTATTGGAACTTCTGTACGGTAGCGGACTTCGAGTTAGTGAATTATGCGACTTACAATTTGGTGCTTTTGATTTCGATAAAAAATTAGTCCGCGTTATGGGTAAAGGAAGTAAAGAGCGACTCATTCCCTTATCCGAGAAATCAATCACCGCTATCAAGTCATGGATATCAAGAGGAAGACAAGAAATGCTTGGAAATGTTAAAGATACTGGGTTTATTTTTCTCAACATGCGAGGGAAGCCAATAACATCAAGGGACGTTCGGCGTTTGCTTGATAGGCGATCCCCAGTTCCTGTGAACCCCCATGCGCTACGACACACTTTTGCCACACATTTACTTGATGGGGGAGCAGACTTAAGGGAAGTGCAAGAGCTGTTAGGGCACGCTGATTTGAGTTCAACTCAGATTTATACACATGTCAGTAAAGAACGGCTCCGGACAGTGCACAAAAATACTCATCCTCGCGGATAGAAAGATTTGAACCTTCATAGTGTAAGAACTACTGCTTGTCGTTAGAATCACAGTTGCTTGAAATTCAAGCAAAAATTCACCTGAAGTCATCCACGGTCGCCTAGGCGCCGACTTCAGGATTCGTTAAACCGTGGTAGGAGAGAAATGTCACCTGTTGTTACGATGAGCCAATTGCTCAAAGCCGGAGTTCACTTCGGACATCAGACAAGACGATGGAATCCCAAAATGCAGCGTTTCATCCATGGAGAACGCAACGGGATTTATCTAATTGATCTAAATCAAACTTTAGAAAGGATTTCTGAAGCTTACGCTTTTGTTAGAGACACAGTAGCGGGTGGAGGAATGGTTCTGTTCGTAGGGACTAAGAAACAAACACAAGATGCTGTTCAGTCTTTTGCTCAACAATGTGGACAGCCATATGTAAACCAAAGATGGCTCGGAGGGATGCTCACAAACTTTGAGACAATGGCAAAACGGGTAGCGAAGATGAAGGAATATCAACGAATGAGAGATTCCGGCGAGTTTGAAGAAATGCCCAAAAAAGAAGCTTTGATGTTGACAAGGGAACTCACCAAGCTTGAACGAAACTTAAGTGGGATCAGCATGTTACGAGAAAGGCCTCAAGTTGTTTTTGTTCTTGATACGAAAAAGGAACATATTGCAGTTACTGAGGCAAATAAGCTAGGTATCCCAGTTATAGCTGTTGTAGATACAAATTGTGATCCAGATGTAATTGATTACGTCATACCTGGCAATGATGACGCCATTCGCTCAGGTGAACTTATGTGTCGAGTTATTAATGAGGCTGTTCAAGAAGGGCAGCTCATGCGTTCAAAGAGGGGGGGCTCAGTTCAGACCCCTGAAGTCACCGCTCCAGAAAAAGAAGTTGAACAGGAAGAAGCTAAAAAAGCTGCTGCCGCTGCTTTCCAAGAAAGAGAACGAAAAATAGCTTCTGAGATTACTGCTACACCTGAAACTCAAACACAATCTGAAGAGGAAAAGGAAGAGAATTAGCCATGGCGGAATTTACAGCAAAAGATGTACAAAAACTTCGTCAAGCATCCGGAGCCGGAATGATGGACGCAAAGAAAGCTTTAGACGAGACATCAGGGGATTTTGATGCGGCTCTTCAGGCCTTACGTGAAAAAGGTTTGGCTAAGGCTGAAAGCAGAAGTGATCGGGAAAGCTCAAATGGTGCAATAGCGATTGCCCGAAATGATAACGCTGTCGCGTTAGTGGAACTTAAATCTGAAACAGATTTTTCTGCTAAAGCCCAGGATTTCTTAACACTCACTCAAGAGATCGCAGAACTCATTTTAGAGAGCGGAGAAGATTCAGTTTCGAAGAAGGAAGAAGCGATAGATGATCTTCGGATTGCGAAAAAGGAGAATATCCAACTTGGAGTTACCAGACGAATCGTTATTGAAGAAGGGTCAATAGTAGATGCGTATCTACATACAGACCAAGAAGGTAGGGGAATTAATGGTGTAGTAGTTCAAGGAAAGGAAGTATCACCCGAAATCTTGCATGAAATTGCTCTGCACATAGCGTTTGCCAAACCATCAGCCTTAAATCGAGAAGAAGTGCCAAGTGAGGAAATACAAAAAGAACGAGAGAGTGCTCTTGGCGTAACAAAGGCAGAAGGAAAGCCCGAAACAGCTTGGGATAAGATCGTAGAGGGTAGAGTCTCCAAATGGTTAAGTGAACGAGTTCTATTAGAACAGGGAATGTTTGGAGAAAAAGAGACAGTTGCGCAAAAGCTTGGAAATGGTTCAATAATTAACTTTGTGCAAGCGTACATTGGCGATTAGGTTGAAAATAGTTACTCAAACAACTGGAATCTTTACAATGACATGCG
>PAQG01000032.1 GCA_002709645.1 Acidimicrobiaceae bacterium
TTCATAGCGGATCGACAAATTGGAGAGCATTTTGGCGACCTGTATGGTGCTTTTTGGTGTCAAGGGATCCTATCGCACGAATTAAAAGAAGTAATACGCCTTCGGAATGCTCAAATAACAGACTGTGGATATTGAAAGAACGTCCGATTTTCACTCGCCCGTGAGGCGGGTCTTTCAGAAGATAAAGCTTCTCTTATTAACGCTGAGCAACTTCAAAATGGTTTACCAGTCCATTGGGTACCAGCACTTAAATTTACAGACCATTTTATCTATACACCATCACCTCTACCGAAGAAGCTATTGGTTGAGATCAAAGATGCCTATACCAGATCACAAATAACAGAACTCGCTCTTGGTTTGGGACTTTTCCATGGTTTTTCCAAAATGCTAATTGCGCTTGGACGCGAGCCTAGTGAAATGGAGACCACAGTTATTCCGACTCCGACAGCACCTACTGATCTATTAAATATCGACGTCGATGAGACGAACCCAATCGCTGCTTTGCTCTCCCCAATTCCCAATCTTAGAAACCGGTGGCTTAATCTTGAAAATTCCCTATGGACCATGGACAAATATCCGAAAAATGAACTTGAAAAAATTCGATTAAGGATGGCAAATTTATTGCGTGTTGACTCCAAATACATAGCTTCTTATGACAAAAATGATTCAATCACGGTTGCACAAAATATTTCTGATCAGTTCGTATTTGATGTTCGCTCAATCACAAGTGATCAAAGAAAAAAAATTGTCAGCGAGTTTGGAACAGAGGGCTTGCTAAACCTAATGCTATGTCTCGCACTTTATGATGGCATTTTCAGAGTAGCCGCAACCATTGATTCATGGCAGTGATTTTGTGCGATACGTGACACAATATCCGCCACCGATCTGAGAACGATATTCGAAACTCAGCCCAGCGGAACACTTTTCGTTGGCACTTATAATCTCCCACACACTTGCATCTTCTCTTCCATTACAAGGGACCTCCTCTACAGGAGCAATGTCAATACACAACTTTGGACTTAAGTCACCCGATTCAGGCACGAACGTAGATTTTAGATTCTGAGGATTGCCAGTCCCCCCAAAAACAAATCCGACAATAATCGTTCCTACGATTAAGACGATTAAACAAAATAGTGGAACCGGTTTCATCAGCCTGGCAAACCCTCTAATTTCCATTTCTTCTCGGGAAGCGATTTGATTAGTCTTCATATGTAGCGGTTCATCTTCAACTACAAATTTTTCCGAGGTTCTTCTACTTGTTTGAAGAAGTTGATCTTCGCTGGCTCGCAAAGTCAGAGATGCGTCATATTTCTGGCGTTTTTCTGGATTGGAAATAACACTCCAGGCCCCATTCAAATCTTTCATTTGCTTTTCACGCGTTGCTAATTCAGATTTAGTTAGGTCTGGATAATTATCTGGGTGAAGAAGCCGCGCTTTCTTCACATATGCTTTCTTAACAACACTTAAGTCAGCTTTACTATCAACACCTAGGATTTCGTAATAGTTTTTACTTCGCGGCATTACTTACTTTCTGTCATGACTTCTAATACAAGATTAATCCCTAGACTATTTATAAACAGCATTAGGGTATTTTTACATGGATCATTTAGTTGTGTGCAAGCAATGTAACGAGAGCGAAGAACTTGAGGGATTTACTGAGAATAACCAAATTTCTGTTCGGTGTTTGAACTGTGGGCTCACATGGGTTCGAGACCTTACTCCCAAATGCAAGATATGTGATTCCAGCAATGTTCGCCCCGCATTTGAAGCAATTGTTTCCAAGTCACGAGGAACTCAACTTTCTGTACAGAGTTCAAAGTTGATATACCTATGCGTAGATTGTGACGCTTCACGTCTCAAAGATTACCAAAAACGCAATTCCCCACTCATGCCCAAAAATCTTCCAACTACCTAATATCGTTATGCAGAGCTTCTGCGACCTTATCTAACCCTGCAACACGAGATCCCTTTACGAGTACTACAGAGCTATTTCCAAGTAAATCGCTCTTAGATAATTCTTCTAATGCTTCTTGCCAGGAGGAAACTTGAATCCCACCATATTCTTCTACTCCAACAGAGATGACAAGACTACATGCGCTTTCAAGTCTTTTTCCTATCTCCCTATGCTCAGCAGCACTTCTATCTCCAAGTTCTGCCATCACTCCTAAGACAGCTATTTTAGTTTTAGCATCAACTGAGATAAGCGTATCAATCGCAGCGTTCATAGAAGCTGGATTAGCGTTATAAGAGTCATTAATGACAAGCGTGCCGCTATTTGTCCGCCTTAAGTCCATACGCATGGGAGAAAGTTCAATCTTGGAAAGTGAGTCGACGAGAGTACTCTGATCTAATCCAATCTTTAAGCCTACGGAAACTGCTGCGAGCGCGTTACTGATGTTATGAACTCCTGGGATGTTTAATTTCACTGCATCAATACCCCAAGATGTTCGCAAAGTAAATGATCCACAAATATTTTTATCCGTCTCAATATCCTCGGCTACAACGTCCGCATCACTAAAGCCAAATGTTATTACTTCTGCGTTCGTTCTTGAAGCCATCGACCGTACACGATGATCTTCGGCATTTAGTATGGCAGTTCCTGATTCTTGCAAACTCTCAATGAGTTCTCCTTTGGTTAAGGCTACTTGTTCTTCATCTGTGAAAAATTCTGTATGTGCTGCACTTATCTGTGTTACCAACCCGATTGTCGGCGATGCTATTTCACATAATTCTCGTATTTGCCCAGGCCCCCTCGCTCCCATTTCCAAGACAACATGTTCCGTAGACTGATCACATGAGAGAAGGGTTAAAGGAACACCGATTTCATTATTGTGCGAAAATTTACTTACCACCGTTTGGTAATGATCAGAAAGACACGTATAGAGAATATCTTTCGTAGTTGTTTTACCAACAGAACCAGTAATACCAATAACCTCTCCTTGAATTTTCGTTCTTGCGTACTTTGCTATATCTTGAAATGCTTTGAGTGTGTCTTGCACATGAATCGCATTTCCATGAGCACTTCCATGGCTAAACAAGTGCGCTTTAGCTCCTTTTTGAAATGCTTCACGCACATACTCATGTCCGTCTCTTTCTGCGATTAGCGGGACGAACAATTCTCCCTTTTGAAGAGTTCGTGTATCAATGGATATTCCATGTACGTTCAATGATTCATCGCCAATTACCTCGCCTCGGCAAACATCTGCGATCTCCTGAAGAGAGAATGTCAAAGGCACTGGATGACCATCCTACGGAAGGTAGGGAACCGGATCAACGGGAGCTCCGCTTATCCGAACTTCGAAATGAAGGTGTGGGCCAGTTGATAATCCTGTGCTACCACAAGCTCCAACATGCTCCCCTGCGGCAATGTATTCTTCGACTGTTACAAAAATATTTGACAAGTGTGCATATAACGTTGAGATTGAATTAGCATGCTGAACGATTACTGTATATCCATAGCCTCCGTAGTATTCCGCAGTGATAACAATTCCGTCTGTTGCTGCTCGGATAGCGTCACCAGTTTGACAATTAAAATCAAGTCCGTTGTGCATTCTCGCATAACCAAGTATTGGATGCATCCTCATTCCGAACCCTGATCCAACAGTTCCTGGGGATGGATAGACCCAGCCTGCCTCAGTAATTTCCCCTAAACGTGCTTCTAGTTCTGCACGCCTTCGCGCCTCTTCTAGCTCTCTGGCGATTCTTTCTTCTTCAGCTGCAATGTAATTGGTAATTTCTTCTTCTTCTTCGATAGCGGTCGCCAGCATTGAATTCCAATGCTCTCTCCGAACATCCAATTCTGCTTTTATTTCTGCTTGTTTTGATTTTTGAGCCTCCAACTCAACTCTCACTTCTTCTAACTCAGCACGGATTGCATCTGCCTCATCTTGTGCGATAGCCGCCTTCGTAAGTAGATAGGAGCGTTCCTGTTGTATTAGTTTCAACTGGTCAAGGACGTCGTTTGTATCACTACTTACTAAATCGAGTAAGGCTATTTTGTGAGCAGCAATCGTTGCATCTTCTGCTTCAAACCATGCTTCTGTTCTTCGGTCGCTTAACCCTATGTATGATTCAACAGCGTAGGCGATTGCTCTATCTTCAAGCAGGCTTATTTCACTAGCGATAGCAAGAAAACCTTCTTGAGCTTCGATCTTTTGATCAAGGGCTGATTGTAGGCGTTGTTCTGCAGCTTGTTCTTTAGCTTCCTGCAGGTTAACTAAATTGGTTGCTGCCTGTAAGGCTGCTACAACTTCGAAATCTTCCGCCTCTAGTAAGGCTATTTCTGCTTGTGCTGCTAATTGTTCTTGACGAACTAATTCACGCTGCTCTTTTGCATCCTCGATTACATCTTCTTCCTCTTGCGCATTTGTTGGCCCCATTGTGGCAAATAACGTTAGAAAACAAAGGAATGCAATTCCTGATTTAGAGATATATTTACTTTTCACCACGAAAACATGATAGTTCGGTTCTTTAGGTTTTGGGTTTCAACTAAAAGCAGTTTTTAGATGAAAGTCTATAGAAGAAGGTACTCTGAATACATGGGTGAAAAGGTCTTAGACGTTGACATGCTTGCTTTTGAAGCTGACGGAAAAGCAGGTCGCGATGCAGTAGTTAATGGGGTAATGCGGAGTTTAGAAACTGGTTTTGTCTACACTTCGCATGACATGTCGCAGGATTTCTTAGATGAAGTCTATGGGATGTTAGATCAATTCTTTAGCTTATCCACTGAACTAAAGAGCACTGCAACAGCTGAGGGGACACACGGGCAACGTGGCTATACCGGACTATTGGTTGAAACTGCTGCTATATCCGATGTTCCAGACTGGAAGGAAATGCTGAATTGGGGGAATGATCTTCCACAAGGTCATCCGCTTAAGACCAGATACCCACATAGATTTTTAGACAATACCTTTCCAGAAGAGCTAGTTCCAGGCATTACTGAAACTCTAGAATCATTCCATAAGCAAGTCCTCGACCTGCAACTGCGTTTCTTACGAATTATTGCTACCGGATTAGGAGCATCAGCGAGTTTTTTTGATTCAATTGTTCCTGGTGGTGCAAACCTGACACGAGCGATCCACTACCCGTCTATGGAGTTAGCCCCCAACGATTCTCATATATGGGCTGAAGAGCATGGTGATATTAATTTAATTACGGCTTTACCAAGAGCTACAGCTCGTGGTTTGCAAATTAAAAGCACAGAGGGATGGATGGATGCTACACCACCGGAGAATCACTTGATTATCAACACAGGTATCATGCTTGAGCATATAAGTAATGGGAAAGTACCCACTGGTATACACCGAGTCGTCGCTGACTCTGAACAGGTTGGTGATAGGTTATCAATCGTCCAATTCTGTCACCCAACTCCTTGGACCATTCTTTCTCCCATGCCGAGTTGCATTGACTCCGAGAACCCACAGCGATACGCCCCCATTGCCGCAGCGGATAAACTTGATCAGGTCTTATGGGAAATAAACTTGTTGGAAGACAACAGACGAGTTGACTAACGCTTACTTTGCACAACTTGAATCTCCCTGACATAATTTCACTATGTCAACCCTTCTGGCCCATGTAACCATCAAGGCCGGATTGGAGGAGCATTGGGAATCAATCGCTAAACGTGTTTTCCTTTCGACTCACGAGAACGAAAAAGGATGCAATCGCTACGAGTACTGGAGAGGATCCAAAGACCGTACTTACTACGTTCTTTTATCCTTTGAAAGTTTTGACGATTTTATGAGCCATCAGGTAGCTGACTATCACCATAATACTGATTTTCGCGACTGTTTCGAATCATTCAAGCTTGAATGGATTGATCCAATTTCAGGTGCATCACCGTTAAAAGAATCTATTACTTCTGGGATTATTGATGATGCAAAAGATGATGTTTGGAACCAATATGTTGAAAATCACAGCAATGAAACACCCAAATGGTGGTTAGAACAAAGAGCAAAATAATAACCTTCTAGCATTATCCAAGTTACAGAATGCGTCTAGGGCAGGAGCTTTTATCCAATCCTCACGGCCACATTTCCTAGTGTCCGCATAAGATAGGTGTATGGCAAACGATGTTTCAAGTATTTTTGATCCAAGTAGTTGGGATGAATTCGTGGACTTTGATTTCACCGATATCACGTACCACAGAGCGAAAGAACAAGGAACTGTGAGAATTGCCTTCAATCGACCCGAAGTAAGAAACGCTTTCAGACCAAAGACTGTAGATGAACTGTATAGAGCTTTTGATCATGCTCGCATGAGTACCGATATCGGGTGCATCCTGTTAACTGGAAATGGCCCTTCCCCAAAGGATCATGTTTGGGCTTTTTGTTCTGGTGGTGACCAGAGGATTCGAGGTAAAGACGGGTACAAATATGCAGAGACAGAATCTAGTGACTCAATTGATGTATCAAAAGTAGGGCGTCTTCACATCCTTGAGGTGCAGCGGTTGATTCGGGTTATTCCTAAGCCTGTTATTTCAGTCGTTTCAGGCTGGGCAGTCGGTGGTGGCCATAGCCTGCACGTCACATGTGATTTGAGTATTGCAAGCGAAGAACATGCAAAATTCATGCAAACAGATACTGATGTTGCGAGTTTCGATGGGGGTTTCGGATCAGCATATTTAGCTCGACAAGTAGGTCAAAAAATTGCGCGAGAGATTTTTTTTCTCGGCAACGAATATTCTGCAATTGAAGCTAAAGAGATGGGGATGGTCAACAAAGTTGTACCGCACGCGATACTTGAAGAAACAGCCTTGGAGTGGGCTTTGAAAATAAATGGGAAATCCCCCACCGCTAACCGTATGGCAAAATTTGCGCTTAATCTGATAGACGATGGATTAATTGGACAGCAAGTTTTTGCAGGAGAGGCAACTCGTCTCGCTTACATGACAGACGAAGCCCAAGAAGGACGTGATGCTTTCTTAGAAAAACGCGATCCGGACTGGACCCGGTTCCCATACCATTTCTAAGTTTTAACGTTTGTCAAATGTGACGTGCAAGTTCGTAAACGAACGCAGCGTGAAGTTCATGTGATGTTGAAAACTATTTTTGCCTTCGCTGAAACGAATATTCTTTAATCTTTCCAAAATAATCTCTGTCGCTATATTTTGCTCTAATCGCGTCAGTCCAGCCCCCGGACAATGAGTTTCCCCAATTGAAAATGCTAAATGTTTCGAAGCATTTTCTCTCTGAAGTTCAAGATCAGCTGGACATTCAAATTGCCTCTTGTCCCTGTTAGCAGCTGCATATCTGATATGAATGTGGGATCCCTTTGGTATAGGAATTCCAGCAATTTCCGTGTCTTGTGCTGCATGCCGATCCATGCCTTGCGTTGGAGATTCGAGCCTAAGTACCTCTTCTACAAAAGTTCGTATTAGTTTTGGATTCTCCACCAATTTCTTCTGTAACTCAGGGTCCTCAATTAGAAGCCAAAGGCCAGATGTTAAAGCGAAAGTGGTAGTTTCATTACCGCCTATATAAAGATGGTCAATCATATTTATGATTTCGGTATCCGTTAACATCCGCTTCTCAGAGTGGAGATTAACTGGAGTGTGTACTAAGTAGTTAACTACATCATCAGTCAGATCCTCTTTAGGGTTTTCTCTACGGTCTTGAATATGGCTGTAAATGTAATGTTGAAACTCAACCATCAATCTTGACACTTCTCTTTCCTGCTCAACATCTAATTGCAAAGAAAAAGGGGCGACCCAGGCCTCGCTCCAGATTTTTAATCTCTCAAGATCTTCTAACGGAAAACCCATCATCACAGTAATCACCATTGATGGAAGTAGTTCCGCAAATTGCGTTACATATTCTACTTCTCCATCGTCAATCCAATTATCAATCAGTTGATTAGCAATCTCTGCAATTAAGTCAGTTTGTTTTTGGGCTCCTTTTACTGAGAAGAAATGGTCAACCATATCTCGGTAGCGCCGGTGGTCAGGCGGGTTGGAACCTAGAAAAGTTTTTTTGGGCCAACCATTTTCACTGATATAATCTTGGGCTGCTTTATCAGAGATTAATGGTCGAGATTCACCAGCCCCCCTTCGAAAGATATCTGTTTTTCGTAAGACATTATAGATATCTTCATAGCGTGTTAGGAAATAAGTCCGCGTATCCGGAACATGATAAATGGGAGATTCTGATCTCAAAAGATCATAGGTTGGATACCAGTTCTCTATAGTCTCAGGAGAAAAAATATCAACTTCGCCTATAGATTTTGGCTCTCCTGGACAACTAGTCATTATCCCCCTTTAACAATCATAACACTAGCAAGGTTATGTCCACGTATGCGCATCGCCCATAAGCATGGCAATATAGATTCATGAATTATCGAATTAACCCACGTACAATCCACCCACCAGCAGCAAAGTACGCTCATGGAGTACTCTCACGTGGTTTTGATCAGATTCTACATTCTTCAGGAGTAGTGCCAGTTGACGTTGAAGGCAATACTCCTGAAAATATAGGTGAGCAGGCAATGTTGGTTTGGAAAAATATTGGAGAAATTCTAAAAGAAGCACACATGGGAATAACGGATATTGTCTCTGTCACTACCTATGTCGTTCTTGATCAAGACCTACAAGCAGTTATGAAGGTAAGGGACGAACATCTGGATCAACACCGTGCTGCCTCAACGCTGGTCACGGTACCTGAATTGGCACAAGATCAATGGAAAATGGAAATATCCATTATTGCTGTCAAGTAGTAAACCTAATGGGATTAGTTAGTGTTTCGAACATCGTAAGAAACATGAAGTTCCTTTAATCCTCTTAGGACGAATGACTCTTCATATTCAAAATTATTTTTATCTTCAACAAGATTGATATTCTCAATATTCTCAAGCAATATTTGCATTGCTATCTTTGCTTCAGATCTTGCCAATAGCGCCCCAATGCAGTAATGCTCACCGTGACCAAATGCTATATGTTCGCGAGCATTTTCACGCTCGACTGAGAACACATCGGGCTCAGGGAAAATTTCAGGATCTCTATTCGCTGCAGCGAAGATAACCCATATATGCTGACCAGCTTTAATTTCCATCCCATTAACTTCGGTATCAATTTTCGCTGACCTGAAAAGCCCACCTACTGGAGCTTCATAACGTAAGCCTTCTTCAATGAAATTATCGATAAGCGATGGTTCGTCTCGCAATAACTGTTCAAGGTCATCATCTACTGCTAATCGATGCATGAGATTAGTGAGCAATTTGGTCGTCGTTTCGTTACCCGCTACGAGAAATTGTTGGAGCATTGAAAGCATCTCAGCCTCGTTGAGCATTTCATCATTTACTTCCGCCGTAGCTACATCTGAAATGATATCTTCCAGCGGTGATTCCCTTCTTTGTCGCAGTAAATTCCCGAAAAATTCATTGAATCCTTTTAGTGAAATTAAATAGTCGCGCACTTTATCAATAGTTGGGTCTGGATTTCCGACTGGCATCACTAAGTCATCTGACCATTTCTTAAATGTAGCTAGGTCATTTGTCTCCACTCCCAATGCAAGAGCAATTATTGTCATTGGTAAACCAACAGCGAATTCACCGACGAATTCCATTTCCTTTTTCTGTCGAATTGGTGAAAGAAGTTTTTCAGTTACATCTTCAATCATTGGTTCCATTCCGCGAAGCCGACTTGGACGGAAAGCCCTATTTACTGCTTTGCGCTGACGGCGGTGTTCTGGTGGATCTGCATTTAGTAGAACTGCGGCATTAGCGGCATTAGCGAGAAAAGTTTGAAAATATTCTGCCATATCAGGGTCTTTGGCTAACTCTTCCATAGCTACAGCAAAACCTCCCCGACCGTCCCTAGGGCCAGTCGGCATAAGAGAAGAGAACCTATCCGTGTCATGTAGAATTTCCATTGCATCTTCATATCTAGTACAAACCCATGTACCAAGCTTTTCGCTAAAGTGAATTGGGCTTTCTTTTCGTAATTCAGAGAAAATTGGGTATGGGCAGCCAATAGCCTCTTGTTCCCTATCTATTAACGCATCAAGTCGATCAGTCATAGTCCCCTTCTTATCATTTTTTAGAGTGATTTACTAAATATTAAGCATTCCGCCATCTACTCTGACGATTTGCCCTGTCAAATAGGATGCAAGGTCAGATGCAAGAAAGCAAACCACATTTGCGATCTCCTCAGGTGTTCCCCATTTACCCAATGGGACACGCTTAACGAAATTTTCCATCACGTTTTCTTCACCTAACAGTTCAAATGTTGGTTCCCACATTTCGGTTAGAACTAAACCTGGAGCACATGCGTTAACTCTCACTCCCTTGTTCGCCCATTCATTGCTGAGGTTCTTTGTCAGAGTATTCAGACCTCCCTTTGACGCTGCATAAGCACCTTGAGTTCCTCCAGCTCCAGCAGCTGCTGTTGAAGACACGTTTACAACATTTCCTTTCGTGGCAAAGAGATCTTTCGCAAACACAGAACACAACATGAACGCTTGCCGGAGGTTGACAAGAAGAGTTTCATCTATTGCTGCAGTTGTAGCTTTATGTGCTGGTTCATTTCTTTCAACTGCGGCATTATTTACAAGAACATCAATTTTTCCAAATTCTTCAATAGCTAGTTCACGGATAGTCTTAGGTGCCTCATCAAGCGAAAGATCAATTGGTACATGCAATGAAGGGTTTTTCATTTCTTCTCTGATGCTTACCAATTTGTCTTCGCTTCTCGCAACGAGGACAGTCATTGCCCCGCTTGCATCAAGTTGTCGAGCTGTGGCTTCTCCTATCCCTCGGCTAGCACCTGTCACAACAGCAACTTTCCCTTTGAAATCAGCTTCCATTAGATCCCCCTTCATGAATCATTCTTGCAGGTAAAGCAAATTATGTCTGATAATGGCACAATAGAACTATGGACACTCTATTTGACCCATCTTCCTATGAGACAATTTCTGTTGAGATCAAAAATAACGTTGGAATAGTTACATTAAACCGACCAGAAGTTTTGCATGCATTCAATGAGGTAATGCGAGCAGAAATCAAAGATACTTGGAGGGCGTTTCGTGAAATTGACGAAGTCCATTCCATACTTTTGACTACATCGGGTGACAAAGCATTCTGCGTTGGGATTGATCGAAGCGGAGAAATGACTGCGCTTGAAGATTCCGAGAACCTATTTGGAACATCCAACAACTTTATGTACGACGACCCTGGTGATGATTTGGGACCAAAATCCTGCGATCTTTGGAAACCCATAGTTTGCGCCGTCAACGGCATGTGTTGCGGTGGAGCTTTCTATTTTCTTTCCGAATGCGACGTAATTCTAGCTTCAGATAATGCGACTTTCTTTGACCCTCATGTCACGTATGGGATGCCAGCAGTTTACGAGCCTATAAAAATGACTCAACGGATGCCATTAGGAGAAATCTTACGCTTAACCCTGTTGGGTAACCATGAAAGACTTAGCGCTGATACAGCTTTAAGAATAGGTCTTATCAGTGAAGTAACTTCAATTGATGAATTGCACGAAACAGCGGTCTGGATTGCTGAAGCAATTGCTAGTCAACCCCCCATAGCAGTCCAAGCTAGCCTTCGCGCAATTTGGGCAGCTAACGACCTCGGTAGATTAAACGCATTATCCTTAGCACCTTCAATACTCACGGCTGGGATGTCTAAATCCGCAATGCAAGAGGGGCAAAAAGCTTTTGAAAGCGGAAACCGAATTAATTACCGAATGCGTTAGTCCTTTCTTATTGGGATATTGGAACTTTCTGAGTAGCATTTAAATATGAGTAACCTACTCCTTGACTTACGACTTATGTGCCCAGTGGCCTAATTTTTCCGCCACTGGGACCATCCGTATAACAAGTTGAGAGGAAACGTATGAGTATTAATAGAAACCCCCAAAATCGCCAAACACAAAGCCCGATGCCGTTTGATAAATATCGTACTTTCGCGCCGATAGATTTACCTGATAGAACTTGGCCCAATAAGGTAATCACAGAAGCCCCTCTATGGTGCTCAGTTGATCTCAGGGATGGCAATCAGGCCCTAATAGAACCCATGGATCCTGACCGGAAATGGCGCATGTTCACAAAACTTGTTGAGATAGGTTTTAAAGAGATCGAGGTCGGGTTTCCTTCAGCATCGGAGGCTGATTTTACTTTTGTTCGCGAGATAATTGAAGAAGGGGCCATCCCGGATGATGTGACCATCCAGGTATTGGTGCAAAGCAGGCCTGAATTAATAGATAAAACATACGAATCTATAAGTGGGGCAAAGCAAGCAATTGTGCATTTCTATAACTCAACATCAACGTTGCAGCGAGAAATTGTTTTCGGACTAGACACAGATGGTATAAAAAAAATTGCTACTAATGCTGCTGCTTACTGCAAGAAACTTGAATCCAGCATTCCAGATACCCACATTCGTTATGAATACTCGCCAGAGTCATTCACTGGAACCGAACTCGTTTTCGCTAAAGAAATTTGTGATGCCGTGGTGGAGGTAATTAATCCGAGTAGAGAAAATAAAATTATTCTTAATCTTCCAGCAACCGTTGAAATGGCATCTGCGAATATATATGGAGACATGATTGAATGGATGCATCGAAATCTAAACCGCAGGGATGAAATTATCTTGAGCTTACACCCACATAATGATAGAGGTACCGGAGTAGCGGCAGCAGAATTTGGAATAATGGCTGGCGCAGACCGAGTCGAAGGGACATTATTTGGAAATGGCGAGCGAACAGGCAATGTAGACGTCATAAACATTGCAATGAACATGTTTAGTCAAGGCGTTGACCCGATGCTAGACATAAGCGACATAAATGATATTCGAAGAGTTGCTGAATACTGTAACCAACTTCCAGTTCACCCTCGTCATCCATATGTTGGGGATCTTGTATACACAGCCTTTTCTGGCTCTCATCAAGATGCAATCAAAAAAGGGTTTGAAGCCTTAACTAAGTCGACAGCTAAGTTCTTTGAAGTTCCCTATATCCCAATTGACCCGTTAGATGTTGGAAGAACATACGAAGATGTCGTGAGAGTGAACAGTCAATCAGGTAAAGGCGGTGTCTCTTACCTATTAAAGACCGAAAGCCAATTTGACCTACCACGAAGAATGCAAATTGAATTCACTAGGTCGATACAAAAAATTACTGACACAACTGGCAAAGAAATTAGCGCTCAACAAATCTTCAACGAATTTGCAGGCGAATATTTAGATATTGATTATCCTTTCGTACTGCATGGCTATGAGTCAGCGCAGAACCCACAAGGTAGAGACAGGACTCTACTTACTGCTCGCCTGTCCTGTGAAGGTGAACAAATGATAGTCCAAGGCGAAGGTTCTGGTTCTCTTGATGCCTTTGTTAGAGGCTTAAGAAAAACATTAGATAAAGATTTACGTGTCCTTGATTACCACGAACATTCTAAAGGAAGCGGAGTTGACGCGACCGCTGTTGCATATGTGGAAATGGCCATAGATGGACACGAGTTATGGGGATGCGGGTTACACACTGACATAACCCGAGCGTCTATGCGAGCTATCATTAGCGCAATAAACAGGGCAGCTAAGGACACTTAAATTAGTCTAATAACAAAGGGAGTTGCGTGGTGAAAGATACTGACTCAGAATACAAAGTCGTTCAACCCCTAACTGGTGTCCGTATCCTGGCCGCCGAACAGATGCAATCCCTGCCATATGCAACCCAATTATTAGCTAGTCTCGGAGCGGAGGTTATTAAGGTTGAGCATCCAACTCGAGGTGACTTAGGACGGTCAAGTCTACCTGAAACTATTGATACTGATGGGAACACTGTCGGAGCAACATTCTTGAGAAATAACCTCTATAAAAAAAGTATTTCTCTGGACCTCAAACATGAATTAGGTCAAGAGTTATTCAGGCGTTTAGCCAAGGGATTTGATGTAGTCGCAGAGAACTTCAAGCCTGGAACCATGGAAAGATTTGGGCTCGCCTATAACGATCTTCAAGAAAATCAACCGGAACTTATCTATCTTTCCATATCTGGTTTCGGAAATACTGTGGATACGCCGTACGCTTCTTGGCCCGCATTTGCCCCAATAGCTGAAGCTATGTCTGGCATATACAATTTTAATCGTGGTAAAGATGATGCTATTAAAGTTTCACCAGTTGGAGCTTTAGGTGATACTGGAA
Source organism: Acidimicrobiaceae bacterium (assembly GCA_002709645.1). GTDB lineage: Bacteria > Actinomycetota > Acidimicrobiia > Acidimicrobiales > UBA8592 > UBA8592. Next base: position 14,137 of record PAQG01000032.1, read on the forward strand.
GTGGTTTATTCGCCGTTATTGGAGTCCTTTCAGCACTGCGTCAAAGAGAACAAACGGGTGAAGGTCTATATATAGATATCGCTATGCTTGACTCAATGGTTGCTTTTGCAGACATCGTGCCTAACTATTTATCACTTGGTAAGAATCCTCGCACACCGAGTTTGCTTATCAACCACGGGTTTAAGATCAAATCAGGGGAAATTGTAATCCAAATTGGGCGCGAACATCAGTTTGAAGCTTTCTCAAAAATCTTAGGAAAAGATGAGTGGCTAACGGACGATCGTTTCGGAACTAGAGCAGGTTGGCTTGAAAACTTAGATGTTATACAGGAAGCGCTTTTCAATTGGGCTGGCAGCAACAGTTTGATTAGAGTCTGTGATGACCTAGCTAAGGCTGGCATAGCTGCTGCGCCAGCATTTGAAGCAGAGGATGTAGTCAATGACCCACACATACTTGCTCGAGAAATGCTTGTTGAGGTACCCACTGGGGGTGATCACCGCGTCCTGACTGCTGGGAATCCCGTGAGAATGACAAATGTTCCAAAAAGAAAACTAGCCGCACCCCCAACTCTTGGGTCTGACACCAAACAAGTCCTCCAAACTGAACTTTCCATTACCGACAGCGAATATGAACAATTTCGCTCTCAAGGAATTGTCAATTAGTCGAGGGCCCTTTCTTTCTGAAACTCTGAACCGCTTCGTCCGCTAAGGAAAGCCTTCCAATACCTATATTTCTTTTTGGCCAGGATGCCTCCGGTAGTTTGAGGGGAGATTCCTTACCTTCACCAAACCATAATAGGTGGCGCCTGCTCCTAAATTTCCAAACTTGCGTACCATCGTCTTCCAATTCGGTCATTTGGTACTTGTCAACATACTTCACTAACTGCTCGTAATATCCTTCAGTTCTATTCTGCGCGTAACACCTAGCCCATACTTCACCCGAAGCTAGGTCAGGGCCTTCAAAAGAAATTGAATGATTTGCGATAAGTATTACAGCGAACTCCAAATCGTTCATCGTTTCATTCATTAATGAACGTAAAGTTTCTTCCCCAGAACCCATTGAACCGAAAGAGGCATCTTTGATGTACAAAGAAATCATCAGATCTCTATCCCTACTTGTAATAGCTTGTGAATATAGATGGACTAGTTCCCGAATTTGATCCTTCGCCACTAGTTTCTGCACCGCATCAGAATCTTTATCTTGCATTTATTTCGGTCCTCGCAACTTCGCATGAAAGGCTTGAGTTTGGGCAATTCATAGCATTTACTTTACAGTAAGTTACGTGACTGAAAAAGAAAAATATGAAGCTTGGGAAACGCGGAGAAACATATCTTCATTCACCCTTGCAGAAAACAAAATAGAAGAAATTATCAATAATTCCAGCCACGCTGTTGTTTCATGGGTTACGAAATCTAACGAACCAGTAACAGCGGTGATGCTATACGTTGTTCTTGATGGGCAGATAACAGTTACGTCAACGACAAACAGAGCAAAATATCATGCGTGGAAACGTAATCCTTCAACTTCGTTTTGTATTTGGGATCACAAAAATATAGGTAAACAAGTAACGCTTCGTGGGACTATTCACATAACGAAAGATGACGAGCTTCTTCACCGGTATACCGAAGCATTCTTGACGAGGGCCATGGGTGGAAATCCACCTACAAA
>PAQG01000033.1 GCA_002709645.1 Acidimicrobiaceae bacterium
ACGTCTTCCCATTGCTTAACAACGGGCTTGAAGTAGTTGTATTTATGGAAACATTGCTCTATAACCTGTTTGATGTCATTGTTGACGCTGAGTATGCAGCAGCAAATGGTATAACTGAAGGTATGGACTGGCAAGAAGCCATGGAAGCGCTTGACTGCACCAACGTTGGTGTTGTTGCTCGTGGTGCTGCTGCCGAGGACCTTGCAAGGATCCTTATTCAGGCTGCAGGTCTCGATGAAGAATGCTTTACTTATGTAGCGGTTGGTTTACAACCACTTCCAGGTCTTGAATCTGGCGACACGGATTGGACAGTTACATTCGATCCATTCCAGGTTGTCGCTGTAGAGACCGGAGCAGGTGTTAACCCATTCTCGATCCAACAGGGCGAAGGTCCTCCAGGACTTGATTGGCCAGGACTTGTCTACATGACTGGTATGGACACATTTGACAGCAAGCAAGCTGAACTCTGTGCCTACAAGTCAGGTACTGTAGAAGCCGTAGCTTGGTTAGCTGATCCGGCTAATCTTGAGCGAGCAGGAGAAATTGCAGCTACACGTTTAGCTGAAGCTCTCCATCCGCTAATCCCGGCACTCATGGTGAAGTACCAAAATGCATTCAGCGCTACAGGTGACATACAATTTGGGCAGATCGAAACGATCAGCCAAATTTCTGTTGATGTCGGCAAGACCGACCGCCTATTTGCAGCTGATGAAGTAGCAAAGGACCTTGACTGCGAGTAAAAAAGTAGTCGGTTCTTAAAAACTGACTCGGGGCCGGTGCGAAAGCACCGGCCCCGAAAGTTCGTAGATTATAAAATAAGGAAAAAAGAAATAATGACAAATGCTGTTGAGCTAGAAAATGTGTCGCTTGTCTTTGGCGGAGAGGGAAACAACCCAGTTCTAGCGGTAGATACCATCAACATCGCAATTCCCGCCGGTCAATTTGTCGCTATCGTAGGCCCAAGCGGGTGCGGTAAAACAACCGTTCTCAACATGCTTGCGGGTTTAATCCCACCCACTTCAGGTAGCGTCAAACGAAATGGTAAGGAAGTTGAAGGCCCCAGCCGAGACGTAGGTTACATGTTGGCCCGCTCAGCACTAAGCCCTTGGAGAACAGCATTACGTAATATCGAAATGGGATTACAAATTCACGGTGTCGACAAGGAAACGAGACGCAAACGTGCACATGAACTTATCTCACTCTTACATCTTGATGGATTCGCCGATTCATACCCATCGCAACTCTCACAAGGAATGCGGCAAAGAGTCGCTATCGCTAGAACATTAGCTATTGAACCAAATTTGTGGCTTATGGACGAACCATTTGGAGCCCTTGATGCTCAAACCCGCCTAACAGTCCAAGCAGAATTCATAAATCTCTGGGAAAGATCAGGAGAAAGCTCAGTGATCTTTGTTACACACGACCTAGAAGAGGCCGTATTATTAGCAGATCGGGTTATCGTAATGACCGCCAGACCAGGGCAGATCAAAAGCGATACAATAATTGATCTTCCTAGACCAAGAATTATTGATGAACTCCGATTTGACGAGAAATTCAAAGAAGCTGAGCATAGGATATGGAAGGAACTCCGAGATGAAATCATCTGATACGCCCTCATCCGATCAGCAAAACGATCAGTCTACATACTCTCAGGAATCAGATTCTGCCTCAGAGCGCTTTGACATGTCAAGCATTGTTGAAGTGCCACGATGGCAACGCATTCTGAAGGCCATAGACCTACCAGTGCAGTTAATGCGAATTGGTCTACTTGTATTAATTCTCTGGGCGTGGGAATCACGGACGATTTTCAAAGGGTGGAGCCCATTCGGGTTCGAACTTTTCCCTGAAATTATTCCCTTATTTCAAGGGGTGCCCAGCGAAGCCTGGGATTTCTTAGTAGATATTTGGGATGACTCACTATTTTGGGGTGATTTCTGGGTGACATTACAGGAAGCTCTTCTTGGTTTTGTTATTGGATCCGGTTCAGGATTCCTTGTCGGGCTTCTACTTGGAAGTTTCAGAAAAGTAGCGAAAGTGTTCTCTCCTTTTCTTATCTTTACCAATGCAGTTCCAAAGATCGCACTCGCTCCGATCCTTATCCTCTGGTATGGGGTTGATATTGCGTCAAAAGTTGCGTTAGCAACAATAATTGTTTTCTTCATTGTGCAAATACCTGTCCAAGCTGCAGTGAGCGGCGTAGATCCGGATCTTGATGTTGTAGCGACTTCAATGGGAGCAACCCAATTCCAAAAATTCAGATTTGTCGTAATCCCAGGTATTCTCGGCCCATTATTTGGAGCTCTTCGCCTTTCTTCTATTTATTCAATACTTGCCGTTGTGCTCGGAGAATTCATTGTTTCTAAACGAGGATTAGGTCAGCGTCTGCTTTACGAAACAAATAATTTCGGTATGGGTAAAGCAATTGGGCTAATCACAATACTCGCAGGCCTTGCCCTTGTGTTTAATGCAATAATTGGGATGATGGAGCGAAGATTCCTAAGGTGGCAGGACAGTGAAGCACGCGGGAAAGTAATTTCACTTTAATCATCATTTAGATCGATAATATGCGGAAAAAAGGAAGACCCTCGGGCGTAGATAGTACTGAAACCAAAAAACGGATACTTGATCATGCCCGAATTGAATTTGCAGTAAACGGCTATGATGGCTCCGCTATATCGACGGTAGCGGAAAGAGCTGGACTTGCTCCTAGCGCCATCTACCATTATTTCTCCAGTAAAAAAATACTCTATGAAGCAGTATTTGAAGACACCGCTGATGTTATCTGGACAGATGTCAGCAGAGCCAGATTTGAACCAACACTTGTAGAGGCGGTTGAACATCTAATTGACTCGAGCCGGTCTTTAACAGGTAAGGGGCTTAGATACCACACTAATTTTCTTGCTGCCGCTCCGATTGAAGCTCGTTTACATCCGGAATTCTCTAGGCTCCTAGATCAGAGAACTGAGTTTCAGGATCGGACTTTCACTGCATTGGCCGAGATAGGTCAACGCACTGGAGAACTTCAAAACTTCTCAATGGAAGAAAGCATAGAGTTGCTAAGAGCACTAATTATGGGATGGTTCTTCGAACGACACTTCCGTGATGAGGAAGTTAGAGGAAGTCATGAAGCGATCATCAAGTTACTCAAGACAGTAACAAATTCTTCGCTTGCTCAACGAAACTAAGAATTAATACCAACAACGATGATTATATTTGTCCATGATCCTTTAGGGCTTGAATTGACCGGCTCCCCATAGCTACCGCAAGATCGCGTACTCTGGGCTTAGAGATGTCATTTATAAGCGGGATCGCACATGAGATAGACAGACTATAAATCAAAGATGAAGTGTAGACCTCAAGGATCTTTTCAAAACTAATTTCTAGACCATATTCCTTTAACTCTTCCATATAGAAACTAAGAAGTTCCTTCTCATACTTTTGCCTGTCGTTGATCGTAAGAGATTGAGTCAAGAAATATGCAAGATCAAAAGCGGGAGGCGCTATACAGCAGCCTTGCCAATCAATCAACGATACCGATGTTCCATCTAACGAGAAGAGCAGGTTGTCAGCCCGGAGGTCACTATGTACTAATGTCGCCGGGAAATCTGAAGTTCTCGTTAACATATCGCTGACTTCTAAAGCGAGTTGAGCAGAGTCTTGCTTGATTGTTATAGATCTTTCTTCAGCAAGCAACGCATGTAATTGATCCCATCCTTGCGTGGTAAGCCTTACGAGGTTATTTCGCCGCCTATCGTCATCTAGTTGAGGCAACCATTGCAATGTCTCTAGGGTTGGGTTGCGCCACCAGAAGGAGTGGAGCTTAGCCATTTCTGTAATAACTAAACGTGCTTGTAATTGGGAAATACCGTTAATCTGGTCCACAGAGTGATCTGGTTCAATTAACTCTTGGAGTAGGAGAAATTCTGCAGTCTCAGGGTCATACCAAGCGCCGAACATTTTAGGGACATTTATAGGTGTAGAAGCTAAAAGTTCGTCATAGCATCTAAGTTCGCGTTCATGCGACCCACCTTGTTTGGCGATCGATAAGATCTCTTCGCGAAGAGCTGAGAACTTCGCAACTATTGAAAAATTTTCTTCTTCTCTTTCCCTGCTTAAAAGGTCAAGTTTGAAAATTTCTCCAAGCATTCCCCGATTTTCTCCGATACGTTCAAAATCAAATTTCACGATATTTCTCTGTAATCCTGAACTCAAGAATGTCGTGGTTAGATCTTCAATCGATCTAGGGAATGGAGGAGGGTATATCAAATTATCAACCTAGAGACGAAAATTCGGTTCGTTCAGCAGCCAGAAGTCGCTGATACCATTCATGGACCTCTGAACGTCTACTTCTGTCCATTGCCAGATTAATTAGCTCGCCTGGGTCTTCCTGCAAATCATAGAATTCGTGCTCTTGGTCATTGAAATGCGCATCAGACCCAAAGAGCTTCGGGTGAGCAATTGGGGTCCCTCGGGTTGTACTGGAACCACCTACTCCGTAGTAGCGACAGTATTTGTATCGACCGTCAAAGATTCCTCGACTGGCATAACGGGTATTGACTAGGTCATCGTACCATGCCCAATCCTGAGCAAAGAGAACGAACTCCCTTCCCGGCAAGCTTGGGTCAGACCAAAGTTGAAGCATTGATTTTCCTGGCAGGTCAGCACTGTCAGGGTTTATTTCGCCTAATTCACAAATTGTTGCAGCTAGGTCAATAGGGCTCATCATTGCATCAGTGATAGTCCCAGGCTTCGTGATTCCTGGGGCAACGACGTAAAGAGGAATGCGCATCGTTTCCTCGTAATTCCATGGCCCTTTTGACCGAAGCCCATGCGACCCGCATTGATCACCGTGATCCGCGGTGAAAATAACGATCGTGTCGTCCCAAGCATTCGTTTCATCAAGTGCACCAAGTATTAAAGAAAGACTCTCATCACTCATTTGATGTAACTTCAGGTAATAATCGAGCAACCGTAACCACTTCCCGTGGTCATTTGGGTCAAGATACCCATTGGACTTTGACATTCCATGCATGAATCGTCTATGCACATCTGGTTTAGTGTGAAGATCATCATGGAAATTTTCGGGAAGTTCATTGAACCATTCTTCGTACGGCAAATCAAAAGCAGGCAATGGGTCTTCGCGCCCCCAGTCGTAACCTTTGTATCTCTCCCGAAGAGCAGCTACCTTCTCGCTATTTTGCTCCCGATACCAGGGTTGATCCATCGGAAACCACATAATGTCATGTGGGTTTACAAGCCCTACTGAAAGAAACCACGGAGCAGTTTCGTCTTTGCGGTCCTTAATCCAACTTGCTGCAGATCGTGCTATCGGCTCATCGAATTCAACTCCACTTCCAGCTTGACCCCAAAAGGCTTTATCGTTACCTTCCCAGTCACTAAATCCATACGCATCCATATCTGGAAAAGCATCAGGAGCCAGATGCCATTTGCCCTTATAGCCCGTGTAGTAGCCTTTTTCTCTGAAGAGTTTCCCAAGCGTCTGCGCATCAGTGGACAGTTCCCCGTTAGCAGGCATGATGCAGTTCTCCGTTACTCCGTGTACGGGAAGATATTGGCCAGTGAATAAGGTACCTCGTGCAGGAGAGCAGGGAGAAGTATGCGTATAGTAACGTGTGAATTCAAGACCTTGATCAATGAGGCGCTGTCGAGCAGGTAAGGAAAAATCCTTTGGAATCCAGTCCCTTTGGCGCTCTTGATCAGCAACAATAAGAAGAATGTTTGGTGCGTTCATTTAATCAAATCTACCAAGAATGGCTAGGAATCGTTAGCAAAGAACATTTTGTTCAACTGTCTAGAATGCATTTAATTCAGAATTTAACTACTACTAGTTAATGAAATTTTTATGTCGAAAGTTTCTGAACTAAAAAGGAACACGAGAGAAGGACACACCCTTGTTTGTTCCATTGACAATAAGAGACCACATAGACAGAGCACGATTAGTGTATGGGAACAGGACAGGTATTATTGATGAACCTGACCAGCCAGCACAACCACTTCCTGATCTGACATATCAGCAATTTGCTGACAAAGCGAAAGCGATGGCGAAAGGCCTTGAAGAGTTGGGAGTAAAGCAAGGTGGTCGAGTCGCTCTTGTTTCTCATAATGCATCTCGCATGTTGGCATTTTTGTTTGGGACAGCAGCGTGGGGTCGGGTAGGCGTCCCAATAAATTTTCGACTTAATCGTGAAGAAATTAGTTACATCATTAACCACAGTGGTGCAGAAGTTCTACTGGTTGATCCTGAGCTTCGAGAGTCCCTTGAAGGACTTGACGTAAAGCATTTTCTTACGTTAGGCGATGAATCAGACAACATTCTTTTCAAGAGTGGAGAACCATCGCCATGGGAATTTGATGAAGATGCAACAGCGACGATCAATTACACCAGTGGAACCACTGCCCGACCAAAAGGCGTTGAAATGACGCACAGAATGCTATGGACAAATGCAGCTATTTTTGGATGGCAAACGGGAGTGAGTGACCGTGACGTATACCTCCACACACTCCCAATGTTCCATTGCAACGGGTGGGGAATGCCTTTTGCGCTTACTGCGATGGGAGTCCCTCAAGTTGTGCTACGTAAAGTCGATGGGTATGAGATTCTAAAGAGAATTGAAGATCATGGCGTGACACTTTTGTGCGGTGCTCCAGCAGTTGTCGCTGCGATCCTTGAGGCTGCGAATGAATGGGAAGGCCCAGTGCCCGGTTCAGGTCGTACGCGAATCGTCGTCGCTGGTGCTCCACCTCCCACATCAATAATTGAACGAGTTGAGACCGAGCTCAATTGGGAATTTATTCAAATTTATGGGTTAACGGAAACCGCTCCACTCCTTACGATGTCTCGCGGTAGATCAGAATGGGATGGGCTTTCAAGTAAAGAACGAGCGAAACTTCTTGGTCGAGCAGGTGCTCCAGCATTAGGAGTTAGCCTCCAAGTAACCGATGATGGAGAAATCTGTGCTCGTTCAAATCATGTTCTAAAAGGATATTGGGAACAACCCGAAGCTACAGATGAGGCAATCCAAGCCGGATGGTTCCACACAGGTGATGGTGGATATATAGATGAGCAGAATTACATTACGATCGCCGATCGAAAAAAAGATGTCATTATTTCAGGTGGTGAAAATATTTCATCAATTGAAGTTGAAGACGTTCTTTTCTCTCATGAGCAGGTCACGGAAGTTGCTGTAATTGGAGTTCCCGATGAGAAGTGGGGGGAAACAGTTAAAGCGCTCGTTGTCGCTGAAGGCGACGTTTCCGAAGAAGAGCTAATTTCTTATTGTCGTGAGAAACTAGCCCACTACAAATGCCCCACATCAATTGAAATCAGAGATGAACTTGCTCGAACAGCGACAGGGAAACTCCAAAAATATAAACTTCGTGCCCCATACTGGGAGGGTCACGACAAACAAGTTAACTAGTGGGAAACGTAGCCAATTATTAGAAAGGAAGCAGTATGGGAGGGAAAGCCTACGAGGTATTAAAAGAATTTTGGTCCAATCAGGATTCAGGGGATTACACCCTCACTGCACATATGTTTTCTGAAGATGCGATTTTTGACGATCCAATATTCGGAACTTTTACTGGCCGATCTGAAATATATGACTTCCTAGTGAAAATGAATACGGTCGTGGGTTCAATTAATGGCAAATTTCGTCTCGAAGAACTTGCAGGAGATGATCACACTGCTTGGGCACAGTGGTCATTTACCTCGGACAACGGATACCGGGAAGGTGTTGGCGTCTACCGAGTCAAAGATGGTTGCATTACCTACTACAGGGATTATATGAATGAACCGGAAACTAATTAGATCCGACTTCTGAGAGAATTTCCTCCCCAATAACAGGGCCTGGTTTCAGTCGGAATAAAACACCAAGCAAGACAGCTATCACAGCGCTCGAATACAAGACCGTTGATAAAGAAGTAGCTTCAATTACAGGTCCAGCTATTAAATTCCCAAATGGAACTGTCCCTCCAAAGGAAAGCACCCAAATCGCTGCGATGCGCCCCCGAATATTCTCATCAACATGTTCCTGCCAGTAAGTGCTTAACGTCGTAGGCAAAATCAAATAGCACAAACCAACAAAGAAAATAGCGAAATAGCCAACTTCAATCGAGCGTAGGAAAACCAGCCAAGCCAATGTTCCTCCAAAAGAGATAAGGGAAAAACGTATGAGAAGGTCACGTCTTGCTTGAAGAAGAACGGTGCCAACCAGAGAAGCGCCAAATAACGCCCCGAATCCAAACATGGCAAAGAACCAACCATACTGTGTGCTCTTTGCATCAATACCCATATTGACTTCCGCTATCGCTGGCAACTGCCCTATAAACGGAAGGCAGAAAAAGGAAAACAACGACATTAAAACTAATGGTCTCCCTACCTGTGGAGCTCTCCTCGCTATTTTAAAACCACCGAAAAGCCGATCGCCCAAGTTACGAGGTTCTGCAGAAGCTGGAGGGATTCGGGTAAATGCAATAGCTGCCAAAACAAACAGGTAAGTGGCAGCATTAAGACTGAACACTTCCGCAAAGCCAAACCTACTGGTAAGCCAACCGCCCAAAGCTGGACCTACAACCCGAGCACCATTCATTGACATAGAATTCAACGCCACTGCAGCTTGCAGATTCTTCCTCCCAGCTAATTCTGGAATCACTGAAGTGAATGTCGGGGCGTAAATTCCCTGTCCTAAACCAATAATGAAAACGATAAGTAGAAGAGTTCTCTGACTTATTTCTCCATCAGCGACATTAACCGCGAGAACGACAGTCCACGCTAATTGCCAAACTTGGGTGAGGAAAAGAATTTTCCTCCTATTACCCGTATCAGCTAACGAACCACCAAGAAGACTTAATAATGCAAGCGGACCCAGATTCGCAAAAATGATCGCACCTAAATACTCACTTGAGCCACTTATCTCCCACGCGAGAACTCCCAAAGCTGCTGTTTGCATCCATCGCCCAATACCCGATAGAAAAGATCCGAAGTATAGCCTCCTAAATGCAGTTACGGCGAGAGCATCACGTGTCGAACCCCGCTTGGTAGTTTCAGACATAGAGTCCTACCGTAGGCGAAACTAACTCAAAGTCAGTGAAACGGCAGGTAAATATCCTGTGATTTCAGGCACAGATGTTAAAAAATTGTGTACCCGCCATCAAGGCATACTTGTTGACCCGTGTGGAATGTTTGCGTCGGGTCTGCGAGAAAAGCCCCAACTTCTCTGAATTCACTTGGGTCAGCCCAGCGGCGTACAGGAGTCCTTTTTGTCGTTATGTCACGGAAACGGTCATTCTTAAAAGCAGGTTCAGCAAGTTCAGTCACTGTCCAACCAGGGAGCAAAGCATTGACCCTGATCTGGTGTTTCGCTAAAGCAACAGCGAGAGCTCGGACCAATCCCGTAACTCCCGTCTTCGCTGTTCCATAGGCTTCGTTTCCAGCCGCCCCATGTACTGCCGAGGTTGAAGAAACAGCTACAAGGCTCCCACCTGACCCTTGAGAGATTATCTGCTTAGCGGCTTCTCGCAAGCAGAGAAAAACACCATCAAGATTCACTGCCATAACTTTTTGCCATTCTTCAAGAGTCAAATCCAGAAAGGGTGTTCCGGTTCCAGGCCTTCCCGCATTAGCGAACAAACCATCGATCCTTCCGAAATCGGTGACAGTTTCAGCCATGGTTTCGAGAACCATTGATTCCGAACTCACATCACAAACGTAGGCCTTTGCACTTACCCCTAATTTCTCTAACGTTTCTATAGCGTTTGCATTTTTTGTCTCGTTCCGAGCCCAAACGGCAATAGAGCCACCGGCAGCAGCTATACCTTCAGCCATACCCAAACCAATACCTCCATTACCACCAGTGACAATGAAAACCCTTCCAGACAAATCAGGCATCAGTGGCTCCATTCTTTAAGAGAGGGATTATTGCTTCAGCAATGAAAGTAACATGATCTAGGTCGCCCTCATCAAGTACTTGAAGATATATGCGGGTCGCTCCGGATTCCTGAAAAGCCAGTATTCGTTCAACCGCCTCTTCAGGCATACCAGCGACACCATTTTCTCTGAGTTCGGATGGGTTGCGGCCGATTCGCTCAGCACGTTTAGAAAACTCTTTCTCTGAATCGGAAACGCATACCACCTGAGCCACAGAAAAAACAAGACTCTCAGGATCACGACCAATAGATTCACATGCTTGGGATACGCGTTCAGTCTGTTCTTTGAACGTATCAGGTGATCCGAAGGCGCAGTTAAATTCCGCAGCGAAACGGGCAGCTAAATTTGGTGTTCGTTTAGGGCCGCCACCTCCAATAATAATCGGGATACCGGGGTTCTGAACTGACTTGGGGAGAGAAGGGCAAGCTTTAAGAGTTACGGTTCTCCCCTCAAAATCAAATGACTCCTCTGAGGGAGTATCGCGAAATAAACGAAGGATCTCGAGTTGATCTTCCATGACATCAAAGCGTTGCTTCAAGGAAGGGAATTCAACCCCCAAAGCGTGATGTTCACGGTCAAACCACCCAGCGCCGATTCCAAGTTCTAAACGCCCCTGCGACATTTGGTCAACTTGGGCGCTAATCACCGCCAGCCGACCGGGTTTTCTAAACGTTGATGAGCAGACAAGTGTCCCGAGTCGTATCTTCTCAGTATCGCGTGCTAAACCAGCTAAAGTTATCAACGCATCAGTTGGACCCATTCTTGGATTCGCATCACCCATTACGTGATAATGATCACTCACGAAGAAGCCATCAAATCCCAAATTTTCAGCATGGAGCGCGAGTTTAGAGAGTCTCTGGTAGCCAGCGCCTTGCTGCGGTTCAGTAAAAATGCGGATATCCATAAGCAGAGTCAGTAAGTGGTTCAGGTTTTAGGGTTAAGTGCTTCTTCCAAAGCGCCACGTTGATCCGCTCCCCATCTAATGGACAACGGTGATTCAGCAACGAATCCATTACTACCATGGAAGGCACCCGGATAAACATGTAACTCCACTGGAACTCCCGCCTGCGACAAACGTTGCGCATATTCAATATCTTCATCAATGAAAATGTCAAGTGTCCCGACATTGATATATGCGGGCGGCAAATCAGAAAGGTTGTCAGCGATACTTGGCGAAGCATAGGAAGGAACTGGTTCCACCCCATTAAGATATGCAGCCCACCCCGCAAGATTAGCCTCGCGATTCCAAACCCTTGTGTCAGTGACCCCAAAACTGCTAGGAGTCTCATTCCGATGGTCAAGCATTGGGAAGACTAGTAATTGAAAAATAAGATTAGGACCCCCATTGTCTCTGGCCATTAATGCTGTCCCAGCGGCAAGCCCTCCACCTGCCGAGGCACCACCAATAGCGATTCTTTCAGAAGAAACCCCTAAGTCGTTTGCGTTCTCGGCAAACCATTTCAGAGCAGCGTAGCAATCATGCAAAGGCGCAGGATACGGATTTTCCGGGGCGAGACGATAATCAACGGAAACTACGACACATTGATGCTGCTCTGCCATATCTGGACAGAGATCATCATCCATGTCAACAGAACCAAGCACCATCCCACCGCCATGGATCCATAGCAAGCCAGGAGCATCAGCTGGAAGCGATACCGGTTTATACACTCGTACCAAAACATCAGGGTCGCCATCAATACCCGGAACATGGATATCTTCAACGGAGATATTTGACGGAATCTCCGCTGAAGGCATTTGTTCCATTAGGGCATCAAGCCCTGCTCGTGTTACAGAAATATCTGTAAGATCCAATAATTTCTCTGGAAGTACGCTGAGGACTGAGCGATGCATCTCATCTAGTTCAGTTTTAAAATCAAATTTCCTACCTGTCATTAATCCTCCATGTTTCTTAGAAATACTAGGCACCAAGGTAAGATACGTCTAAATAGTAAGAGAGCAAATTAGCTAGACATAAATATCGCAAGAGAAAAGCAACTACATACTTAAGGATTTACGCCCTTTTTCTCTAGCGATAGCCATGATGGACTCATCGCCTTTTCTCCACAGAATTGTAAGTTTGACACCATCAAGCAGCCAACCAGTCGGAGAGGCGTCACTTCGTATGAGCGTGTCATCATAATAACCACCTAAAGTGAACCAAGATCCCTCCTTATCTGGTTCATATACGTGATGGGCTTGCATATACATTCGACAGGTTGCGCTATCACCATTGATTGAAACCATAGGATTAGTCATTGAATGTTGTGTAGCTGCTAATCCAGTAAAGAGCGGCTGTACTCTCCTCACCCACTTGTCTCCAGTTAACTGACTTGGTTCGGTAACGGATGAACCCTCATAAGAAGAGAAATCAATTTCAACATTGTCAGCAAAGATAGAACGGTAAAGGACAAAGTCTTTCGTATCAATTCCCATTGCATAGAGATAAATGGTTTCTGCGACCGCTATTTTGTCATCTAAAGCCATTGATTTCCTCCCAGCTTCGTAAATCATCTTTGGAGAAGAAGTTATTCGCAGTCGTTCAGGGATTTTCATTAAAACTCACTTTCACACACCTATATCCCATTGTAGAAGTTTCACATCATCAACCATTACGGTCTTCCACCAAACTCTGGTTTTTCTGTTCGGGTTCGTTTCAATTCCCAAAAACCTGGCGTTGTCGTTAAGGTAACCACACTGTCCCACAATTTAACGCTTTCATTCCCCTCGGGAACTCGTGTTATGACCGGGCCAAAGATCCCCACTCTTTGACCTTGGGGATCATCAAATGCAATGATGGGCGTGCCAATATCTTCCCCAGCTAACTCAATACCCCTAGCCATGCGTTTACGTATTTCTTCATCAAAGTCTGGATTATCATAAGCAGAGACATAGTTACTGCTGACGCCAATCGTGTTCAGAACATCCGCTAAAACAAAATCCATGAAGTTCTTATCATGGTGAATCTTGCGGCCAAGTTCCCAGTAAAAATCTTGGACAGCCTTGTTTCCTTCTTCGGCACGGATAGATTCCATCACCCGAAGTAAGTTATGTGATCGTTCATACCAAGCAAACCGTGGATTACCCTCATCAGGTTCATTTTTAAAATAGAGACTTATCGGTTGCCATGTGACTTTAATATCACGCTCTGGCTGCACTCCATCAACGACCCACCTAGCCGTCACCCAACACCACGGTCATATAGGATCAACCCAAAATTCAATATCCAAAAGATGCTCCTATGGCTTAACGAGGACTTTCGTATGTTCAGTCACCCCAGTTGAAAGTTCATCAAAAATTGCATTGATATCTAACAAGTCAACGGTTCCGGAATGGAGGACATCAAGGTCAACACGGCCATCAGCGACATAACCCATAGCCATATCAAATTCTTCGTGGGTATATCCAAGCGCAGCTGTAACCTGAATTTCTTTAATCAACCATTGCCGAGGGGTAATGGGGGCATCACCTAGTGCCAATCCAATAAGTGCGACCCTACCGCCTCTTCGAGCAAGGTCAACTGCTGACTGAACAGTAGCCGGTATGCCAGCGCATTCATAAACAATGTCAGCTCCCAGCCCACTAGTTTGATCAGAGATAAATTCTCTCGCTGAAGAAGGATCAACAGCATGATGCGCACCTAAAGCTAAAGAGAGCGCCCTCCGTTTTTCATTTGGCTCAACAACAATGATCGTCCCAGCCCCAGCAACACGAACCCATTGCAATGTACTTAAACCAATTGGGCCGGCACCTTGTATGACAGCAGTTTCGCCCAGCATTGGTGTATTCGTCCGAACTGCATGGAAGCAAATAGCTGCTGGTTCAATCTGTGCCGCTTGTTCATCACTTAAATCCGGATTCGCAAGAACAGCTCTTCCATGATGGATAGCAAGCTGTTTAGCGAAGCCTCCATGAGGTGTTGCAAATTGGCCTCTACCAACGGTCGCCGCCAGCACGGTTTGACATTTTTCCATCTGCCCAACATGACAAGCAGAACATTGGCCGCAAGAGGGCGGAACAGCTATAACGACCCGATCACCGTCAGATAATCGATTGACTGTATCACCTTTCTTTGAGACATACCCCGTCCATTCATGGCCACAAGTAGAAGGCCAAGCTGGACCCTCGCTTTGAAAAGCATGTATATCTGTTCCGCAAATACCACAGTAAGTTATATCAACCACTATTTGGTCAGAGTCAGGGTATGGGTCATCAAAATCAACGAATTCAATTGTTTCCTTTGCTGTGATTAACGCTGCTTGCATTAGGCCAAACTACCCTTGGTTTAGGAAAACTTCATGTTTACGAAGTTGAAAAAAGAAAATCCTGTTATGGACTAAGAATAAAGCTCTCCCCAAGATGCATGGTCTCGTTAGCGGAACGTATAGATCGAGCCCCATTTCTTGAAGCTTGTACCCGAGTTATTCCAGCGTAATCAACCCGTATCCCATACTTGTCTTCATAACCCAGCATTTTTTGGAGAAAGCACATAGTCACCATTGCATGACAGAAAACGACCACAGTCCGGCCTGAATTTTCAGAAATAATGTTCTCGAAAGCAGAATGGACTCTTTGCGAGAACGCTTCCATATCAACGTCCCCATGCATGCTGTCAGGATCATCAATTATCGCTTGCCATTCTTCACCGCCATCTGCTTTTAATTCCTCCATTGGAACATAGGTATCACTATCTCTGTCTATTTCTGCGAGATCAGGAACGATAACAGCTTCAAGACCAAGACGTTCCATCAATGGGGCAGCTGTTTGGCGTGCGCGCAACAAAGGGGAAGACACGATTAAATCAATATGTGTTTGCTCTAGATAATTTGCGACTGCTTCAGCTTGTTTTAACCCGATTGGGGCGAGTTCCGGATCGGCTATTCCGTCAGCTCCTTCAATACGAACTGGTCTTCCGTGACGGACAATTATTAACTCCACATGATGAGCTTAGAGAAGCCGTTGGACAAGACCACCATCAGCGGAGTATTTCTTTTGCTGCCCGAGCAAGATGGACCACTCGGGGCAATACAGCTAATCTACGATCGTGGGTGACGTACCAAGCTTAGGTTTAAATGAGAAACGAGCTCTTGTTATCGGAGGCGCTGGAGGCGGCATAGGGTCAGCAGTTACTATGAGTCTCCTCACTGCCGGAGCAGAGGTAGCTGTAATCACCGTTGACGAGAAACATGCTGAGGAAGTAATTGCCGAAGGAGCTGAACACGGTAAGCATATACATGTTCAAGTAGCTGATGTTACAGAGGATAAAGCATTCGCTGATGCTCTTGACCAAGTGATCACTGAATCAGGACCAATAGAGCATCTCGTGAATGTAGTTGGTGGTGCAGGTATCACGGATTGGAGCCGAGCCAAGGATTACCAACTGGAAACTTTCGATAGAATCCTTTCACGGAATCTTAGATATGCATTAGTTAGCTGTCAGCGTATTGCTTCAGCATTGATTGATGCTTCACAATCAGGTTCAATAGTTAATATCTCATCTATTGCGACAAGGGCAGTTCCTCTTCTTGCTGGTTATGGAGCGGCAAAAGCAGGACTTGAATCGTTATCTCGGACAATGGCTGCTGAATGGGGGCAATACGGAATTCGCGTAAATGTTGTTGCACCAGGAACTGTCAAAACGCCGAGAGCCGGTAAAAACGATTTAGAAGAAGCATCTAAGAAAATACCTCTTCAACGCAGGGCAGAACCAGAAGACATCGCAGACGCCGTGCTGTTCCTCCTCTCTGAACGCGCTCAGTACATTACTGGACAAACTCTGGTAGTAGATGGGGGAGCGACCCTTGGAGCTTCAGGTGATAGCTTGCCTGTATTTGTCACTAATCCTGAAGTCCGAAAGCAATTTGAATAGCAACTAGCAGATTTCTATTTGATCACCCACGCTAATTAAACCCGCTTTAACGGGATTCATGCTTATCCCAGCTTCACGATCATGATTTTCAGCAAGATATCGTAACGTAGCTCGAGACGACTCGTATTTATCAAAGGCTCTTGTAATAACAATGCACCGGTCGGTTCTTTTCTTCACATGGATTTCTGTAGAACCGATAAGTAAGTCTTTGTCAACCCAATTATTTTCCTCAAATGGCTCATCAGTTTGTGCAACGATATTTGGGCGAAACCGGCGAACATCTCCGGAACCTTTCCCCACTCGTTTTTCTAGTAAATCAAGGGTCGCTGTCCCAATCAAATGCAGGCTTGAACTTGAATCAAAGAACCAGCCAGGCGATGTAGAGAACTCAAAGATATTTGGATCTTCCGGTGTTTCAACACTTCCATCATCCCACTCGATCTCAATGCTTCTCGTTTCACCTGATACCGGTTGAATAAGCATGGCATCTCTTCCCAGCCAGTTAGATAATTTCTCATCAACATTAGGTTCCTGACTACTTATCTCATTACGACCAATCGTAATGATGCAGTGATCGCCAATAATGCGAGCGTGACCCTCCAAGAGTTTCGGTACTCGTTTTGCTGAGAGGAGCAGGTTTGTTTCAAGGTCAATGATTCCCCAGACTCGGTCTCCAGGAATAGCATCAGATAATTCTGTGGAATCTAGTTGCTCTCCTTGAAGGGATTTAACTGGATATCTCCAAAGTTGTTTAACAGACATTTTTCTACCAAGGGTGGTCAGTGCCATCCCAACGAATGAAACGGCCCGAATCCTCAATTGTTAGAGACATTAATGAGTTAACGATAGCGTTTGCTGCTTCTGGCACTTCTAATTCTGCAGCATCTGTGCCCATATCTGTTTTTACCCAACCAGGATGCAACGCTACGAAAGCAATATTTTTATTCGTTGAAGCTGACATAACAGTAATCATGTTCACAGCTGCTTTAGAAACGTTGTATGCAACATCAAAAGGCATCATGGCCCCTACTACCATTGAACCAAGTTGTGATGACGTATTGAGAACAACTGGGTTGTCTCCCGATTCAAGAAGAGCAACTAACCCTCTTGTGATCATCATTGGCCCCAACGCATTGATTCTTGTTTCTTCTAATACAATCGCCGGATCAATTTGCCAAGGGTTGCACTGTCTCCTGTCAGCGCCAAGATCATTGCTCGTAATACCAGCGTTGTTGACCAGTATGTCTAAAGAGTCTGTTTCGCTCGCAAGTTCTTCACAGAAGTTACTTATTGATTCTTGATCTCCGATATCTAATTTCAGAACCCCTGCTGGCCCAGCGTCATGAAGGTCTGAGGCGCCTTCCGGATTTCGTACCGCACCGAAGACTGTATGGCCTTGGCTTATGAGGATTCTGGCCATCTCAAGTCCGATTCCTCGACTAGCTCCTGTTATAACAATTCGTTTTTTTCCCATGCTCAACCGTACCTCAAATTCTGGTACGGGTAGAACTGCAACTTTAAATCAGCTAATCAAATGTCCGAAAGGCGTTTTGGATAAAAAAGATATGTGATAATTGATCCGATGAAGTATGACACCGCGCCTAAAATCCAGACCCAAATATAAACATCCTTAAAATCATCTCCAACTCTGTTTCCAACAATAGAAGCAGTTAACACTGCACCTAGGGCTGATCCAAGCCGACGCGCTGTATACGAAGCTGAACTGGCACTAGCTAAAAGAGCATCGTCAATATCTAAGAGCGTCGCTATTGTTGTGTTATTCCCTATGGCCATTAATCCCAAACCTGAAACAAATAGCCCCGAAGCTAAATAGGCATACCCAGGGTCCATAAGGAAGAAACCCATCATGACAAAACATGTTCCGCTCCATATCCCTCCAAAGACGATCATTGACCGGGGGCCACGTTGATCAACAATTTTCCCAGCAATTGCAGCGGTTAATAATGGGACGATGTTCAATGGGATAAGAGCAAAACCAATTCGTAAAGGCGACCACTCCCAAACTTCACGCATATATAGGGGAAGTCCGAAGAAAATAGAAAAGAAAGAAATTTGAGAAAGAGCCGAACCGGCGCATCCTATCGTAAATGAACGCTGAGAAAAAATAGCTTTAGGAAACAACGGATGAGCTTGGGTTCTATTACGGTGTACGAACAGAGGCAATGTAGCTAGAAACGCGAAGAGACAGATCATTGTTTTGAATGACATGAAACCCCACTCTTGACCTTGCACAAGAAATAAAGTTAAACCTGCTACGGATATAGTCGCCAAAATTGCAGATAAAAGATCAATGGGTGTTTGATCTCCAAATTCTTGTTCGTCGCTCAGTGTGATCAAACCCGCTACGAGTATCGCTAATGAAAAAATACCAGTAAATATAAAAATGGCTTGCCAATTGAAAAATTCAACCATGCCAGCGGCTAACGGGCTGCCACATAAACCTGTCACTGCCCCAATAGTTCCCCAAACTCCAAAAGCATAGGCTCGGCGGCTAGGTGGGAATTCTTTAAGGCTCATTGCCAAACCACTTGGAGAAAGCATCGCAATAGCTATCCCTTGCAATGATCTCGTTATTATTAAAACCCAGACTACCGGAATACAACCGCCAGCAATTCCAGCTATCCCATACAGGCCAAGACCTATCAAGAACACTTTCCTTCTCCCAAACCGATCAGCTGCTCGACCAGCGATCAATAGGGAAGAAACCATAAATATGAAAAGCGCTGTCACGATCCAGGAAAGAGTTGTTCTTGATGTAGTAGCGCTAAACCTTTCCTCAATAAAGGGGAAACCAACGAACATTGCTGCACTATCCATTAAGAGAAGGAACATTGAGGCAGAGCAGACAAATAAAACTACCCATGCTCGTGCAGGAATGGCTTCTAATGGCTCGGTAATTGCCTTAGATCGATTTTGTGAACTGGTCACTCCTCGGGGAGTGGGTAATGCACTCCAGGAACTCCGTCTTCCAAAGCCTGATACCAATCTGGGCGAGGTTGAACGGGTTCGTATGCTGATGGAATCATTAACGAATCTTTATTCCACTCGTGATGTATAGGTGGAATCTGGAAAGTCCCATTGCTGGCATTTGTTCCACCATCAACAAGTAGGTCAACACCGGTGATATAACTGGCAAGATCAGATGCAAGGAACATTACGGCGTTCGTTACCTCAATAGTTTCACCTACCCGCCGCATCGGAGTCCGGCTAGCAATCCACTTGTCCATTCCTAAAGCTTCAAGTGCGGGCCTTGTCATTTCAGTGACTATGAACCCAGGAGATACCGAATTCACGCGGACCCCTCGATCAGCCCATTCCGTCCCAAGTTGAAGTGTCATATTCCTGAGGCCACCCTTTGCGGCACTATAGGCAATAACCCCATTTTCGCTTCCACCATTTCCAAGTATGGAACCAATATTTACAATTGCACCTGAACCATTTTCAAGCATGTTTCGGCCACATTCACGTGCATAGTAAAAAGCTCCAACAAGATCCACCGACACGATCCGGTTAAATGTTTCGCTATCAAAATGCTCAGGCGCTAAACCACGCATATCAGCGATACCGGCATTGTTAACGAGAACATCAATGCTTCCATGATTGGCTATACCTTGATTCACAACATTTATTACATCGTCCTCTACGGAGACATCACCATAGACGACTGTTACGCTACTTCCCTTTTCTCTGCACAAAGCACCAACATTTTCAACTAATTCTTCCGAACGCGCGGTAAGTACCAAATCTGCTCCGGCATCAGCAAACGCATAAGCAAATTGTTCACCGAGTCCATAACTAGCTCCGGTGATTAAAACCGTTTTTCCCTTGAAATCAAACATTCAAACTCCTAACTTTTGTTCTCATAATAAATTTACCCTCTTCCCACCAAGTCCAGTTGACCGAGAATCTCCTGCTCCTTCTCTATCCGTAAAGAGAGTAGATTCTTTAACTTCTTTATCATATCTTCATCATTGGCAGCGAAAGCCTCATCAATTGCATCACCTAAAGCCCCAGAAGCTTCCGAATATTCAGCGGCAACATCAGCCAATAAAAGGCTCGTAACTTCTCTGTCTTCTCTCCCAAGTACTTCGTTGATTGCGTTTATCTCTTCTGTCATCCAAGCGATTTCAGTAGCGCTTCTCCGACTTAAACGCCTAAGCAATTGGTCAATCTGACCGAGAAGAACTTTTGCTTGTTCATCGTCAACGGCTGGGAGCACGACTGCATTCAGATCATTAGCTATCGCGAGCAGAATCTTGTCCGTAGTGGGTTGAGTTAGCATTATTTCACCTCTCCATCTAATGCTGCTTCTAAAGCTTCAGTCGCTGACATCCAAGCAGCTTGTCCAAAAAGCAAGTTATCCAAATTGAATGCAATACCCGTAGATGATGTTTCACCTCTCGCCATAGCAGACCCACTATTAGAGATTTGGCTTACAACTCCAATCACGCCAAGGACAAGAAAATAGGTCATTACTATCGGGTTCACTTGTTCTTCAGTAAATCCGGTGACTTCTCTGTACCGGTTAAGAAACATCTCCGGGTTCTCATCAATTAAATCCGGTGGTGCCGCTTGAGCGTAAGCCTTGAAATACCCCAGATCTTCTCTAGGATCACCAACTGTTGCGAGCTCAAAATCAATTACGACAAGATCGCCATTCTCGTCAACCATCATATTTGCAGTAGAAAAATCATGGTGGACAAGTGAAACGGGAACAGGAGGTGGCCTGTTCTTGTCCAACCAAGTAGCTACATACCGAAAGATAGGCAAATGTTCCACATGATTAGTTGCGGTTTGTTTCCACATCAAGATCTGGTCAGTTAACGGGTCACCCGAAACTGGTCTTGCAAGAATGTCGGGTAATTTCTCAACGGGGATGGTATGCATCGCCCCAGATAACTCAGCAAGCTTTAGAGGAAGGGTAGAAGCGCCATTCTTTTCAATCCAAGGCAACGTTGACTCAGCTTCTGTGAAGTCAATAACGAGTGCCGGGGTACCAATAATGGCACCATCTGCATCCAGAAAACGCGCCTTAGGAGTATTGAGATACGGGGAAACAGCTTGAATTACAGCAAATTCCTGTGAACGGTTAGTTTCAATTATCGCTTGACCTTCCGGCGGGTCACCTCGAAGGACGTATGATCCACTTTCTTGATTTCCGTTGATTGAAAATGAGGCTTCAAAACGTGCCATAAGTCTTGAATAGCCACCAGTCATAGGCTCATACCCAGAGACCGTAACCTCAGAAGCCCCATTAGCTTCAAGTAAAGCAACTATTTTCTCAGGCATCACAGATGGGTCTTGCATGCTTATGACGCTACTTGAATCTTGCCACCTACGCCTATTGAAAGCTATGTTTCTCTAATGACACGAGTGCTATTAGTAACCAAAGGTCACCCATTTAAAAAAGATAATTTCTTCGAAATTTTTGATGATCTCGTTCTCAATGATCAAAGCAGCGTCACCGAGTACACGCATGTTGAACAACCGGCAGCGCAATACCTTTTCAGTCCAGACACGTCTAAGGATTGGGATGTTTTTGTCATGTACGACATGCCTGGAATCGAATTCAACCGTTCATCAGAAACCACACGTGAAAGTTCCCCAATCGCATTTCATGACCCTCCAGAATGGTACAAAAATGGATGTCGCGATCTTCTAGAAATGGGAAAGGGAATGGTCTTTCTCCACCATGCCATCGCCAGTTGGCCAACCTGGGAAGAATGGGCACATGTTGTCGGAGGGCGCTTTCATTACCAACCTGGCACTCTTGACAATATTGAATATCCCGACTCCGGCTTTCGCCATGATGTCACCCACACAATTAAGGTCGTTGATAAAAATCACCCGATAGTGGAAGGGATACCAGAAACTTTTCAATTCACAGATGAACTTTATCTAGCACCAGTACTTGAAGAAAATGTAGAACCTATCCTCAGATCAAATCACATCTTTGAGTCAACTAATTTTCACTCAGCTAATTTAGCGATACGAGGAAATGGTTACAGCAACGAAGGTTGGGAGCATCCACCATCAAGTAATTACGTCGGCTGGGTCAAACATGCAGGTAATTCACCAGTAGCTTACTTACAGTTCGGCGATGGCCCCGGCCAGTATGCTGAGCCACTGTTCCGAAAATTGATAGATAACGCTATTCAATGGGCATCAGCGGATGAGTCACACGCGTGGGCACGCAATCGCAGAAAAGAGACAGAAAGGTTTGCCTGAAAACCGGGAATCAATTACTACATGCCCGTTAGAAGAAATTAGCCTTCTACCATTCATCCCAATGAGAAAGAGAACTACCCGGCAAACGTTTCGCAAGTTTAAAATCA